>NZ_WJEB01000002.1:0-435169 GCF_010994085.1 Gracilibacillus saliphilus | reverse complement strand
GGGAGACTTCTTTCTGAAGAACGTTAAAATCAAGTTTTTCTAATGAGCCATACATTTCAAATGGTAAAAGCACACAATATCCTGGTAGAAATTGAGTATCGCCAATGGCAGCAAAACCACTCCTCATTTTTTTTATAATCATAGGATTTTCCCCTCGATGTGCAGATGCTATTCTATCTATTTTCCATTTATCATTAATTGTCATATGGTATTTCTCCTTAGATTAATAGTGGGGTGTTATTTCCCCGTACGCTCCAATATTCCTGGATAATCATCATATATGACATTCATTGGCTTCTCTATGTCCTCCAATATTTTCTCTAAGTTGATGGATTCACCTTCTACTTCCTCATTAATTGTTCTATACACTGTAATAACTGCTTCTATTTTCTCTTGGTCTTCACTATTTATCGCATAAGAGTGATTTTCAAGGAATTTATTCGTCAACTGAGTTATGAATTCATCGGTACGAATCAAGCTAAATTTTAATAAATCCCATGCAGAGGATTCTTCCTCATCTGTATGTAATGTCGAAATAGCATACAAATAACTATGAATACTTTTACTTTCCCCTTTTACAACACGCCATGCATAGAATAATTCACTGTCCACCTCACTATTTTCTTGATTCTCCATCTTTAAGTTGGCGAATTCCTCGATCCAATCAGCCAAGTTGTCACCTTTTTCAGAAATGATTTCTAAATACTGATAATTTCCTTCGATACTCTGTTTAATATAGTGTCTGTATTCCAGATGGGTATAGAGACTATATAGCATATATATACCAATTAATAATAGTAGAAATCTGCGTACAAGCTTTTTCCAATTTTTCTTCATCTAATCCCCCGTCGTTACTTATCTAAGATATCGTTTATGTGTACAGAAGCGCTTATCGACTTTTTGTATGTTAGTGACTCAAGATTTAACTAGCTCCCCTTGATTTGATAACAATAAAAGACGGCCTTCTTTTTTCATTTACTAATTTAGGCATTTGCTCTAATCCAGATGGGATTGACTGTGGCTCAATAACCTTTTCTAATATAAATCCGTTGTCTAAGAGTGTATTTATTAAAGTTGAAATGGTTCTATGATAAACAATTACACCATCCACATACCAATTATGCTCCCTTTTTCCTTCTTCCTGATAATTGTCTAAAGCCCAATGTAGCTTTTCTCCGTTGCTATCCCTCAACCAATTGTCCATCTCAATTCGGGCAGTTACAATAGGATGTTCTGTTGAAAATATAAATTCGCCATTCTTACTTAATAAATTTCTTACCTTCTGAATCAGATTGGTATAATTTTTTATATAGTGTACAGCTAACGAGCTTATAATTAAATCGAACTTTTGGTTTTGTAATTCTAAATCTTCTATTGGGGTACATATATATTCTATTTTCTCATTCTCGTTTTCTTTTTTAGCCTGTTCTATCATATTTCTGGAGATATCTACTCCTATAACCTTTGATGCACCGTTATCTACACAATACTTTGCAAACTTACCGGCACCACACCCTAAGTCTAATATAGTTTTATCTTTGAGCGTAGAAATGGCAGATTTTATCGCTGGTTGTTCAATGAAATCATTATAAGTTATTCCACTTTCACGTAAATCCATATACTCTTTAAAGAAATCAGGATTGTCATAAATATTTTGCTTCATTTGTTTTCCTCCATTTTTAGATAACAAATAACTTCAAGTTATTGTTAAATATATAACATTTGAAAAACTACTTATCTTTTTCAAGTAGAGCGAACAAATATGCAAGGATGATCTCTATTTTTACGAGAGTGTTATAATAACCACGGTACTACAGTTGCAAGTAGATTAATGCCATTGTGCAATACGATTGCAGGTAGGATACTTCCTGAATTGGCTCTGATCCATCCTAAAACAAAGCCAGGATCAATGATAACGCTTAAATGATTGCCAAAGGTGATACCATGTATGAAGGCAAATAACAACGTAGTGATGATAGATTCCAACCTACCTTTGCTCCTCATAGCGTTTAGGAAGCTATAGAAAAAGATTTGCTATTCTTACTAGTGTTATTTCGATATCTATTCCATACGAACGGTCCGATCAGTAGGGTGATAATTCCTAACCATAGTGTAAAAATTGTTGATCATACACACAGCCACTCCTGACAAAGTATGTTCCAATATGTATTAGCAACAACACAAATGACAATTTGAATCGGGGTTTTCTTCACATACTTCTTCCCCTCCTTTTATTTGTTTTCTAAATCTTCTATTCGCTTTTCCAAATGATCTATCCTTTGCATTAATTCACTATTGGTGGTGTTAATTCGATTGGATATCATTTTTATAAGTGAAATAAGGAATAAGACTAAGACGACAGCACCTAGAAAATATCCAATGATGATTTCCATTGTATATACTCCTCCTTTTTTCAACTGGTTATCTTGATGAGTTCTCGCTATTTTTCTTTTCGGCGAAATAATTCCAAGTATGAAATATAGACCAAAACACAATGATTACTAGAAGTGTATAGTAGCTCGTATAAACCTTTGGAATGGAGAATAATAGGATTACAGCAATTATAAAAAATGGTGGCATTAGTATCCAATATCGTTTATTTTTAAAGTATTTAATTGCGACTTCCTCCTGTTTTCTTTTGAGAATATCTATTGTTATATTTTAACATAAAATAAAATTTCCTTCAGTGGGTGTTGAAGAGTGCTTCGATCTTTAACTTTTTGAATAATCCTTACTTCCGTCCAACTTAAAATCAATTTTGAAAAGGAATTTTACTATTTATGTCGAATATTCTAGAAAGAAAGGATGTGATTGCTATTATTATCAAGAAGCGACAGGAACCGGAAAGTATTTTAATGCTGAAACGTGGCCTGAAACGAATCAGAAAACGAAGGCGTGACATGGAGCTAGAACTTCGTAATATTGAACAAGGCTATCAAGCTGAATGCCAACTCGATTTTTACTTAGAACGAATCGGAATTAACTCAAACGATGTAGTTGTTCTTCAAGACCTCCGCCTCCCCGCTACAGATCGGCATTCCTTTTTTCAAATCGATAACCTTCTCCTTACTTCACACTTTGCTGTCAACATTGATGTGAAAAGCCAACCTGGTACATTCACCTTTCAAAACAACGCGCGAAATTTCCAATACGCTTTGCATGGAAAGAAATACGGGATGATGCACCCTATATCACAGGTAGAAGAACAGCGTGATCAACTCCGCTCATGGCTTGGTACTCAGTGGGAAAATTATCCGATCGTCAATCTTGTAGCTCTAGCAGATCCAAATGCTGAGATAGTTACGGACTCGAGTAGTGACTGGGTATATGATTGGGTTATGCCTTTTGCTTTATTGAAGAAATCTTTTAAACGTGCTGCTGATCAATATACGCAATCCTTTTTTCAATTAAGTGAGCTGACGCGTGTTGGTTATCAGTTAGCACAGGCGCATTGTAAACCAGAGATGCATTATTGGAAAAGATTTGGACTTGAACAAGGGGATGTCGAGAGCGGGGTGCTGTGCCCTTTTTGCGGTAGGTTGGCAATGGATCGCTTACGAGTAATCTGGGATTGTCCTCATTGTGGCGGGCGAGATCGTCATGCACATGTCACGAGCCTGCTCGATCATTTTGTATTTGTAAAACCGACAATGACGAACCAAGAGTGCAGGGAGTTTTTACATGTAGAAAAAGAATATACCGCTAGAACATTAATGACAAACGCCGGAATATTAGATTGGTACGGCAGTAAAAGCGGACGAGTTTATATTTTGAAGAAGTGATGTTATTTGAGCAAGTGCTATTCATTAAGTTTAATTAAGGGAAGGGTGGTTTTTCCTTGGAGCAGGATTTCGCTTCCGGGGATATTTGTTTCCCTTCCATGGATATATCCACTTATCCCGGGAACAGAGGATCTTATCCTTGGAAGGGAAGACTTTTTCCTTGGAACAGCATTTCTCTTCCGGGGATATCTACTCCGCTTCCGGGGATATTTGTTTCCTTTCCATGGATATATCCACTTATCCCGGGCACAGAGGATCTTATCCTTGGAAGGGCAGACTTTTTCCTTGGAACAGCATTTCTCTGCCGGGGATATGTACTCCGCTTCCGGGGATCTTTGTTTCCCTTCCATGGATATATCCACTTATCCTGGGAAGAGGAGGCTTTTTCCTCGGAAGGGAAAACTTTTTCCTTGGAACAGGATTTCGCGTCCGGGGATATGTGCTCCGCTTCCGGGGATATTTGTTTCTCTTCCCTGGATATATCCACTTATCCTGGGAAGAGGAGGCTTTTTCCTCGGAAGGGAAAACTTTTTCCTTGGAACAGGATTTCGCGTCCGGGGATATGTGCTCCGCTTCCGGGGATATTTGCTTCTCTTCCCTGGAAATATCATCTTATCCATGGAAGAGGAGGATCTTTCCTCGGAAGGGAAGACTTTTTCCTTGGAACAGCATTTCTCTTCCGGTGATAGGTGCTCCGCTTCCGGGGATATTTGCTTCCCTTCCCTGGAAATATCATCTTATCCACGGAAGAGGAGGATCTTTCCTCGGAAGGGAAAACTTTTTCCTTGGAACAGCATTTCGCGTCCGGGGATATGTACTCCGCTTCCGGGGATATTTGTTTCCCTTCCCTGGATATATCCACTTATCCTGGGAACAGAGGATCTTATCCTCGGAAGGGAAGACTTTTTCCTTGGAACAGCATTTCGCGTCCGGGGATATGTACTCCGCTTCCGGGGATATTTGTTTCCCTTCCATGGATATACTCACTTATCCTGGGAAGAGGAGGTTCTTTCCTCGGAAGGGAAAACTTTTTCCTTGGAACAGGATTTCGCGTCCGGGGATATGTGCTCCGCTTCCGGGGATATTTGTTTCCCTTCCATGGATATATCCACTTATCCATGGAAGAGGAGGTTCTTTCCTCGGAAGGGAAGACTTTTTCCTTGGAACAGCATTTCTCTTCCGGTGATATGTGCTCCGCTTCCGGGGATATTTGTTTCCCTTCCGTGGATGTATCCACTTATCCTGGGAAGAGGAGGTTCTTTCCTCGGTAGGGAAGACTTTTTCCTTGGAACAGGATTCTGCTGTAATACTCTGCATGCTTCCCCCTAACTTAAACAAGACGAACCAGTTTGAGCGTTTCTCTCAGCAATTGCTTTTAACCCCTTTGCTCTGCTAATGATAAACCTTGTCATATATTTTTCTAGAAACAACTTGTCAGCAATTCTTCCTATTAACCCAAAAGGTGACTTATACTCAAATGTATCAATCATTATGGTTCCACCTTTTTCTTCTACAAATTGATGTGTATGAGTAAATGAACTAAAGGCTCCTTTTACCATGATATCAACAAACTCCGTAGGCTTGTTCATATGAGTTACTTTTGCAGTTAGCCTTTGTTTAATGCCAAAGTGAGTAGCTTCCCAAGTGACCGTATCACCCTCATTTAATAACCCGTGTGTAACGCCACTAACAACTCTTTCCTTCGTATTAGCTGTTGTTTTAGTATGTATATCTACGCTTCTGGCAAGATTAAAACATTCTTCTACAGATGCTTCAATAAATTGTTTATGATAAACAATAGGCATTTTGTATTCTCCTTTGCTATGCGCCCATTACAATCAATAATTTGGTTTGCTGTTTCTTCTGTATAGTCTCTCTTGATTATAAAATCTGTTAAAGACCTCACCACATTAACTTCATAACAAATTGCTCACCAATTGGACCATGTTTTCTTTTTCCTGTATCTTGAAATCCCACTTTTTCATACAGTTTTTGAGCAGCTATGTTTTTGTGATTTACAGCTAAAACAATTTCATTACACTCTGGAAATTCTGCGCTAACGAATTTTCTTAGTGATTTCATAGCTTGCTTTGCGTAGCCTTTTCCCTGTTTAGTTTGGTTTATCGATAATGAGGTGAGCAACATTGCCTGAGGATTATCCGAATACTCCTTTACTCTGTCGGTTTCGTGCAAGAGAAAAAAGCCCACCGGCTCCATCTCGTCTAAAATAACAATTCGATGCTGTCCTTCTGTTACTTCTTTATAATTGATGGGCAACGATGTATATTGCGCTTGTTCATTAGGAAGTGCAAAGGAATTTAATACTTCTAAATATTCATTTGAAAAATGTCTTAATTCGATCATATCAGTTTTATCCATATAGCAAATCTCCTTTTAAGTTATGATACCGAAATGTATAGAGCCGTAAACAATCGAGCCAGTAATAAATAACACGCAAGTTACCGCACTTAGGAGATATGTTTGGTTATCTGTTGCAAACTTCCACTTCATCATGGCACGAAAAGCAAACATCAAACTAGGAACAATAAAAAGGAACAGTCTAAGCCTGTGATATTCACCAGTTATTGATGCAGGTATCAATAGCAAAGTTGCCCAGTGAAGGATATTCTCCACATATTTATGTGTTTTATTTACATATCTTTTCTCTAAGTCAGCCTCTTCCATGTTCATCTTTTTTATTAGCTTTCTATTGATAAGCTGATCCATGATAAAGATGCAAAATAGAATGACGATAATAACTATCATAGAAATCCCTTCCTTACAGATGCTAAATTTCATTTTAACATAAAATACCAAATTTACATCTTTTCATGCAAAAGTTCGTTCGCCATAGATAATGCTTGCTGATCTTTATATATTTCACCAGGCTTATTACCAAGTCCAAGGACATAGCCATCAAATGAAATACCAATAAAATCAAAAATATATTGAAATTGTTGGATCAAAGGCAATCCTTTCAATCGCGGATTATCCCCTCCTACAGCTATTACAAAGGCGTTTTTGGATTGCATTTGTTTTTTAAATTCCGGAAAGTTCGAATCCCTAAGTGTTTGAGACCAGCGATCAATAAAGGTTTTCATTTGCCCAGTCATCCCAAACCAATAAATAGGTGTTGAAAACACTAAGGTGTCATGAGCTAACAGCCGCTTTATTAATAAGTTATAATCATCATCGATATCTTTAAATCCTTCTTTTGCATGCCGTGAATCTTTGATTGGGACTATCTGATAATCATCCAAATAAATGCGTTCAGCTTGCACACCATGGATGGCATGTTCCGTTAGAATTTCCGTATTTCCGTTTTTTCGTGTCCCACCGTAGATAATTGCTATAGACATCCTATCCACTCCTTTATTATTCATATCCTTTGAGAAAAGGTTATTCATATCATAAAATAAAAACAATAATTAATAAAACTGAATATTTTGATTGCATCAATCGATATATTCGATTACAGGAGAATGAATATGGATATCAAACAGTTGAATACTTTTAAAATAGCAGCAGAAACTTTGAATTTTACCAAAACAGCTAAAATCTTAAATTTTGCTCAATCAAGTGTCACCTCTCAAATTAAATCTCTTGAAAAAGAACTAGATACCAAGTTATTTGAAAGATTAGGTAAGACATTATATTTAACGGAAACCGGAAAGCAATTCAAAACTTACGCAGACAAAATGGTTAACTTATCCGAAGAAGCAAAATCAATTGCAACAGGAGGAAATGAACCGTCAGGCACATTGATTATCGGAGCACAAGAAAGCCAATGTACCTATAGGCTCCCACCTTTACTAAAGGAGTTCCAACAGCAATTCCCAAAGGTCAAATTAATATTTAAACCTGCTCATTCAGATGAAGTCGCGAAAGAACAATTACTAAAAGGAAATTTAGATGTTGCTTTTATCATGGACGAAGTGAGATATACTGATTCTTTGGTAGTGGAGCGATTGGTAAAGGATGAAATGAAGATTGTGGCATCACCAGATCATCGATTAGCCAATCATTTAGAAGTGTATCCTCAGGATCTGAAAGATGAAACGCTATTGTTGACGGAGACAGGTTGTTCATATCGTACCATTTTTGAAAATACTTTAACAAAGGCAGAAGTATATCCTTCCAATAGAATAGAATTTGTCAGTATCGAAGCACTTAAACAATGTGCGATAGCAGGACTTGGAATAGCTAAGCTACCATATATGGCTGTTGAGAAAGATATACGCTCAGGTAGATTGAAAGAACTAAAATGGCAAAGCGATGCACCAGCTTTTTTCACGCAAATCGCATGGCATAAAGATAAATCAATGAATCTTCCGTTAAAATCTTTCATAGATTTGACTTGTCAGATGTTAAAAGATACAGAGGAAATTTAATGTAGATTCACTACAGAGAATCCCCATTAGCTTTTGTTTACTTTTTTTTCGCCATCAAAAACTAATTCCAGTACAGCTAGAAGCAATGCCATGATAACCTCTGTATACACGGAAAGGCTAATTCTTCTCATGAATTCATCTACCGTAAACAAAACGAACCAGTTAGATACCAATTCATAAACGAATCGGCTAGCTGGCGTTTGCAATTTACCTGTTATATTACGAAGGATTAACTTGAAAATCGGTTTGAAAATCAAATCGACAATAATTCCGATAACAAAGAAGCTGATAACAAAAACAATTAGCGACCAAACAGATGTATACTGAACACCCAGTAATTCAAAAACCCCTACAAATCCAAAGAAAAATATTCCTAATACAAAGCCAACTGCGACAATTATAAGAAGTGTTATGGCGACAACAGTAATGAGTTTCTCTTTTTTGTTCATATCATGGAATGAATCATTTTCTGACATAAGTCTGTTTCTCCTTCTAGAATTAATTAATTACTTTTTTACGCAACATTTTCTGGAGCTTTTTTTGATAAGACGCGCTATCGAGGTTCTCAACATTGAATTTCCCGATTGTCTCACGCACATCTTTATCGTGAATAATCTGACTTCTATATCGTTCATCTACTAGGAGGTTGTTGAACCACTGATATTTTTTAAGCTCTCTTATGTTTTTCTCTATTTCCATTTCAGTGACTTCCGTGATCAAAGGTGAGAAAGTAATGATACTTAACATATTCAAAACAAAATTTCTCAATTGAATCCCTCCTCAATTTAATCTGAAACTTAAAAATTTTCACTTGTTATATTTTAACATATATAAACCATTATCAGAAGCAAAAGAGTTGATAAAAAAGTTGATTTATGCTATAATGTAATATTAATAATTAGGTGATATAATAAGATTCTCCTGGCCAGGGGAATCTTATTTTTTTGTATAGGAGGAAGATGTTAATGAAGCAGAATGAGTCAAGTCTAACTTCCTTAGTATCGGCTTTTGGCCGAGCATATCACCATAAATACGATACGCCTAAGATTTTCGATGATTTTATTGCCAACGATTTACTATCCGAAGAAGAGTTTTCAGCTGTTAGTAAGAATATGATGAACGGAATTCAGTTTTTTAACAAAGATATTGGAGAGCGTTTTAAAGATCAGCCAGAAGAAATTTTGAAATGGATTACACAAGTACAGCTTTCTCCTACACCATTAGCACGTGCTGCATATTGTGAAAAAGTACTACTTCATGAAATTGAGTTGGGTTCATCACAGTATGTCATACTTGGTGCGGGATTAGACACTTTTGCTTTTCGGCACCCAGAATTGACAGATAGATTAGATATATATGAGATTGATTTTCCTGCTACACAGGCATTTAAAAAACAAAAGTTAGCTGATGTTAATTTTGATATTCCTGAAAATCTCCATTTTGTTGCGATGGACTTTACTACTACTTTTTCCCATCAAGATTTAACAGATCAAGGATTTGATAACAAAAAAACATTTATTAGCCTTTTAGGTGTTTCCTATTATTTAACGAAAGAGGAAAATGCGAATTTGATCCAACATTTATTTACTAACCTTCCTCCAGGCAGCTCTATTGTTTTTGATTATGCAGACGAAAAACTCTTTGAAGAAAAGGGCATTTCTAATCGAGTTGAAAATATGGTTAAAATGGCTGCGGCAAGTGGGGAATCAATGAAATCTTGTTTTACTTATGCGGAGATTGAGAGTTTGTTAGAGAAAGCAGGATTGCAAATTTATGAACATTTATCACCGACTGACATAAATGAGCATTTCTTTAGCAATAGGACAGATTATTTAACTGCTTTTGAGACGATTCATTTTATTCATGCTGTGAAGCGGTAATCAGAGAAAACCGGGTCCTTTAATGGATTCGGTTTTTTTACTGTTAAGATGCTTTTAAACTTACTCAAAAAATCAAGGATGATAGACGCCAATTTTTCTGAAGCCTCCATATTCACTTCATGACCCGCACCTTTCACTGTGCGAAATTCCCCTTTTGACATTTGTTCTACCAACTTCACCGCTGATTTTTTGTTTACTTTGTCATTTTCCCCACATAAGATTAATGTATTGCATGGAACCCTTTCTATATCTTTACTAAAATCTAATTCCATCATCGATTTCATCAATATAATAAATTGTCATACGTGGGGTCTTCATATTTCAGAAGATTAAACAAATCAGGATATAAAAAATCAGTTTTTCCCCCATGTGAGAGATAGTTTCTGCCCAACTTAAGACATTATACTTAAACACCCATTTCTCTACATCTTTTTGGTATTTGTCAAAAATTGATAACCCCAGTAAACTTGGCATATTAAAAAAAGCCCTATGAGAGTAAAAAAAGATACCTTATTCATATAGCCAAACATTGCTAATGCTAAAAGGCCAAATGAAAATAAAGTAGTCATCAAGTCAAAGGCTTTAGATTTCGCATTTTGATTGATTATGATATTTCGTTCATCATTTTCCTCAATATGTTGTCTTTTCGTCTTATATTTTTCGTGTATGATTGCTGAACCGCTCATAACAAATAATAAAATCCCACAAAAACTAACTGCTATTGGTACTAAATCCATTCTTACAAACGGAATTTTTAAAACTTCTGCACCAACAAACCTCAAAATAATTCCTGACAGTGTTAGCAAGACCCCCATAATTATTAAAGACCATGATAAATTATTTCTCATTATTCGTTTCCTCCTCATAGATAAAAATTTCTTCGATACTCATTCCAAAGTATCGTGCTATCTTAAATGCAAGAATAATAGATGGGTTATATCTTCCATTTTCGAGGGAACCAATTGTCTGTCTGGTTACCTCTAAAGCTGTAGCAAGTTCTTCCTGATTTACACCACGTTTTTTCCGTATTTCTTCTAATCTGTTTTTCATAACATAATTCCTTCCTCATAACGGAAAGTTGACTTTCCATAATTATAAAAGTATTTTTCTTTTTTGTAAAGCACGCTTTCCATTTGGAATATAAATTTGCAGGTTTAAATCAAAACCTGTAAATTTTATATTCAGTCCTATGATTTTAACAGCAAAGAGTAGCGGTTTTTCCACACTATTATCCGATATGATATGGCAAGCATTAGCTAATTTTTTTGGGGGATTCTACACGATAATCCGAATACCCCTTTAAAAAAAGACGGTGAATCTTAATGCACAGACACAAACCAATTTTTTGTATTTGCAGGTATAGCTTTGTAAAAAAGTTTAATCAAAAAGAAACTTAAACATTGAAAAATAAATGTTTCACTATCGGCTCAACAGTAATTTTGATCAATCTTTTTTAAAAACGGCACAACTTTTTTATATACGATCAAATACATGGTTATTAATTTTTATTACTACAAACGCAGCAAGGGCTGAGAAATGGTAGAACACCAGTAGTATTATATCGGTATATAAAGAAATAAGGATTAAATAGTGCCAGTGAAAATAGTTACTCATGGTTCATCTATTTAATTTTTTCAATTATGAATGAGGATTAAACAATTAAATAACGAAACCCATATAATGCTAAATTCGTCTTATTATATAAAGGGGGAGTGTATCTAATGAAAAAAAAAGTATTCATTACTTTTACTGCTATATTGTTAAGTATTTCAATAGCAGGGTGTGGCAAGTCTGATATGGAAGGTATTATTTTAGAAGTAACAGAAAATGAGATATTGCTTTCAAAGAATCTTTCTCTGGACAAGTATGAAGATATAAAAAATAAATCAATTTCAGAGATACAGGAAGAGGAAAAGGGTATTTCTTTAATTTCTTTAGCATATGACAATACAGAGGAATGGTCAAAAGGTGATGAAGTAAAAGTATGGATTGATGGAGATATACTTGCATCCTATCCTGAGCAAGCTAAGGCTAAGAAAATCCAATTTCAAAAATAAGTTTCTCAACAATTTACCTTTTTTTCCAAAACTTAAAACAAATTTTTAAACTTTACATGTTTAGACATAAGATCCTCCTAAAATTATTTACTGTCGATCAAGTATTCCAATCGCTTAATTAAGTCCTGACTTAGTGTCGCTAGGTATTTACTCTTGTTGCACCACAACCAATTACTGAACGCTCTTGGATAAGCTATTTATTGTTACAAGGTAATCCACCTTCACCACATTTTAGGTAGTTGGCTGAACTAATTAATGTATGTGAAAATTCAATGAATAATCTATGAGATATTTAAGAAGGGATAAGGATATGTTATCAAATTACTAATACGTAGTTTTTTTCACTCTTAAGAAGTTAGATGAAATACTTCTGCTATATCATAGAAGTGTTAGGAATAGAGGAGTACTTTGCTTACATAAATATCATCTGAATATTCAAGTCTCTCTATTGAATGTTTTCAGAGATAATAAAGAATTGTTCCTTCTCTGTTTAAGGAAGTTCTACTAGTTAGACGTAAGTATTACTGATAAGGTTACAAGCGAATGTATGATTAGTAATTTATTTCAAATAACTAGTATTTCGCTAGTTCCATTTTCGAATGATTCACCTATTGGTTCTTCCCCTTAATACCCCTTTAGACAATCATATACAAAGGGGTGAAGCTTCACGACTTTATTTTAAAACTACAGTTGGGTAATAAAGCCGATTTCTTAATGTAGGAAATCGGCTTCTATTAACTTGCAACCATAAATATAATAATATTATGCTTACCCTTTTACCGACCCAGCAAGTAAACCACGTACAAAATATTTACCTAATAAAATATATACCAGCAATGTCGGCATAGCAGCAAGCAATGCTCCTGCCATTTGAACATTCCATTGTACAATTTGACTACCGGATAAGTTTTGCAGTGCTACTATTACTGGTTGTGCATTGTTGTTCGTAATCGTTACGGCGAAAAGAAATTCGTTCCAAATGTTCGTGAATTGCCAAATCGCAACAACAACAAATCCAGTGATCGAAAGTGGTAAAATTATTCGACGAAAGATTCCTAAGAAGCTTGCACCATCCACTTGTGCGGCTTCAATCATCGAATCAGGAATGTTCGCATAAAAGTTGCGGAACATCAAGGTTGTAATCGGTAGTCCGTAAACCACATGGGTAAAGATCAACCCAATGATCGAGTTATAGAGATTGATAGAATTCAAGAATTGGATTAATGGAATCAGAATACTTTGATATGGAATAAACATGCCGAATAGAATCAGTGTGAATACCGTTTCGGAGCCTTTGAATCTCCATTTTGACAATACATATCCATTCATCGCCCCTAGTATCGCTGACAATAATGTTGCTGGGATAACGAGATAGAGACTGTTCATTAAATTTGGTGCGAGCTCCGTGAATGCGTGCGTATAACTAGAAAAGTCAATCGCTGATGGCAGTGACCACATTTCAGATAACGATACTTCATCAAGTGGTTTGAAACTGGTAATCAGCATGACATAGACCGGTGTCAGAAAAAAGAGAGCGATCGCGATTAGCACGGCATATTTAGCAATTTTCCTCACTACCATCATGATGCCCCCCTTCTTGAATTAATCAAATATGGCACGATAAATACGGCAACAAGTAGCAACATGATAATCGCGATTGCTGCACCGTTTGCGTAGTAGTTACCACGGAATGTTGTTTCAAACATGTAGACACCTGGTACATCAGTGACGAAATTGGCACCAGAACCTGTCATCGCATAAATCAGGTCAAATATTTTTAGTGAAATGTGTGCCATGATGATCACTACACTCATGGTAATTGGTGTGAGCATCGGTAGAATGACTTTACGATAGATTTGCAGTTCGGATGCACCATCAATTCGTGCCGCTTCTCTAAGCTCATCTGGAATTCCAGTAAGTCCTGCGACATACATCGCAAGTGAGAATCCCGTCATTTGCCATACAGCCGCTATTACAACAGCAATCATGGCGACAGGTAAACCGAATTCAATACTTCCCCACTGGAATCCCGCCAGAATGTTAGTATCTGTATACCATTTTGGTTGGATACCGAACACTTGTAAGAATTGATTGAAACCAGTAGACGGATTTAGTAGCCATTGCCAAACGACCCCCGTTACGACGAAAGATAACGCCATCGGGAATAAAAAAATATTGCGAAATAACGAATTAGCTTTTTTCGTTTGGTCGAGCAAAATCGCTAAAACTAATCCTAAGATAATAACAAATCCGATAAATAGAATTGTAAAAAAGACGGTATTACGTAAATCTGCTTGGAAACGATAATCTCCAAATAGATAGATATAGTTCTTCAAACCAGCAAATGACATATCAGGCACAAGGGTATTCCAATTACTTAAGGAAACCCAACCAGTCCAACCAATAAACCCATAGACAAATATAACAATGAGCAAAAAGGATGGGGCTAAGAACAATAATGCCATCAGCCGATCTCTGGTAATTTTCATCGCGATTGTCCTCCCATCTGAAGTAATTTCTTTTTTTTTTGAAGTAATTGTTGTTTTGGTTCGCATAAAAAGAGTGGGTTATTTGCAACTTTTAAGATTTATTTGCAAGTTACACTTTTTATTTGCAACTTTGCAGATTTATTTGCAACTTCCTCTTTTTATTTGCAACTCTGCAGTTTTATTTGCAACTTTCTCTTTTTATTTGCAACTTCCGCGCTTGTTTCAAAAGGAAGGCTCGCACAGGGCGAGCCTTCAGTTTTAAAGATCTCCTGCTATTTGTTGTAGTTTTTCGATAAATTGGTCGACATCTTGTTGGGTGACGAAGATATTTACTTCTTGATTTGCTTTCGTTAGGTATCCCTCTGATGCGGCTGAACCGTGCGCTAAGCTTGGTGATAAGTTACTGTTTTGGAAATCTTCCATTGTGTCTGTACCGTATTCATCATATTTGGATGGATCAGCATCGACACGTGCTGGTATCGAACCTTTTAATGGGTTGAATTCATCTTGGCCTTCCACGGAACCAAGAACTGCTAAAAATTCTTTTACTGTATCTGGATTTTCTACACCTTTAGGTAGACCGAATGTGTCGGTGATAACCATAAAGTCTTCTGTTGTACCTGGGAACGGGAAGTAACCAAAGTCAACATTGGTTTCTAAATCTAAATCATTAGAGAAGTAACCTTTTGCCCAGTCACCCATGTTAGTCATTGCTGCTTCTCCTTCACCAACAAGTTGGGAAGCGTCTTGCCAGTTACGGGATGCATGGTCTTCGTTGACATAACCTAGGATTGTTTCGAAGTATTCTGCTGCTTGGCGAACACGGTCATCGTCAAAGCCAACTTCTCCTTCCCACAATGCGCGATAGTCATCGGGACCAAGTGTTGCTAGTAGTAAGTTTTCAAAAATTTGTGTTGCTGTCCATGCTTCTTTATCACCCATTGCAAGTGGTGTGACACCTGCTTCATCAAGTTGTGCTAATACATCGACAAATTCCTCTAATGTTGTTGGTACTTCAATACCGTTCTCCTCAAATACTTCCATGTTATAGAAGATCACATTTCCACGGTGAATGTTTACCGGTACGGAGTAGATATCTCCGTCTTTACTTACCATGTCAATTAATTCTTCTGGAAATTTATCCATTAAATCATTTTCTTCATAAAAATCGTTCAACGGTTCCATCTTGTCAGCTGCAACCCAACTCTCATTTAGTTCTGCTCCACCATGTACCTGGAACGTGGATGGTGGGTCATTCCCTTGCATTCTCGTAGCTAGTACGGCTTTTGCGTTCGTACCTGCACCACCTGCTACTGCAGCATTTTCCACTTTAATATCTGGATGTTGTTCTTCGAATAAATCAATAAGTGCAAGTAAACCATCTTCTTCCCCTGCACCAGTCCACCAGCTGAAGATTTCTACTGTATCACCATCTCCTGACGATTCAGCATCTTCTTCCTCACTTGCTCCATCATCTGAAGTATCTTCTGTTTGATCGTCTGTGGTGCCTGTATCATCTGTCGTCTCTTCATCTCCTCCGCATGCCGCTAAGGCAACCATGAAGATGAACATAAATAGAAACATTAAACTTTTCTTTAACATCTTTTTTCCCCCTCGATATAATATAAGCGCTTTCAACTATGATTATATAAAAAGTTTTCTTCGGATAGATGGTTCATATACTGTAATATTTTAAGAATGCCTGCATTATTTTAAGATCATCATTTGATACTGTTTTGGGGAACGACCAACATTCTTTTTGAATACCCGACTAAAATAATTTGGATCCCGATAACCAACTAAAAAACTAATTTCTTTTAACGTCGCCTCATTTTGCTGTAATAGTTCTTTTGCCTTTTGGATTCGAATTTCTGTTAAATAGTCGCTGAATGTCTCTCCTGTTTCTTCGTGAAATAGATTCGATAAATAGTTAGTACTTAAATCAGTATATTTCGAGACATCCTCTAGACTAAATGATTTATGATAATTTTCATGAATAAATTTTTTTGCGCGTTCAACCTTGTTTTTGGATTGAAAATACCGCCGAATTTCCAGACATACAATTTGAAAGAATTCACGCCATTCTTCAGATGAAGTAAGTTGTTCATAAGGTATTTCTGGAAAGCTCAGATCTCTTTCTTCTAGTAATTGTTTCACCTTAAAATATGCTTCGATATCTAACTGTTTGACCGCTACATCAAAATAAGACCAAACTCTATCTTCATCCCCTTCTTTGAGTGCCTGCATTAACGGCGTAAAATCTGGTGATGATTCGATCCTTGTTGGGAAGCCGTATTTTTTTTGACCAACCTCAACTAAATGACGTAGTGCTTGTTTTGCTTCATAATAAGATGATGCTAGATTATTTGGTAACGAATATGGATGACCAACCCCAATAAATATGTCCTCACCTAATTGGAGTTGGAGCTTCCTCACCATCTTTAGTACAAATGCATTGTCTATTTTTTCATCAGAGACATAAAGACCTATTTTCTCATATTGAATAAATTCAGAAGGTAATGCCACATATTTATTCATTACAATAAAAAAGCCACTTTGCATGTTTGGACACAATTTTCTTTGCAAATTATACGTGTTTTCACCCTGTATGAGCATTTTAAGTAATAAAGTGCTTCGGATATCACTCATTTGCTTATCTTGATCGATTTCTTTCATTACACGAAATATAGCACGAATGGTTTCTTCCTTTTTGCTTGGTTTGAGGATATATTCTTTCACCCCTAACTTCATAGCCTGTTTGGCATAATCAAATGAATCATATGCGGTTACCATTATAAATTTAGTCATTGGGTGTATATTACAAATTTCCTCCATTGCTTCAAGTCCATTGATACCAGGCATTTTAATATCCATTAGGATAATGTCAGGTGATAGGGTTTTTGCTAATTCAATCGCTTTCCTACCATTCATAGCTTCACCCACCACTTCTAGGCTTTGAATATTTTCTTCTAAGAACTTACGCATTGCCTTCCTTTCTACAATTTCATCTTCTGCAATCATTACTTTCATGCTACTTCCCCCTTCTTCTGTAACGGCAGATAAAGTTTAATTTTTGTTCCTTCTCCTAGTTTGGAGTCTATGAATAGTATATTTTCTTCTTGATAAAACAGCTGTAATCGCTTGATCACATTAACAAGGCCTATTCCTGTAATATGACCAACATGTGCATCTTCCTCCATATTCAGAATCTTGCTCTGTTGATTCTGGCTGATGCCTACTCCATTGTCACACACTTCAATTAAGGCATATTCACCTAAATCATGAATAAATAATTCTATCTTACCGCCTTCTTCCAATGTCTCTAACCCATGAATAAAAGCATTTTCCACTAAAGGCTGCAAAATTAACCTCGGAATTTGAACATTCAAATGATCTTCTAACGAATCAATATGAAATTCGATTCGTTCCATGAATCTCATACGTTGGATATGAATATACTCTTCGACCATCTTTATTTCATCTTTCAATTGTACTGTTTTCTTTAAATCCCCTAAGCTATGTCGCATCATCGAAGCTAACGACTCTATTAATCTCGAAGTAGAATGTGCATCTTCTAAATATGCCATCTTCGTTACGGTGTTAAGCGTATTAAATAAAAAATGTGGTTGGATTTGATTTTGTAAATGCTTGAGTTCTAATTCTTTCATGAGCATCTGTTGTTCTGATTGATCTTGTATTTCTTTGATTAATTTTTGAATATTAGAACGCATCGTATTAAAAGAGTCTCCTAATAATTTCAACTCATCCGTTGATTCGATTCCAACAGGTGTACCTTCAAAATTCCCTTGCGAAACTTCACCTGCTACACGTGATAATTCCCGAACAGGGTGATGAATCCCCTTTGCAAGCCTAAATGCAAGATAAATGCCGATCATAATAGATGAAATTAACAGAAATATCGTAAAATATTTAAATGATTGACTGCGATCTTGCATATCTACATAGAATGGTTGATATTCCGTTAAAGAAGTATCAAGTAATTCCAGTGCTGTCTCTTGAGTGTAATTAGCCATACTTTGTACTTCTTTCATATGGGTTGTATATTGTTCAATATCATCCCGAATAACAAAGCCGATTGTTAATTCAGATTGATAGATAAGAGATTCAATCAAATTAATATAGTTTTTGTATTCAATTGGTGCTGATTCAGATAATAATGGTTGGATTTCCTCTTTTAGAAGCATTCTTTGCTGATAGTATTCTTGGAGGGCTGTATCTTCTCGATTTAACACATAGGATTTCGTAGCTTCTGATAAATTGGTAGCAGTTTTAGAAATAGAATTAAGTCGTAACAGAGATTCCGTATTCTCATGGTATTGTTTCATCATTTGGGTAGAACTAAAGTAGATAGAAATGGTTACAATATTAAATAATATAATAAAAACAGCAAAAATTAAGGTTAATTTCGATTGTATTGTTCTGCCACTGATAATAGTATAAAACCAATGTTTCATGGTAACTCCCCTACTTCTATCGGTGCAATAAGCTCACCATTATAAATATGGGATGAATCCACTACCCCGGTTTCCGTATAATAAAAAGGTTCAAGGGTTTGGTTTTGCTGCAGTTGTAACATCAGCTCCACCGATCTTCTCCCCATTTCTTCCGGATACTGAACAACCGTTGCTTCTATATATCCTTTCTCTATCTCATCAAGCGTTTCGGGTAATATATCAAATGAAATGATATATGGATGTTCCTTTGTTTTCATTTCTTTGATTCCTTGTACAATACCGATTCCATCTAATGCGCTGGCACCAAAAAAGGCAGTAATATCAGGATGTTCTTTTAATACACGATAAGTTGCTTGTGCTGCACCGAGTGTTGTAATATTGGATTCTGCTATTCGGATTAATTCTATCCGTTCTGATAAATCGATAGCATCTTGAAAACCAGATAACCTTTCAATTTGATTTTGAGCATTTCTCGTACCAATGATTACCGCCACTTTCTGCTCGCCAGTAGTTTGGTTGACCATTGTCTGCCCCGCTAAATATCCAGCCTTATAATTATCCGTGCCAATATAAAAATGACGACCACTATTCTCATTATCTGCGTCAATCGTTGCAACGGTAATATTATGATTGACTGCTTTTTGGACGAGGGTATCAAAGCGTTCATTATTAATCCCTTTGATAATAATACCATCTACATCTGCTGCAATCATACGGTCAAATATAGCAAGCTGTTCTTCTTCATCTAACACTTTGGGACCAGTGTACTCTAAATATATATTATGCTCTGCAGCTTCCTCTCTTGCCCCTTTCTCCACAAGTCGCCAATAATCATTACCTATTTCTTCTATAATCAGGACAAAGTGATAATCATAGGGGTTTTCCGTACCAAGTTCTCCTTCAATGTAAAAAGTCTCTTTACCAAAATAGATCATTAGCAAAAATGAAATACTAAATAAAAGAATAAATATCAGCTTCTGCATCTGTTCTCCCCCCTAGTCACTTATAATGGCAAACTACTTTAATTCCCATGACTATATTTGGAATAGGAAAGTCTCTCAAAGAGCAACATCTTTAAGAGACTTAGTTAATTTAT
The DNA here is from genome assembly GCF_010994085.1 of Gracilibacillus saliphilus. Lineage (NCBI taxonomy): Bacteria > Bacillati > Bacillota > Bacilli > Caryophanales > Bacillaceae > Gracilibacillus > Gracilibacillus saliphilus. The sequence continues at coordinate 414,999 of NZ_WJEB01000002.1, read as the reverse complement.
ATGTCATGTTTTCTTCTTTTAACATAAGTGAAAGTAACTATTACACCAATCAGTAGTAATAAGCTACCTGCTATTAAAATGTTAAATGTACTTGTAGCTGTATCTGGTAATTCGTCAGCTGTTTCGCGATTTGTATTATCTTCGCCTTTAGATGGATTGTCGGGATGCTGTTCAGAATCCGAAGTGTCATCCTGATCATCTTGTTTCTCAGGTTCATTTGTCTCATCATCCGTATCATCACTGGTGTTATCCTCCGCTTCAAATACCCCATATGCACTAAAATGATCAACTAGGGCATATACTTCTCTGCCTTCTCCATTGCCCCATTCGATCTCTTCATCTAGATCACTCGTGTAGATAACTTTAACCTCATCCCAATTTGGGTCTGCATTCTCATCTATCATAAAAGTAATGGTAATCGATTCAGGAAACTCGGTGATTTCTTCGTTTCCAATGAATAATTGAAAGATTGTCACATGGCTAATCGCTTCATAGCCCTCTACTTTCTCTTCCACATCTTCCATGACTAGACTGATATCTTCCCCCTCATATTGAGCCAAAAGTTGTTCTATTACATCGATGGGGAATGTTACTTTTGCTTGTGAAATCTCAGAGCTAAACACTACTGCTTCTGTTACATTCTTTAATTGCTCTTTCGCAATCACTTGTCCTGCTTGTACTTCTAATATTTTGATTTTCTCTTCTTCCTCGGGCTGTTTCTCTTCTAATGACTCTATAGCTGACTGTAAAGCAGTGATGGCCTGTTGTAAGTCTGCTTCTGTCTCAATCTTGGATCGTGCTACTTCAGCCTCTTCAATTGCTGTTTGTAATGCCTGATAGGATTCGCTTGTGTATTGTTCATCTGCATTATCTATCCTTTTCGCTTCCTCAATTAGATCTTCTAACGGTGTGATGTCAATTGGCTCTACCATATCAATTCCTATCGGACGTAATCGATAGCTATGTGTATATTCTTGATTTGCAAAAAGCGTAAATCGATCATACGGCCTCGCACCCCAGCTATTGTCACCACCAAGACCCATTTGTTTGTAGTTTAATCGTAAAACAACTTCCTCTCTTGGGGTTAACATGTATGGTCTTGAAACACTGTCTAAATCTTTTGGTGTATAATGAAGCGCATTCACTTCCATTAATGGTAGGCCTTCTGCTTTTAAACCTACCCCCTCTTCATTAGTAAGGGTCACCCAACGCACGTCTGTTTTATTTCCTACTTCCTGTGGTTCAATATGAGGTACGAATTGCTCTTCAACAGTACTGCTATATGTCCCAACAAAAGCACCGGTATTGCGATCCCAATAGTTTTCTTGTGGTCCTCTGCCATACCAAGTTAGGTTTTCAAATTCTGCTGGTAAGGTTAGCATCATTCCAATTTCCGGAATTTCAGGCAAATTGCTTCCCGGGTCTAACCACGTATCAACTTCGATTTCTCCATTCCCGTAGATCATATAGCTAACACGGTATTGCGAAGAATTATTTGTCGGTAGGGTGGCATTCACTATAACTTCTACTGCTTTATCATTTAATTGCTCAACATCGACACTATCGACTTGCCAGTTCTCCCCAGCATTACGCCATGTTCCCGTACGATTAGGCATACCATTACCTTTATCATTATCATTTGGTGCTCTCCAAAAATTAGGGATTGGTCCTGATTCAATAAGGGATGTGTCGCCGAACTGATAAGAAGTTAATGTACCTAATTTTTCACTAAAAGTCACTTCAAAAGTAGACCCCTCTATTGTAATTATTCCTTCTTCATTATTGAAGACAACATCGTCCATACCCGATATAGCTACATTTTCTCGGTATGGTATATCTTCAGATAAAGTAATTTGTTCACTCGCCACAACATGACCACTTTCCGCCCATTTAGTATCATGAGGTAATATAAAACTTACATTGACAAAATATTCTGCTCCTGCTTTACGATTATACTCATGATATGGAATCGTTACTTCACTACTATTTAATGCCTCTACATCAACAGTAGATGAACCACTGTCTACTACTTCCCCATCTTCCAGCAAACTCCATTCCATATTAAATTCACTCGTATTCGTAAACAAAAACTTATTTTTAATTTCCATAGTACCGTCTTCAATATTGACGGGAACTATATCAATATTTTGGTATACTTTTTTCACTTCCAATAGTTCCGGTTGCACAGTACGATCAGGAAAAACTAATCCATTGGCACTAAAATTACCATCATTTGGATTGTCTCCCCAGTCACCACCTACCGCATAGAATTCTTTCTGATCATATTCTTTTGCTTCGATATCTTCAAATTCCATCCATAACACGGCGGAATCATCTGGTTCTCTTGTCACGTCAATGATTTCTTCTAGTGAAAGAGCACGATTATAAATACGAACATCGTCAATTGATCCGCTTAATTGTCTATCAGGATGTTGTGAGTTGCGCCCGATATTAACAGGGTAAGGATTACTGTTTAATGTTCCGCTTACCTCCATTTCGCCAAGTACTTCTCCATCCACAATCAGTTGAGCTTTCTCACCATCATATACACCTGCTACATGATGATAATTACCATCATACCAATCATCAGGAAGAGGTGCTGCAACTGCTTGCCAAGTATCATTATAGACATAGAATTCCAATTCATCATCATTTTGTTTAATGGCAAATTGGGTATCACCTTTTCCTACAAAAGGGCTATGTGTTGAGGTTTGACTAGGCTTTACCATTGCTTCAACAGTCAATGCTTCCGTAAGGTTTAACGATTCAGTTTCTGGAACAGTCACATACCCTCTAATACCGTTTCCACTTGAGCCTGTAACGGATTCACCATGAAGCTGACCTGTAATATCATTGACCGCATCAGTAGTTAGGTAACGAATTGGTGTTGGCCAAAGCAATGCCTGGTCTACCCAATCCCAGATAAACCCACCTTGAAGGTTCTCATACTTTTCAAACACATCCCAGTATAAGAATAAGTTACCGATGCTATTCCCCATACCATGTGCATATTCAATCTCTAGATGTGGTTTACTACTACCTGACTGACCATACTCTTCCAACCAATCGGGGGAGTGATACATGGTCGAATCAATATCCGTCCATCTACTGTCTCCTTCATATTGTGTTAAACGGCTTGGATCACGTTCTTTTGTCCATTCATGCATTTCCTTAAAGGTATTACCTTGACCCGCTTCATTTCCTAATGACCAAATTAACACGGAAGGGTGATTTTTATCCCGTTCCACCATACTTTTCATTCGGTCTAATGAAGCCGGTAACCATTGTTCATCACTCGCAGGTATATAGGAACGAGCTCCATGTGTTTCTAAATTAGCTTCATCCACCACATATAAACCATATTCGTTAGCTAATTCATAAAAACGCGGATCATTCGGATAATGGGAAGTTCGAACAGCATTAATATTATGCTGTTTCATTAATTTGATATCTTCTATCATACGTTCTTCAGACATTGTCCTACCTGTCACTGGGTCTATTTCATGGCGATTTGTACCTTTGAACATAATAGGCTTACCATTTATTTTCATCTGGCCATCTTTCAGTTCAAATTCACGGAAACCAACTTGCGTGCTAACGCTTTCAACAATGTTATCATCATTATCTTTTAGACTTAGCACAAGCATATATAAATTTGGATCTTCGGCTGACCATTTCAACGGATTTTCGACCAACTCACTAAGTTCAACCTTCATTTCCTTTTCTTCTCCTATCGAAGCCGTTACTTCAACAGGATTAGATAAAACCTCTTCCTTATCGGCATCATATAACATAGCTTCCACAGTATGGTCTTCTAAAGTACCATCGATATGACTAGCTACATCTACTTCTACATTTAAAGTGGCATTTTTATAATCTTCATCTAGATCTGTTGTCACAAAGAAGTCACGCATATGAACCTTTGAAGTGGAATATAAATAAACATCTCTAAAAATACCACTTAATCGAATAAAGTCTTGATCCTCTAACCAGCTGGCATCAGACCACCGATACACTTCAACCGCAAGTGTATTTTCTCCTTCTACTAAATAGTCCGTTATATTAAATTCTGCTACAGTAAAACTGTCTTCACTGTATCCAACCCTTTCTCCATTAACCCACAGATAAAAAGCAGACTCTACCCCTTGGAAAGAAATAAAGACCTCTCTTTCTTCCCATCCTTCGGGCACGGTAAAAGTTTCTCGATAGGAGCCGACAGGATTATACTCTGTTGGAGCATTTGGTGCATTGGGATTTTCCACCCCTGTCCAAGGATAAGTGATATTTGTATAAATAGGATAATCATATCCTTCTAGTTGCCAGCTACTTGGTACTGGAATCGTATCCCAGTCAGAATCATCGTAATCTACCTCGTAAAAGTTCTTTGGGCGTGATGCTGGATTTTCTGAAAACTGAAATTTCCAATCTCCATTTAATGCTTGATAATTAGAAGACGATTCCTTGTCTCGTTGTAGTGCAGATTCGACGTCATTAAACGGAATAAAACTTGCATGTACTGGCTCTCGATTTACTTCATAGATTTCTGGATTACCATTCCATTCATCGTGATTGCCTGTCCATTCTTGCTCTGTAGCATAAGAAGTGATAGGAAGAATGAGTAAAATAAGTGTCATAAATGGTAGAGAATATAGATATCTTTTCCCCATTATATTTGTTACCTCCTTAACAATAAGATAGTCAGGCACACTTTTCTATTGCATCACTCTTTTAATCACCCCCATGTCACTAACTTTTTAAAACGCTTTCACTCATGATTATAAAGAACAGAATTAGTTATAAATTATTATTTTCTATATTATTTTAAGAAAACCTTCATTATTTTACGATTAATTTTTTTATTTCAGATAATCATTATGAGATCGGAGGCGATCAGTGAGATATTAACTGTACAAGTACTTCATGTAACTGCATTTACCGTCTTCATATCTTTCATGTATGATCATTGCGGCCAAGAGACAGATTTATGTCCAAAAAAATGCGCATGAATGCTTTAAAACGAATTACACAGCAAAAATCAAGACGAATTTTCTCTCCCTTATCAGTACACTAAATACTAGAAAAAGGAGTGAAAATATGAATAATAAATCTATCGGATTATTCCAAGGAATTGCATTATATATGGCAGCAATTCTAGGATCAGGTGTCCTTTTTTTATCATCTGTAACGGCAGCAATTGCTGGCCCTGCATCTATTGTATCTTGGCTTATTGTTATTTTAATTAACTTTCCACTCGCTTATTCGTTTGCTAGTTTGGCACAGAAATATCCTGATGCCGGAGGGGCAGCAACTTTTGTTAGAAATTCTTTCGGATATCATCTTGGCAATATCGTTGGATGGTTTTACTTTGTTACAGCAGCAGTTGGCCAAACAATTGTATCCTTAACCGGAGCTTTTTACATCAGTCAGGCATTTGGACTTTCACATTTTGAATCGACTATAACTGCCATCTTTATATTGGTCATTGCAGGTGTTTTCAATTATTACGGCGTAAATGTCAGTAGTAAAGTTGCAGTTATTTTAAGTTCATTATTACTGATTCTTTTAGTGTCAGCCGTATTAGTGTCATTTACAAGGATACAATGGGGAAATTTTACTCCCTTTGTTCCAAATGGATGGTTTTCTGTCGGCAGTGCTATAACGGTTATCTTTTGGTCATTTTTCGGTTGGGAAGCGATTTGTAATCTAGCAGAGCGCTTTAAAAGTCCAGAAAAAAATATGGTCAAAGGCGCAGTTGTTAGTTCAGTTATTATCGGATTATTATTTTTATCGTTAAGCGTTGTTACGATTGGAACGGCAACGTATGGTAGTCAGGAAAGTAATCTGTCTCCTATTGGTGTTATAATGGAAGATACAGTAGGCATCGGTGCTAAAGCCGTCACTGCTGTTTTAGCGTTAATTATTTGTACTGGGACAGCGAATGCTTTTGTAGCGAGTCTAACACAATTAGGATATTCACTAAGCAGGGATGGTGCTTTTCCAAAATTTCTCTCAAGACTACATGGTACTACTCAAATTCCAAGACAGATGGTATTGTTTGTTATCTGTTTTTCGATAACAGGTGTTTTAGTGACGAATGCTTTGTCACTAACGTTTGATGACATCTTGTTTATACCGACCTCTCTAGGGATATTAGTTTATGTTCTTTCAATGGCGGCAGGCGTTAAATTGCTTAAAAATTACACACCTGCATGGTGGGCATCGTTCATCTCTTTTATTTTATGTATGCTAGTAATTCCTTTCTTTCAGCTGTATATATTTGTTCCGTTCGTGATCATCATTTTATATATGGTTTATATGATAAGTAAGAAAATGAAGGGAGAGTCTGATGATGAGTGAAAATAATCTTTCCAAAGGAACCATGTGGCAAGCTACGACAACTTGTGATCCAGCTTATGACGGGGTTTTCTATTACGCCGTAAAGACAACCGGGATTTTCTGCCGACCATCTTGCAAGTCGAAGGTTCCCAATCGTGAAAATGTTGGTTTCTTTTCAAACGCAGATGAAGCTAAAACGGCAGGTTATCGCCCATGCAAGAGATGTCGACCAGATCTAAGTATTAAAAAATATGATCCGCTCGAATACATTTTAGAAGATACTATGCAATTGATAGAAAGTAACTATGATGAAAAAATGTCTTTACACGAAATGGCCTCTAGTATAGGAGTTAGTCGTTTTCACTTAAATCGGATTTTTAAAGAAAAAACAGGATGTACTCCACGAACATATTTAGAAAAAGTCAGAGTTAAGAAAGCGAAGGAACTTCTCTTGACAACAGCATTTAATAACACAGAGATTGGTTATCAGGTAGGTTTTCGGAGTATGTCCAGCTTTTATCATGCATTTAAACGAAACACAGGACTTTCACCTAGTCAATTCCGTGCTTACTATAGTGGAAATACGCCGAAGTCAAGAACTTGAATGAATTCACGTTCTTAACACAAGACAGAATGGGTAACAATGGTGTTTAGTACTAACTAGTCCGTTAACAAGAGACGATTACTCTTCTAAAATAATTGTACTAATGGTTTAAGGTGTTTTTCTCTATTTTTCTTTAATCATTGTCATGAACTCCGCATAATCAGTGGTGAATTTGTCCTTCTCTACAAACCCCAGTTTTTCATATAAGTGTATAGCTCTATTATTAAATGTTGCCACTGTTAATCTTATCGGGACTTCCGGGTTGTTTTCTTTTATATAGTTAATAATAAACGAACCAAATTGATATCCGTAACCTTTTCCTACATTGTCAGGATTCATGCCGAGACCTAAATCTATACTCTTAGCTTTATACACACCAAATTTATGTCCAACTGGGATTTGAGCTGTTTCACCCGTACATAAAAAGCCAAACAAATTACCTTCATCATCTATTATCGCTTTATAAGAACCATCGAGGCGTTCATTTAACTCTTCTTCCGTAACTTCACTATTATAGAAATCATAAGGTTTTTCATATCTCCATTGAAGTAGCTTTCTCGCTAAATTCTCATCCATATTTTTAATGGTTAAATGCATCCTAATCACTCGTTTCCTTTATTGTGTAGAAAATCGAATGGCTCATCGTCTAAATCGTACTCATACATAGGGTTTATACACTTTAAGATAGAGACAATTGCATTGTTATATCCAGACAATCTTTCTTTTTCCCTTTTATCTTTTAATTCTTCGTTTTTGAACTGTTTGGCTATTTCCTTTACTTTGTGGAGGTACTTACTTACAAATTCTTTTTCCTTCATTTCTTTAATATCCGCTAACATTTGATTATAAGCTAGTAATTCACCTTCATCATTATGTTTAAAATCCGTTTTATCGAATACCGTATTCGTGTTTAAAAAATGAATATTCCTTTTTCCCTTCGAACAATTTTTTCGATTTTCATATCGATCGATTATTCATAATCTTAACCTTTATTGATACCACCTGGGTATTAATCTATCGAAATAATCATGATCTTCTAAAAACATGTACACTTTGTCTAGCATTTTATTTATGTCGTCCGGAATAGTTTTTAAGGTCCATACTACTGTAGAAAACACACACATTGCTAGATAAAGTGAATATAATCTCCAAAAATATTCGTCAGGGTCATTATTTTTCAAATAGCCTTTAATTTGTCCTATTGAAAAAGGAATGCTTACTTCTCGACTAAATATCCCAATTTTAAGAAATTCATGAATGGGATCTCCCCAGTCATACCTGTTGAAGTCTATCACTCCAGCAAATTTCTTATTATTTACAATGATATTTCCAATATGGAAATCATCATGTTGAAACAAATTCGGACGTTGTTTCATGAGGTATATATTCTCCTCGATAAAATTCATTATTTTGTGGTCATTTTTCACTTTTACCCCACATGCTAAGTATGCGTTTATATAATTCTTATGCTTTTCTACTTTCCTTGAGTACCAGGAAGAAACATGACTTGGTGCTGCATACTGATGCATTTTTCTTAATTCTTTTCCTGCTTCTAAGCCAATATTAAATTGCTCTTGATCGGAGTATGTTTGAATTTCATCCTCAGCATCTATACCCTCAATGTATGATGTAATAATATACCCTCGATTTCCTGCTTCACCTATAGAGATTGGTTTCGAACAAGTAACGTTATAATCTTGCATTCGTTCTAGAATAAAAAACTCCTGCTTTTTTGATTCAATATCATTTAGCTCAAAAGTCCGTAGAAGTAACTGTTTGTCGCTATTTTGTACTAGATACTTTTCATCTGAGGAAAACCCCTTCTTAATTTGGAAATAGTCCTTGAAATCACCTAGTTCAGGAATCTGTTTTATTAGCGTTTCAATCATTTCCTCACCCTACCTTTTTGGCTTTCTATTATTTAAAGCACTCCCATTGAATTTTCCAATCCCAGCTTCAAACGCTAGAAATGAAAGGTCTAGTACGCACGGTAGAACTTAACCGTTTTGGGCTTGCATCAGTTCATATATCTTACGAGCAGTGTTGACATTCCTTACAGTAACTTGTTTGTATATCTTTGACCCAACGATCTTTGACATACCGCTTTTGGTCATATTTTTTTTATCAACCGACCATAGGATCGCGCCAGGAACATATTTTACTGTATCTATATTCGGTTTAATGACTAAATTCTCAAGTACAGATTTATCATCAATTTCATCCCACAAAAACATGACATCACTTTTCATGTCTTTGTCATTTTTCCACGTGTCTGCAATAGCGTTCATGATTTCGCTTACATATTTGATACTTCGAACTACTACCTTAATTTGCAACCCAAAATCATTATGTATCGCTTCCTCCAATAAACGTGATAGTTCGTTTTTTGAAAAACCATTATAAGAAAAAATAATATTTCCTGTATTGATGTACGTGATCACATCATTCATCCCAACTTGTTCAAACGTTTGTTTCAGTACCTTCATGTCTATTTTATTCTTTCCACCCACATTAATCCCTCGAAGAAGAGCAACATAAATCATAACCATCCTCCTACATTTTTGGTTTTTGACCTCACAAGATATGGAATACTAACTTAATATTGACCATCACACTACTCCTTTTGCGGCAGTGCAAAAAGTCATTCCAACTAAATACTAATCTTACCAGTTATCCAACCTTCAACAAATTGTTTTAAGGAATTTGCAATCCAAGTTCTACTGTCATCCTCATGATTCCAAACAAATATATCGTTTTTTTCAATGTTTCCGTTTTTTTGTATTGCGTAACAAAATAAGTCGCCATTACCTGCGTCTGAAAAAAAGAAAAGATTATCGAAAGGCATGTAAATGTCTCTATATTCTTCAAATCCTCTAAAAAATTGATTGTCCTCCATAATCAGGGAAGTTGACCAAATTAAAGGACAATTCCAACTATCACACACACCATTGGTTTCATTCAATAAGGCCGCTAATTCTTCTGGTAATTCAACATTTAATTCTTTTTGAATTTGAGAAATCTCATACTTTGATGCAGGTTCTTTAAAGTAATATTCCTCTGAAATGGAAGTGATAAATTCTTTCCACATATCCTTTCCCCCCTGAATTGGATGAATATCTGTTATATTCCATTTCTATTTATGAAAATCCTGCATTTAAGGAAGGTAATTTCTATTTAAAAAAGAAAAATGATATTTTACCGTGCAACACTTCCCAACACAAAAGATACAATGGAAAACATGCCTAAAAAGAAACCAAGAAACCCATAAGCGGCACCTTCAAACCCTCTAATGTTAACAAAACCTATATAGAATAGAACAACAGCAGCTATAATCGTTATGATTCCAGGCAACAGTCTTACTGATAAGGGAAAACCCTTTTTGCTGAACCACCAGGTCAACGCCAAAATAATCAGCCCCGGAATAAGTGCTATTAGAAAAGGTCCTAAAAGCATCATTGCTATTCCCTCCTCTCACCATATTAATCTATATTCATACTATTCATCAGTTGAATGGAGTTTTTCTTCTAATTCCTCAACCTTTCTCATAAACGGGCCCATACTATTACTTATTGAAATATTCAAATCTAAACCTACATCTCGAAGTATTTCTCGTAATTGTTCAAAATTCTTCTTATCATCTTCCGTTAACTCAACGAAACTATATAAAACGTCATTAGAATATTGATTTAATTTTGAATATAAATGGCTTAACGTTTTCTTATCACTGTTTGAGAGCGTCCCTAATTGTTCACCAGTAGTTATCCCAAGAGAAATACCTTCCAATATATCTCCTAATTCAATTGTCACTAAGTTAGGTTCTGACCAATTGTTCTCACTTTGGTGAGCAATTAAACCTTCTAATTCGACTAAGTTATATTGGACTTCTGTTAAAAAGGACTTGTTCATTTTAATAAACCCTCATATTACGATAGTGATAAATAAGATATTCAATCCTATTAAAATACTAAAAATTAACTTCCTTTTTTTACTCAATTTACCCCCCTCATATGAAATCGCCTTGTTAAACTATAGCCATTCGTTAGCTTAATAGTGAACCCAATATTAATGGTGCAACAATCAGTATTATGGAAGTGAAGGTTAATGTAATGGAAACCTTTCTCGGCAATTTCTCTCACCCATCTCCCTGATACCAACCAGAGAATTGTAATTTGTTTCTATATAATACAAAAAGCAAAACTAATATCGCTAATGCACCGAGCCACGAATAACCTTCAGTTGCTTCATTGATCGTATAAAGATCTCCTAAAATTGCCCAACCTAAATTACCAAGTAATACGAAAATAATTATTATACGTAGTAGTTCTAATAATGTCCTCATTACTTATCGCTCACCTACCTCTTTTATACCTAATTCGTTTATCCAATTCGGTCTTCGCTTGTCCACCCAGTTTGTTCAATAAAAATTATTAGTTTTGGTAGCAAGTCTCATATTCGTCTTTCATTAACAAACTTTTACAAGCCAAACCATTTTCGTGATAAATTTCTTTACCGATTTCTAATTCAATGCTTCTATTTGAATTGGGATAATCAGGGTCGTCATTTAGAATGTACAGTGTATTCCCATCCAGCCATTCCATCGAAATATTACTTTTTGCATCACTATAATAAACAGTTTGCACTTTGCTTTTCTCATTATTATCTGTGATTTCAACCCATACATTAACACCGCCTGCTGCACCACCATATAGTTCATAATAAGCATTAGCTGTATATTCCTCAGTGGGAGAGGTTAGGGGTCCAGGTCCCTTTTGCATGGATTCTCTATCAATTTCACTAAATGTAAAAAAATATGTTTCATATATATAGATCGAAAAAACCAGAACAACCCCACACAAAGTTGCAATCAATAATTTTTTAGGAAAAGGCTTATTTTTAATGAAAGAAATTATTATTCTTGTACATAAAATCAAAAGTAATATAACGGTAATGAAAAGTATTAAGAAACCAAATAAAATTAAAATCATAATCTCCCCCATACTATGTTCAATAACAGTATCTCAAATACTTACAAATATTGTAATACGCTTATTCAACTCATCAGCTTCAATAGTGAATAAACGTAACTGCTTATTCCTCCAGATAATAAATCTAATCCTTTAATGGGTAGCACATATCAAAAAGATTCCTTCTTATTCAAGAAAGCACCCGATTACAAAAGTTGAAAAAAGGTGTTAATTAAGTTCCCCCTTTTCCTTTAAGCTTAACATAATTATGTATTTTGAAAATTCATTAAAACTAACATGTTGTTATTCTAACCTGCCTTGTTAGGCGTGAAGAAGGAAAGCAAGGGCAAGTTTTCGTTTACCTTACAGGTAAATATTAATTTCTTTTTAAAAATTTTTCATTCACCTATTGAACAACACGTAACGTGCTGATTTATACTAAAGAAAATAAAGATGAGGTGAAGTAATGTACACGATTGGAAAACTCTCGAAAAATACAGGAGTTACTGTGAGGACATTGGATTATTATGATGAAATTGGTTTGATTAAACCTTCATCAAAAACGGAGGGAGGGCACCGCTTATACAGTGAGGATGACGTTATGCGGCTGGAACGAGTTTTAGCTTTGAAATATATGGGATTTTCACTGGAGCAGATTAAAGATATCCTGGAAAATTCTACTTCGACCTGGCAAGAGTCGATCCAGCAGCAGCTGGAATTGGTTAAACGAGAACAGGAACGACTGCAGGTCCTAGAGCAAGCACTGCTTGGTATCTCGTATTCCATTGAGATCGAGGGAGAAATTAACTGGAAAATTATTTTTAGTATTATTCAACTTTATCAACAGGATCCTGAAGATGCCTTACAGCAATATAAAGATTACTTGAATGACGATGAAATGAAAAAAATCATGGATATGAATGTGCAAAATATGAGTGAGGAAGACATACGGAAATGGATAAAGGTCATTCATGACATCAAAAATAATCTTAACATTGACCCGGCTTCAGAAAAGGCACAGCAGCTGGTGGAAAGCTGGTTAAACCAAGCAGAGAAAATGTATGGAAATGATGAAAAATTACTTGGAGATATGTGGCAAGCACTGCAAAATTTAAAGGAAGGCATTGCTTTTTACCCAATGAACAAAGATGTTATCCAATTCATTGAAAGTGTTTTTATTGCAAAGGAGGAATTAAAAAAATGATTCTCGATATAAAAGGTGTTACGAAGGTTTTTCCTGGTAAAGGAGAATCCAAAAATGTTGCCAATGACAATCTCACATTTACGATTAATGAAGGAGAAATATTTGGGCTTCTTGGACATAATGGTGCGGGAAAAACGACGTTGGTTAATCAAATATTAGGACTATTAACACCTGATCATGGTGACATTCATTTGCTGGGAGAATCAGTAATGCAATCACCTGCACGTGCCAGGTCCATTTGTTCCGTACAGCCGCAATCCCAAGTGTCATTGGGCTTACTTACTCCAAAACAGGCAGTAACACTGATAGGGAAAATGCGGATGGGAAAGAAATTTGAACCAAAGCGAGTAGAAGCGCTTTTCGAAGCATTGGACATGGGGGATTGGGCGAATACAGAAGGCGAAAAACTATCAGGTGGCGTGCGAAGGCTGACAGCCTTTTGTATGGCGGTGATCGCCCCAGGTGAGTTAGTTATCCTTGATGAGCCAACCAATGATGTTGATCCGGTTCGCAGAAGTTACCTTTGGCAGGTAATACGTGACTTGGCGAAAAACGGGAGCTCCGTTATTTTAGTAACGCACAATGTTCTGGAAGCAGAAAAGGCAGTGGATCGCGTGGCTATTATGGATAAAGGAAAAATATTGACACAAGGGGATCCAGCGGAAGTAAAAAGTTTAGTAGGAGACCGGATGCGAATTGAACTTAGTCTTGAAAAGGAATTTAAAAATATCGAGGTTCCTGGATGGGCACTTTCGCCGCATCAGAACGGATCCCGTCTAATTTTCTCTTTAGATCCATCAAAAGTATCATCCACGATTGATTGGGCAAAGAATCAGGTAGATAAAGGCCTTGTTATAGACTATTCCCTGTCTCCAACTACAATTGAGGATGTTTATATTGAATTAACTTCTAAAAAGGGGGCAGTTTCGTAATGAATATGGTCAGCCATTATAAGTATGTTTTTCAAATGCAGTTTCTTAGAAATGCCGGGTTTTTTATATTTATGGCTTTATTACAAATACTGATATCCATAGGGATTGTTATAGGCTTTTCCTATCTTATGCCAAATCCGGATACGGAAACGATTCTATTTTTAGCAACAGGAGCCCCTACGATTATTTTGATTATTGCAGGAATGGTTATCCTGCCTCAGCAAATTGGTACTGCAAAGACAGATGGATATATGGAGTACATGCGTACCTGGCCTGTGAGCCGCTCCGTTATCCTTGGGGCAGATACAACCATATGGTTATTGATTACCTTGCCGGGAATAATCGTTTCATCTATTGTTGCACATCTCATGTTCACTCCGGGATATGATATCTCTTGGACGGTAGTACCGGCATTACTGATGATTGCATTAACGTCAATTGGTGTTGGATATGGATTTTCCTATCTGTTGTCACCCACAGCATCAATGGGTATTTCCCAGATTGTTGTATTTGGAGCACTTATGTTTTCACCAGTAAATTTCCCAATGGATCGGCTGCCCGAATGGCTTCAGTCCCTTCATGAAGTGTTACCAATTTATTCGATGGCAGAAGTGATGCGTGCTTCCCTAGCTGCATCTACCTTTGATGCAACGATGGGAAATTATATTAATTTAATGGTATGGTGCATTTTAGGGTTTGGCGGAGCTATATTTATTTTGAATCGGAAGTAACGGTAAAAAAATATTCCATTTCAGATGAAAAAAGGGACTTGGAGGGAAGTCCTTTTTGCTAAACCACCAGGTTAACGCCAAAATAATCAATAAGTGCTATTAGAAAAGGTCCTAAAAGCATCATTGATATTCCCTCCTCTTACCATCTTAACGTTATATTCCATTTTTGCAGCGTTACACCTATTCCATTGATCTCTAATTAGTCCACAAGTAATAAACAAACTTTAGATTTTGTCCATCTATTTCTTCAGCGTCTGTTCTAATATGCTCAAAACCGTTTTTCTCCAATACTTTTTGTGATGCTATATTATTATTTGTTGTCTTGGCTAAGAGCTGTTTTATTCCTTGCTCACTTACTGTTTCTATTAATAGCCTTAACGCTGTGTAAGCAATTCCTTTTCCGGTATATGATTCTCCTACTCGATAACCAACATGTCCCGAATAACCCGACTTATCTATATCTACCAAATTCATTCTTCCAAGAATTTCTCCACTGATATTTTTAATTAAATAAAAATATGATAAACCTTGTGCTTGTTCATCTAATAAGGCTTGATGCCGTTTTTTAAATATCTCAAAGTCATAATAATCATCTCCACGACTTGGTACCATTTTTTCAAAGAAATTTCTGTTTTCAAGTTCAAATTTAAATAATTTATCTGCATCTTTGTACTGTAATTGCTCAATTAAAATGTCCATAGTTCCCACCTTCTTAAACGTTTGTGAATATCATCTATTCTAAAAGAGTGACTTTATTGATTTAATCGTATCCGTTAAAAATAGAACTGTTAAAACTCCGATTATCATAAACATATTTGAGAGTGAATCATTAGAAATATATATACTAAGAAATACTAACATAATTCCTATATAAAACCCTGGGTCTGAGAATTGATCAAAGTTTTCTTCTTCATCAATACTTATCTTATCTTGTAAGTCTTTATCACTTCTTATCAAATCATCAATCGTCACATTAAAAATATCACTTATTCTAATAAGATTATGTATATCCGGATAACCTTTATTCGCTTCCCATTTATAAACCGCTTGACGTGACACATTTATTTCCTTAGCTAAGTCATCTTGAGACCAAGCCCTTTCTTCTCTTAATGTCTTCAGTTTATTACCAAATTCAATATCCATATTAGCACCTCCTAAGAAAACACTACAACAATATGACATAATAAGAAATAAACTTATAGTTACAAGTGCAAACTCTTTGTTTACATCATTTAATAGCCTTATATAAATTCGCACTTAATGCCTACTTTATTTCTTTTACTGATTATTGATCTGTGCAGCTCCAACAACTAACTATTTGAGTATTTTAACATAAAATGCCAAGAACCATGTTAAATGTAAATTATAAGAAAAAGATCGCCACAATGGACGACCTTTATGTTTGTTTATGCATGTTTTAGATTTTCCAATTTACTTTTTAGCTATCAGAAGAAATCTTTTAGAGTTTGTGCGAATTCCTTTTTCACTGCTATAGTTCTCTATGAAATCATTCAATATTTCAAAGTCCTTTTTATCTTGACCAAAGTCAGGAATAATTGGTGTATGTTTCAGCAAAAAAAGAAGGTCTTCTGGTCTTTTAAAATATTCTATTGCATCATATTCAAAAGATTGAATGTCAGAAAAACCTGCTTCTTTCAGTTCATGAACATATCGTTCTTTTAATACTCCATCGGTTTGATGATAAGCTTGCCCTCTACCAAATGCTTTTTTTATATTTAATTTATCCGCTTCACTTACTTGTTCTGTCAAAAACCAACCATCGTTCTTTAATACCTTAGCTATTTCTGTTGCCGAAAAGGGTGCGTGACAGCATGACACAATGTCAAAAAAACAAGTAGGGAATCGCAACTCAGCAGACGACATTTGAAAGAACTTTACGTTTGGTATGGTTGATTTCTGTAAATTAGATTGAGCTGTTTCCACCATTGAGTTGGATAAATCAATTCCAACCAAGAAAAATAGGGAAGGTGCAATTCTTAATAAGTTTTCACCGCCACCAGTACCAATATCTAAAAGTACGTCTGTTTTCAAACAGCTATTGATTACTTCTTGATAAAAATCCCATTTAACACCTTCAGAGAAAGACTCTATATGAGTAAAATCCCAACCATTTAATTTTCCAACTTTATCGTAAAATTTTTCATCATTCATTTTTTACCGCCTTTCAAATGTAAAAAAACAAGACTACAGTGTCTTGTTTTCATCGTAATATCAATGACTTACCAACACTGTTCAAAATATAGGTTCTTAAAAAAGGGCATACTTCTCCCTTGACGGCTGGTACGCGTTTTTTCCAGCCCGAGAAACTAGATACTTCGAACAAGACGGTATAACATTCCATTCACCCCATTTGAAAAATTAGCTTAAATATAACAAATTCCACCGAGTATTGTAAACCTTTTCTTCTTTGATTTTTTGTGGGATTAAACACAAGAATAACAGGGATTTTAGTCCTTTGCTAAATCTTTTCGATTAGCGGCCAATGGTGGCTGCTCTAACCATTCATTTGCAATCATAATATTTGCGAAATCCTCCGAAAACTTCAACACCTCTGCTACTAATCGTGAATAATCCACAACTAAATCACTTCGTCGGCTCTCTGATATGGCTACTCCATAGTTTCCAATACCAGCATAAATCATAAGCCCAAAATGAAATAGCATTAATTTATCCGAAAATGGAGATTCTGTTGAATCGGTTACTTCCTGATCAAAGGACATAGGTACAGGAAGAGAGTTCATTTCTAAATAACTACTAAAGACCTTTATATGTTTCAAGGCAATGTCTTGCCCTCTTAACAGAAAATTAAGAATTTTTTTAGATTGAGCAACTTGACTAAAAGCCACAGCTATACTTGTTCCTAATTGGTTAGTCTGAATATTGGCATGAAGGTTAGCTATCTCTGCTCCCGTAAGCGCTTCTCGTCTACCTAGTCCTTCTAATAAAAAGGATTGTTTCTGTACAAACTCTAATTTTTGTGGATATGGAATCGATGGAGGACGCATGGCTATTCCTTTTTCTAATAAAAGCCTAGACAACTCCGTATCTAGCTCAATAGTAGATGTTAAACATTTGGAGAAAAAAGAACGGACATCTTGTCGATAGATATTGGATACTATTCTTCCATAAGTTTCTAACCCTCCTTTAGCCATATTCTTCATATATTTTAAATAAAACACATCAGAAAAAAGTCTTTTGGCTTTTAGGTTTACATCTTGTTCTGTAAATCCTTGTGGGATCTGTATTCCTTCTTTTGTGAACATATCTTCAATCATCACCACATGTTCCTGAGATAAATCCAATGCGTGATTTAAAATAGATTTAACATCTTCGTCTTCGATGTGTTCAAGAAAATACTTAAATACACAAATAGCCATACTATCTCCCATGTATGTGTTCCATAAGTAGGATGTTTCAGCGGCTGTTAATTTAACATTTTCGTGATTATTTTCCATCTGAACAACTCCCTAATAATAAGTTAGGACTATTATCTCTCATAATAGAAAAAATTATGAAAGAACAATTTCAATAACAAATGCTTTTTATATTAGCGAAAACTTTCTTTATTTTTTCTGTCGTTTTCTTGTGTAATGACTTATGTTCTTCACACCTTAAAATATACTTAAATCCCATTGCTTTGCTATATGCCGGAGAAGTTTAATTCCTGCGATACTATTGCCCTGTTTATCAAGCGCAGGGCCATAAACTCCGATTCCACACCCTCCAAGGAAAGGAAGATCTTCTTGTCTTGCTCTAGGAGGAGAAACGGCAATAATTCCACCAGAAACACCACTTTTAGCTGGAATTCCGACATACGCAGCAAATTTCCCAGATGCATCATACATCCCACAAGTCAACATCAAGGACTTTGCTAAACGAGTAAATTGCTTTGGAATAATGTCTATCTCTGTTTTCGGATCCCTACCGTCATTTGCTAGTACCGTTCCTAAATGCGCCAAATCCTGAAGGGAAATTTCAATTGAACATTGTTTAAAATACGTTTCCAATGTCAGTTCTAACTCTGATTCCAGATAGCCAGTTTCGACTAGATAATATCCAATAGCTCGATTTCGCATCGAGGTTTCTCTTTCCGATTCAAATACATCCATGTTTAATGAAGGACGATATCCTAGAATGGTTTCCAACAACTGAAAAAGAGGCTCCAATTTCTCATCAGATGTTTTACCGTTCAATAGCGAGCTTACGGTAATTGCACCGGCATTCACAAATGGATTAAATGGCTTTTTGAGCTGCTTCATTTCTAGATGCATAATCGAATTAAAAGCCTGACCAGTCGGCTCCACGTCAACCCGATCTAACACATAGGAAACGCCTCTTTCCATACATGCTACAATAAAGGTAAAAACTTTCGATATACTTTGTAGTGTGAAGGGAATATCAACATTTCCAGACTCAATCTTAACTCCATTAATCCCCATGATTGAGATTCCTAAGTGACTCTTTTCTGCTTGACTTAAAAGTGGTATATAGGAAGCAACTTCCCCTTCCTCTGTATGTTTCAAATAAAAATCCACCCAGTCATCCACATAATTTTGCAACCAATCTTTGGTTAACTTTGTATTTTGATTAATAGCTCCTTGTACCAAAATAACCACCTCATCAGGTAGTAGTTTGTGTATCTATTCGGGAAAGTTGCATGCAGAGAGAAAATAGTTACATTATTAAGTTCGGGATAACTGGTTATTCGTAGATGCAAACATTTAATTCATGATTTTAGGATTCTCTTCCGGGGATATGTGACGCTCTTCCGGGGATAACTGCTTCGCTTCCCGGGATATTCGCATATATCCCCGGAAGGGAAAACTTTTTCCTTGGAGCAGGGGGCTCGCTTCCGGGGATATGTGGCGCTCTTCCAGGGATATGTGTTTCGCTTCCCTGGATACTAGTATATATCCCCGGAAGGGAAAACTTTTTCCTTGGAGCAGAGGGCTCGCTTCCGGGGATATGTGACGCTCTTCCGGGGATAATTGCTTCGCTTCCCTGGATATTAGCATATATCCCCGGAAGGGAAAACTTTTTCCTTGGAGCAGGGGGCTCGCTTCCGGGGATATGTGCCGCCCTTCCGGGGATAACTGCTTCGCTTCCCGGGATATTAGCATATATCCCCGGAAGGGAAGACTTTTTCCTTGGAACAGGGACTCGCTTCCGGGGATATGTGCCGCCCTTCCGGGGATAACTGCTTCGCTTCCCGGGATATTAGCATATATCCCCGGAAGGGAAGACTTTTTCCTTGGAACAGGGACTCGCTTCCGGGGATATGTGCCGCCCTTCCGGGGATAACTGCTTCGCTTCCCGGGATATTAGCATATATCCCCGGAATGGAAGACTTTTTCCTTGGAACAGGGGCTCGCTTCCGGGGATATGTGGCGCTCTTCCGGGGATATGTGCTTCGCTTCCCGGGATATTAGCATATATCCCCGGAATGGAAGACTTTTTCCTTGGAACAGGGGCTCGCTTCCGGGGATATGTGGCGCTCTTCCGGGGATAACTGCTTCTCTTCCCTAGATATTAGCATGTATCCTAAGAAGAGATATTGCTTATCCAAGAAAAAACACGCACATCTTATAAAATGTGCGTGTACCAGAAAAAAATCAATCTCTAAATTCACCTTCCATAACCGTTTCCGTTAGTGGACGACGAACAGACGGTTGTTCACGTTCTTGGAATTTTTCCTCTAATTTATCTATTTCATCTTGGTAGCCGATTGCAACGACGGCATGGATTGCATATTGGTCTGGAATGTTTAATACTTCACGAGCTTTACCCTTATAAAATCCACCCATTGCGTGTGTGATGAGTCCTTTTTGCATTGCCTGTAAAGCTAAATAACCCCAAGCTGTACCAGTATCAAAACCATGTGTTCCTCCGACTTCTGTATCAGAGATAATTAGTACATATGCGGGTGCCTTGTCACACCAAGCAAGATTTCCATCCATAATAAAAGATTGAAACTTCTTGCGGTCCTCTTCTGTTCTTGCAATGATAAAACGCCATGGCTGCTTGTTACTTGCAGATGGTGCCCAACGTGATGCCTCCAATACTGACATCAATGTCTCTTCATCTACTTCTTGTTCTGAAAAAGAACGAGGTGACCAACGCTTTAAAAAGATATCATCAATTGGGTAATCTGGTTTACGATAATCATTAATATTAATGTTTTTCACGATATATTCCCCCTTCAACCACACATTATATGCTAACTTGGAAAATATCTCAAAAATCACGATTTTGGGCGATTGTCATAACTTATATTAACTACATAATCAAAGGAGATAACAACACCATGAAAAGTTTTTTTTATTTTTGCTTCATCATGATTGTTGGTTTCGCCATTTTTATCATCTGGTTACTTTTTATTGTACCGTTGATCGGCTTAAAAACATTTATCATTTTAGTAATTTTATTAATACTCCTGTTTTCGATCAAGATCATTTGTAAATAAATTGAATATTTTAGAAAATATATGGATTTTATAATGATTCTATAGTATTATATATATTGTACTAAATTTTATAAGGAAAGTGATGTGAAATCAGTGTATGAAAAAGGAAAATTAATACGTCAATATCGTAAAGAACACAATTGGACGCAAGGAAAACTGGCCAATAAAGTGGACACGAGTGTTACAACAATCAGTAGAGTTGAATCGGGTAAATCTTACCCCTCTCAAGAATTAATGTCGAGGATCGTAAAAGTCCTGCAAATAGGAGAACTTTCCCATCCAGAATACCATCCGCTCAATAATCAATTAACCTCCTGGCAACAAAGCATTAACCAAAGAAATTATGCGACCGCCAATAAATACTACAAAGAACTCAAAAAATTTCCCATAACTTATTTTTATAGTCAACGTGTGATATATACGTGGTGTAATTTCCAACATGCACTTAATCTTTTCCACACAGATGTAGCTGAAAGGTTCTTAGAAGATGCTAAGAAGTATGCTGATACCCTTACTCCTGTTAATAACTATCCATTTCACAAATCAATCGGCTTATATTATTTGTTACTCGACCAAATAAAGGATGCATTTACTTATTTAAATATAGCGATCAAGCAGAATCCTGTTATGTTTGAAAAAGATGGTGAAATTCACCTATACTATGCTCTTGCCTATGATAAAATCGGACAAACCTTATGTTCTGTTTCCTATGCCTCCACTGCACTATCGATATTTCAATCAACGCTAAATCAACCCAACATTTTATTATCTCGCATCATTAAGATTAAAAGTTCCCTTCGTAGTCAACAACTACCAATAAAGAATATCATTCAAGAATTACATACCATTCTGGATAACTACACAAGCATATACAGAAATTACATCTATTATTTATTAGGGACTGCTTACTTAGCAGACAACGATTTTGAAAGCGCACTAAAATATTGTAGAAAAGCAATCTACAATGAAAAAATAATTCCATTAAAAGTCATCTATAACTTTTTCAACGCTCTTATATACGCATTGCTTGAAGATGAAGAGATGGCATTAGATGTGATTGATGGTGGAAAATCACTTAACAAAAATAAAAAGTATGACTATTATTTCTACTTATTAAAAGGCATTATTCAAGGGATACATGGCTCTGAAAATTACCGAAACAAAATCACAAATGAAATCATCCCTTATTTCCAGTTGACAGGAAATTCGCTTGACGTGAAATATTGTCATGCCATTCTAGGAGATATTTATTACCAGAAAAATGTCTACAAAAAAGCAGCTGATAATTATTATATTTATCTTAAAAATGCTTATATTTCAGAGTTGCTAGCCAAGTACCCGCAAAAGTAAATTTTCCCACACATTATTTTGGATTCTTGAATCAGAATATCCATATAGGAGGTGTGTGAGATGGCGAAAGATGTTAAATGTGAGGTAAATAACTGTAAGTTCTGGGCTGAGGGCAATAGATGTCATGCAGCTACCATCTATGTTGTCAGTCATACCGGAAAAAGTGCTGCCAATGAAAAAGAAACAGATTGCCAAACATTCGAACCGACCGTCTAACAGCCTTCTTTAATGACCTCAGCTAACTATGGGGGTTAGCTGAGGTTAAATCATTTACTACCTCATTTTTTCAGGTAAAGCAACAATGGACTCAATTAATGTATTGAGCTTCGTTTCGATACGGTGTAACAAATAAAAAGTCACCGCAACTGGAAAACCGAGATCGGTAACTAACGATATCCATGTTTGCTCCATGTGAAGAACTCCTCTCCTTAAAGTAGTTGTATTTTGTTTGGATATTTTTAGAATGCTTTCTCCTTGAAACGTGCTTACATCACCTACATGAAAAGGAGAGCTAGTCTGCTCTCCTTTTTGTTACCTTAGATTTCGATTTCGCTAAAATTTCGTTCGACAATGCGGGCGCTTTTCTTTGTGACTAAGTCACCGCCAGAAGAAAAGAAGGCATTTTCATTAAGGAT
Source organism: Gracilibacillus saliphilus (assembly GCF_010994085.1). Taxonomy (NCBI): domain Bacteria; kingdom Bacillati; phylum Bacillota; class Bacilli; order Caryophanales; family Bacillaceae; genus Gracilibacillus; species Gracilibacillus saliphilus. Next base: position 391,759 of record NZ_WJEB01000002.1, on the reverse strand, counting down.
GGCATCCATTGCTGCATTAACTTGCACGGGATCGACAGGCTCCACTGGATTATCCAATGAGAAAGTAACTGTTTTCCCTTCTTCATTTTCGAATTTCAATTCGATCTTCTTCATTACCTACACCTCCCTAGTTCTGATGATTTTTGGATTAATCCTCTGTGATTAATTCTGTGTCATTACGTTTCACCGAATATAAGTCCATTTGTTGTAATGGGACAAGCTCTTGCGTGATCGCTAGCAGCTGGTCAGCTGTCGCATCTAACTTCACGTTGTTAAAAGACTTGGTCTTATAAATCGGATCTCCAGAGACTGGGTCTGTGCCTTCTTCGAATGTCAATTGTAATCTAGAATCAATTCTTTCTGCAGAAGCCATGTGTGCCACCTCCCTTCATCTTTATAATCAAATTTGAAGGTAAAAAGGTGTCACTATACTGTTGTTCGTTCCTCATTTTCATAAGTTAGAAAACTTTCTCCATTCTATATATCATTTTCTTACCTTTTCTATCCTGCATTGAAATCAGGTGCACCTAGTCTTGTTTGATAAATGTGATTAGTTACCGACACTCCCTAAATATTTTGTGATTAAAAAAGACACTCACCGATAAGGTGAATGTCCTAAGATTTTTACGATTCTTTTACTGTTCTGTCTTCAAACAAACGATATTTTTTAATTTGACCTTTATCATTTGTATAAGAGGCATTTACATAAGAAACTTTATCCTCTTCCCACGTTATAAATAGTATTATCTCTACTTCTCCATTCTTAAGCCCTTCTTCATCTATAGCGTCAACTATATCTTCGTTTTCGAAGGGCTGTTCAAAATAATAACCTTTAATTGGCCTAATGTTATAAAGCCATGTTGGTTCAGCATTCTTTGCATCATAACCTTTTTTGAATGGCTCTCCTATTAATTCTTTAACCTCTTGTTCAATCATTCCGATTTTTAATTCGTTTTTGATAAATTCAATATCGATTTCTTGTTCATCAACGCTTTGTTCTTTGGTTGCATCCTTACTTTTTTGTGAATCATCTTCGGATTCTTGTGATGTTGTTGTCAACTGTTGATCAGATTCTTTTGTAACAGCTTCTTCATTCTCTTCACTAGCCTCTGCTTTAACATTAGAATCTGTAGATGCTTCTTCAAGTACATTTTCTTCGCTTTCATCATTAACTGATTCATTTGGAGTTACTTCATCCTCCTGTTGTCCACATCCAATTAATACTCCAGTAACTACTATTAATAACAACCATTTTTTCATACTAATTTTATCCCTCCATATTTTATTCTCACTCATTTAGACGAATTAAATTACATTATGGACTCATTTTTGTTACAAAAAGATTACAAGTTTTAAGGTAATTAAAAAAAGTCATTAGTCAAACTGTATTATTTGTTTTTACTGTAGTCTTTTTAAAGTCAATCCGTACTATATCATATACTAAGGATAAGATGGAGCTTTCAAGAAAGTCATATTAGATATAAGAGGCGCAGGAGGATACTACAACTTCCCAATATATAGGTTAGAAATTTGCTGCTTCACATCAAGGTTAAACACATAATATTCGTATATTCTCTTAATAAGTAAATTATGCTCTTGTCTCATAACAGTTTTTGTAATGATAGAATTTTCATCGATCATAATCCCTTGTATTTTAATCCCCTTATGAATTCCAATATCGTACTGAATGGAAATATATATACTCTAAACTATCCATATCGGTAAATTTAAAGTAACCATTTGTACCAATCTCAAAATTACTCTATCCTTAAATAAAAAGAATTGCTGAATTTTGAATAACTTTTTCTTTTGGTTACGTCTAATTTATAAAGGGAGGTGGAGGGTATTGGAAATAAATAACAGGTTAGAGAGTGTACAATTAAAGGAAGATTTGTTAACTAAACTAATGGAAGACTTTGGTGACGAATTAAAAAGAATTGCTTACCTTTATCTGAAGGATAAATCACAATGTGACGATATTGTTCAAGAAGTATTTATATCTTGTTATATGTACTTAAACACATTCCGCCATGAATCAGATTACAAAACTTGGTTAATTAGAATCACATTAAACAAATGCAAAGACTACCACCGAAAATGGAGTATACGAAATATTATTCATAAACCCGTAATTGATTCAGATTTATACAATGATAACTCTACAAATTCTGCTGAAAAAATGGCGGAACAAAAAGAGATAAAAAATGAAATCATAAATACTATCTCCAGCTTAAAACCAAAGTATAAAGAAATATTAATTCTTTATTATTTGCAAGATTTTAAACTCAAAGATATAAGTATCACTTTAAAATTAAACTTTCATACTACTAAAACAAGGTTCATTAGGGGTAAAGCTTACCTAAAAAAAGAACTGGAAAAGAGGGGATATAAAGATGGATCATTTTGATTCCCAAGTTAAAAATCATTTAAAAAATCATTTAGACAAGAATGTTTATTTTTCCATAGATAATAAGGAAAAAGTTACACAGTCTTTATTAAAAAAAAGGAGACATCCTTTTATTATTACAGGATTAACAACTTTTATATTCTCCTTAGTGTTAATACTCGCAATAAGTTTCCCTTTTTGGATACAACCGGAAAACAATATTATATTAGAACAAAGTGCCTCTCCTTTTTCAGAATTGAATATTAGTGTAAAAGAAATAATTCCTGAAGGCTTTTTTAAACAAAAAGAACAAGAAAGCGAAAAGATCAATACTATTGAAAATAATAAAAATGATAGTGATCATAATGTAAGTAAGCATAATGAAAATACCTCTATAGAAGATAATAAAGATTCTAAAGCGGAAGATTCTAATAATCAGTTTAATCAAAATGAGACTGTTGATGAGGAAACTTTTATTCAATTAGTTAAAAAATACAATAACATGGGAAATTATTTAACAGAAAATATGACATTTGAGGAATCCTTAACACCAGAAGATGGTCCCGATTCTATAACTTCCTTTGAATCAAAAACTTTTAGTTCTAAAAAAGAATATTATGACTACCTTTCAACTTTCATGACTTATGATCTAGCAAAAGACTTATGGGATTACAGGCTTGTGGAGTATAACAACAAACTAGGGGTTATCCCGATGGATGGACATATATCATTTTTATTAGATCAACCTTATACAATAGAAAGACTTTCTGACACAGAGTACTTCATTAACCAAGAGCACAGCTCAGATTTATATGGCGTTATAAACCTAACAATTTATTTTACTTTCCAAGAAAACCAATGGTTAATAAGTAAAATTGATAAAGGATAAAACTAATCAAGGATGTTCAGTAACAGTCCATTATCATTAATTTTTTATTATTTATAAATAAAAAGCTAAATTGATCAGCGGACAAATTAGCATTAGTCTCAAATGTATCACCGCTAAAACTTGGTCCGCTGTCGTATCTACCTTTATATTTGCTTTTAAAAACCCCTTAACTTGACATTTAATTCTTTTTCTCGAAAGTTATCTGTATTCTTGAATCAAGACTTTCTCCATAGCAATTGTACAATTTCATTCACATCGCTCTAACCAAATTCAGAGGTGTGGACGTGTCTCTTTGAAGATTCAAATTATTTCTGTAACTTTTTATAAACAGTACCGTCTAAGTATATAAAGAACCTAGGAGGTATGTACATGAAACTATTAATGTTTAGCTTTTCTCTGTTGTGTATATTTTGTGTTATTGGCTGTAGCCAACAAACAATAAAAAGTCAAAGTAATGAAGCCACTATTATAAAAAAAGATCAAAAGACAATTCCAGTTCAGTTAGATGGAAGAATAATCGAAAGTATATCAATTTCAGAGATTGGAAAGGTTAATTCCGATGAAGAGGAGCCTTATATTGTTTATTCTCAAGAAGAATTCGAGACAATTTCTACTTTTGCAGAAATGGTAAAACGAGGAGAACGAATTAAGGGTGTTGTTGATGTTTTAAAGTCAGATTGTGCAGTTACTTTCATGTTTCAAGATAGATCCACTTCAAAATATTACATGAATCTAGGTGAAGATGAAGGTTCGATAATGAATCAAAATGACTCCAGTACAGTGTATATAATTCCTGAGGATTTAATCTTAAGTTTAAATCAATTAGTTTTATCGAATAACGAACAAGTAGCTCTGTGATAAGGGCTACTTGCTCGTTGGATTATAATTATCAACCTGTTGGAATAAACTTTCTAAATATTCATCTACATTTTCTTTTGTAACGACGGTGATGATATCATCATTTTCTTCTGGTTTTTCCAAGGCTTCAATTAACCTGTCTGCTTTCTTATGATTAATATGAGTTAAATCAAACCATGTGCCTTCTACATTCTCTGTAATCGGAGAAATCATTTGAAAAGAATACACTTTATCAAACTGGTTTACCATCGCATGATACCATTTATCAAAGCCATCACGATAGCCTTCTATTTTCAACATAGCCACTAGTTTACGGGCTGGCATCGGTTCAGTAAACGGAACAAATTCTGTTGTAGGATTACTATCGATAAGGTCTTGTAACATATCTTCATAATCAGGATTAAAGTCGTATTCTTCCATTTCCTTTTCTGACATCTTTTTTTCATATTCCTTGATTTTTTCTAGAATATCTGACCCATCTTGACCAGTAAATGCAACATTATTTCTTTTATATGCTCTGTGCCCTGTGAATTCACCTTCTGTAGACATTTTAATACTTTCCTTAGATTTTTGATAGGTATCATAAGAAAATAAAGAGGTATATCTGTAAAAGGGTTCATTTGTTGTTGAAATATGAACATCCGGATGTTCTCTTGTAATTTCGTGACCACTATGAGATGAGTTCAAATACATTTCCATATAGATTTTTTTAAATGGTTGATCTTTTTGTTTTTTGGCATATTCAATGTAATAAGGATACTCTAAAAATGATTGTGCACTTAATCCATAATTATAAGTAGGTTCACTAAAATGATACTGATTCATATAGGTTGTCCTGCTTGTTCCAATAAGCAAGTTATCATAATCAAACTCATCTCCAAATGTAATATCATTTGTTTTTTGCTGTCTTTCATTAAACCCTCGTTGCACACTATTGTACTTATTACTATGATCAAAATTCCATAATGGATCTACATACATATTAAATCCCATGATTGCACCCACGGGCAACCCTAAGAATAAAGTACCTGAGGAGATTAATAGTATTAGCCACTTCTTTGCATTCACCTCAAACACTCCTTTAAATTAGAAATTAAAATATAAAAATTCACTATTCTTATTAATGAAAAATATTACCACTAATGTAATGGCTACTAATAATTGTACAAAAGCTATATTGGTAAGATTTGTTTTAAAACCTTCTAATAATTCTATAGAGTTTCTACCAATAAATGAAATCAATAATAAAACAAACAAGCTTGCGACAATTATCTTTGGATTATCCAAATGAAAGAGTATAAAATCAAATTCATTACCCGAAGCGAATATTTCCATGGGTTTATTAAAGAATTTTCGAATTGGATACTCATAATTATATTCAAACAAGAACATTTTTTTTATAATTGTATTTGCTTGATCAAAACTTGTTGCTCGAAAGTACACCCATGTTGTATTCACAAATATAAATGTAAGAAACCATGATACAACCCATGGAAATGAAAGATTGATTTTTTTCATTAACCGCACAATTACTGAAGCTATTCCATGAAGCATTCCCCAAATTATAAACGTCCATCCAGCTCCATGCCATACACCACTAATAAAGAAAACTATTAAAATATTGATATATGTTCTACTTATTCCATTACGGTTTCCTCCTAAAGGAATATAAATATAATGTGTTAAAAAGCGAGTTAATGTCATATGCCATCTGTTCCAGAAGTCTTGAATATTACGAGCTTTATAGGGTGAAAAGAAATTCACTGGTAATTTAATATTAAATAAAAGTCCTATCCCTATTGCCATATCGCAATAACCACTAAAGTCAAAATATAGTTGTGTTGTATAACTTAATGAAGTCAACCAAGCATCAATAGTACTTAAATTTTCATAGTTTTGAAAACCTGCATTCGCCCATATCGCTACCGTATCAGCAATTGCAACTTTTTTTGTTAAGCCTATGATAAAAATAAATAAACCTCTAGCTATATTATCCCAGTTTAATCGTTTGTTTTCTTCATTTTCGAACTGAGGCATCATTTCTTTATGATGTACGATTGGTCCTGCTATTAATTGCGGGAAAAACGTAACAAATAATAAATAAGTTGAAAGTTTTGGATCGGTATAATTTCCTTTATATCTGTCCACAAGATAGGCAATTTGTTGAAAAGTAAAGAAACTAATTGCTAAAGGCAACATGATATGAAGCAAAGCAATTTCAGTCTTGAATACTGCATTGATATTTTTAATAAAAAAGTCGACATATTTAAAATAACCAAGTAGCCCTATATTAAATAAAATACCAAGGACTATTGCGCCTTTTCTAATTTTCCTATTCAAATTTTGCGAAAAACATTTTGAGATTGAAAAGTTCACAATCATTGATCCAATTATTAAAAAGATATAGATGGGATTCCAATATGCATAGAAGAATAATGAACATATTATTAACCATATTTTAGAAAATTTCCCCGAAGCAATCTTCGCTAAAATAAAATATCCTATAACTGCTACTGGTAAGAATACAAATATAAAAGGTACTGAATTAAACAACATAGATCTATGTTCCTTCCAAAGATGAAATTATGAGTAAATAATCAGCTCTAAGTAAATAGAGCTGATTATTTATTAAACTTTTTGATTTTTTCCAAGTATCTTTCTTACACTGTTTATTATTGGCTGATGTCCATTCATAACGATTCCTGATAATTCAGCAATTAACTGAATACCAATAATAATCAATCCTAAAATAATCAATGACGTTAACATGGTTGCACTGTTAAAGATAATCGCCATAATACCGAAGAAGCCGCTAAATGCATAAATAATTAACACAGAAGTTTGATGGCTGTAGCCCATATCAACTAGCTGGTAATGGATATGCTTACGGTCAGCTGTCCCTATATTCTGCTTATTGATCAACCGGCGCACAATGGCGAAGAGCGTATCAAAAATTGGAACAGCTATTATAATAATCGGTATGATAAAACTAAAAAAGGCGACATTCTTAAAGAGACCGAGCATGGATATGACGGAAATCGCATATCCTAAAAACAAAGCACCCGTGTCGCCCATAAAAATCTTGGCCGGGTAGAAGTTATGGTATAGAAAACCAAGGCAGCTTCCAACTAAAACCATTCCTAAATAAACAACGATCATACGGTAATCTGTGATCGCAATAATTAAAATGCTGGTTAAACCTATCGCTGATACACCGGCTGCAAGTCCATCCAAACCATCGATAAGGTTAATGGCATTAGAGACACCGACAACCCAGATAATGGTAAGAATTAAGCCTAACCCTTCTAAATGAACCGTACCTACAAAAGGCAACGTTAATTTATCTATTACTAATCCAGATGAAACAACAACAAGCGCGGCGGCTAGCTGCCCAATTAATTTCTGGTATGCTTTTAATCCAACAATATCATCAATGAGACCTGTTATAACAATAATGATACCACCAATAATGATCTCTAACATATGCGGATGCTGAGGCTGTAAATAAAGCAACCCTGCAGTAACACCTAGTACTATAGCAAGTCCACCTAATCGTGCTTTAATACCATCATGTTTTTTTCTATCACCTGGTAGGTCTACTGCATTTATTTTAATTGCTAATTTTTTGATAAGAGGAGTCGATGCGAATGCTACGGTAGCAGAAATTAGAAACGCTACGATTAACTCCGTTATGTTAAACATATTTACACCTACTTAATAATATAGAAGTCCTAATAAGGAATTTTAACATATTCCCATCCATTGTTGTAGAATTATCTTGACCATTATATCACGATTTTACTCGATGTATACTATAAATATACGATTTTGATGATTAATTCCAGACCGTTTTTATTTAGAATTAATCTCTACTATATAGATCACGTGTATACACTTTATCTTTCATAGCTTTTAATTCATCTGTTAAACGGTTCGCAACAATCACATCTGCAACTTCAGTAAAAGTATCAAAATCATTGATTACTTTAGAGTTAAAGAATGTTTCATCATTTAGGTTTGGTTCGCATACGACGACTTCTACTCCTTCTGCTTTCAAACGTTTCATGACTCCTTGAATAGCAGATTGTCTGAAGTTATCGGAATTTGTTTTCATTGTTAAACGATAAATACCAACTACTTTTGGATTCTTCGCTAAAATACTGGATGCGATATGGTCTTTGCGGGTACGATTCGCATCTACAATCGCTGCCATAATATTATTTGGTACGTCTTGGTAATTTGCCAATAATTGTTTTGTATCTTTAGGCAGACAATAGCCACCATAACCGAAAGAAGGATTATTATAATGTTTGCCGATTCTTGGATCTAAACCTACTCCTTCGATGATTTGTTTCGTATTGAGACCACGTACTTCTGCATAGGTATCTAACTCATTAAAGAAAGCAACACGCATCGCTAAATAAGTGTTCGCAAATAATTTAATCGCTTCTGCTTCTGTTGAGTTAGTAAAAAGAATATCGATATCTTCTTTGATTGCACCATCTGCCAACAAATCTGCAAAGATACGAGCACGTTCTGATTGCTCTCCTACAACAATACGAGAAGGATATAAATTATCATACAGTGCTTTTCCTTCTCTTAAAAACTCTGGTGAAAAAATAATTTTTTCAGTTTGGAACTTTTCACGTAATTCTAACGTATATCCAACAGGTATCGTTGATTTTATTACCATCGTTGCATCTGGGTTAATAGATAACACCGTATCAATCACTTTTTCTACAGTTGATGTATCAAAATAATTTTTATCCGGGTCATAGTTTGTAGGGGTTGAGATAATCACATAGCTTGCATTTTGGTAAGCTTGCTTTGGGTCTGTTGTAGCTGTTAAATTTAATTCTTTGTTCGCCAGAAAATCTTCAATCTCTGGATCAATAATAGGAGATTTTTTGTTATTAATAAGTTGTACTTTTTCTTCTACTATATCTAAAGCATATACTTCATTATGCTGTGCTAATAATATTGCATTCGATAACCCAACATAGCCTGTTCCTGCTACAGCTATTTTCATATGATTTCGTCCCTTCTTTACACTCTTGTAATCATATATCATCTTACCACATTTTATATATATAACATAGGATCTAGTTATTTCATTAATACGTTGTAACTTTTGTTGCAAAATGACGTCTAATATATTAAATTGTAAAATTTTTTCTGAAATCCAATTTACGTCCACCTCATTTCATAGTAAAATGATAGTTAGTGTGGGCTATTCTAGAAATCGGGGGAAATACGATGTCAAAAAAAGATGTGAATTCCAGAATTCAAATAAAAGAAAAGAAAAAGAAAAGTAAACGTAAGAAGATTTTATTCTTTATTTTCATACCTTTAATTATTTTAATTGGTGCTGTCTCTGCTTATGCAATTAACTTGGTCAATGAAGCAGAGAAAGCCGTATCAAATTCGTATGAAAGTGATGGGCGTGAAAATAACAAATCAGAATTGCGTGCTAAAGAGGTAGATCCTACAGAGGATCATGTTTCCGTACTGTTTATCGGTGTAGATGGTAGTGAACACAGAGGAGGAAACGATGAACCTATCCGTTCTGACGCATTAATCTTAGCTACTCTTAACAAGAATGATAACAGCGTAAAAATGCTAAGTATTCCTCGTGATTCATATGTTTATGTCCCAGAAGTCGGTTATGAAGATAAAATTACGCATGCACATGCATTTGGTGGCGTTCATGCGACGATAGAAACGGTAGAATCTTTCTTAGATGTTCCCGTTGACTACTACGTGAAGTTGAATTTTAATGCCTTCGTTGATGTCATTGATGCAATAGGTGGAGTTGAAATGGAAGTTCCATTTGAATTTACCGAATCCGATTCAAATGATAAACGTGACTCTATTCACCTTCTTCCTGGAGAACAGAATTTAAATGGTGAAGAAGCATTAGCGTTGGCGAGAACACGAAAAATTGATAATGATATAGAGCGTGGTAAAAGACAACAAGAAATCTTGAAAGCTGTAATTAATAAAGCAACATCTGTTAATTCTGTATTTAAATTAGATGAGGCAGTTCAAGCTGTTGGTAACAACATGACGACAAACTTATCTTTTGATGAAATGAAAGCTTTCTTATCTTATGGTACATCTGGCAACATTGATATCGAAACATTGAATCTTGAAGGTAGTGACCTCTGGTTAAACAATATCTATTATTATGGTCTTGATGAACAGAACCTTTCAGAAACGAAGGATATTTTACAGACGCATTTGGATTTAGCTGATGAAGAGAATGTAGACAATTGGGAGGGTTCTGAAGCAGGTGATCCTGCTAGGGAAACTCCGATACAATAAATAAAAACCGAACTTCTCGGAAGTTCGGTTTTATTTTATACTTATTTAGATACTAAATGGAATGAACTTGCAACTGCTTTAGCTGTTGTTTCTCCTATTTTTTTTAAGTAAGCTTCACTACTTAATAATTTATTGTCCGATTTATTGTCTATAAATAAGTACTCCATTAAAATCGCTGGCATGTTAGTATTTCGTAATACACTGAAGTTTGCTTGTTTCATACCACGATCCTTAAAACCCATTTCACCAACAAGATACGTGTGAATTTCTTTTTGTAAGTTCTTTGTCAAGCTTGATACATTACCATTATGGACATAACTCTCAAATCCACTTGCATTTCCATCGAACGCATTCGTATGAAAACTAACAAAATAGTCAGCTCTCCAATTATTAGCTAATTGAGATCTTGCTTCGAGTCCTACAAAGGTATCAACCGAACGAGAAAGTTTAACTTCTATGCCTTGATAATTCTTCTCTAGATATTGTTTAGTGTAATTAGCAATTTTTAATACAACTTTCTTCTCCTCTAGACCATAACCAGAGCCTCCTGGATCACTACCACCATGACCAGGATCAAGGAATATTTTCACTGTATTTTCTGGAACTTTAGACTGCTTTGCTAAGGAATTATTTTCTTTTGCCATATCTTTGATATCATTTGAAACAAATGGTGATTCTGTTATTTTGTTATATCTGCTAATTGCAACATCAAATTTTCTAGCTTCATGTTGAGCTGTAGCCCAAGAATAAAGATTAAGAGCACTAGAATTCAAACCTGCATTAATTCGTGAATCATTAGGATATAGAATAGCTCCCGCTTCATATGCATCAAATATTCCTGATGCTGTCGTTTTCGCTTCTGCTTCTTTCAATAAATAATCCGCGGAAGGGATTCTATTGGATTTTTTAGCATATGCTAGCTTAATGTCTATTTCTTTCAATATCATTGTATCAAGTCTTGGAACCTTTAACAGTTTTTCATAACGATCAATAGCAGTTGTATAATTACCGTTATTATGTTGGGATGAAGCCCAGGATAACAAATTACTAGCTCCATAGGTTATACCTTCTATAACTTGATTGTTTTCTGGATAAAAGGCGAATGCTTCTAAATAAGCATTAAGTATTCCCGATGCTGTTGTCTGCTGCTCCGCATAATGCAACATCTCATTTGCAGTTGGGATCTTTTTATTTTCTTTTGCGTATTTTAATTTTGTCTCTGCTTCTCTAATATACTTATCTTCTATCGCCGGTGTTTCCAAGATTTTTTCATATCTCGCAATCGCAGTCTGATATTCACCCTCACTTTGTTTATCAGTCGCCCATGATAAATAAGAAGAAACAACATCATTTATTGCTACTTCGATTGCGGTATTACTTTCATCGAAGTAATAATAAGCTCTAACAAGTTCTTCTAACTTTTGTGACAAGGTATTTTGATGTAGTGCATTTTCAATCATTTGTGAAGGTGTAGGAATACTTTTATTGTCCTCTGAATAATTTAACTGAAGTGAAATCTTATCTCGAAGTCTATCTGAAATATTTGGCACTTCTAGTAGTTTTAAATAACGGGCAGTTGCCACTTCATAGTTACTCTTATTATGCTGATTGGTTGTCCATTCATATAATCCATCAGCACCTTCTTGCATTCCATTTACAAAGCGTTGATCGTTAGGATAAAATTTATACCCTTCTAGATACAAATCTAGAATCCCTGAAGCTGTTGATGCATTTTTTGCAGCTTTATAAATTACATCTGGTGACCTCTTTCCGACTTTCGCATCATCTAGTCTTTGTTTTACTTGTTTAATGATGTTATCATTTACTAGTGATGCATTTAATATTTTTTCATATCGAGTTAGAGCTGTTGAATAATCTCCTTGATCATGTTTATTTTTTGCCCAGTCAAACAGATTTTCTTGACTTGCTAAGAACCCATTGACTATACGGCTGTCTTCCGGGTACCACACATAAGCTTCTTGATAGGAATCCATTAATCCTGATGCAGTTGTTTGTTTCCTCGCATTATCATATAAATCATCAGCTTTCGGAATAAACTTTTCATTTTCAGCTAATTGAAGGAACTTCTCAGTTTTAATTTGTAATTCAGGCGATATACCTTCAATTTCCAATATAAACAAATACCTATCAATTGCCGTTCTAAAATGACTATTATTCTGTTTATTACTCGCCCAATTCAATAGATTTTCAACACTAGTTTGTAACCCTCTTTGAAAACGAACATCATCTGGATAAAAATCCAACCCCTCCACATTAAGGCGAACTTTACCAGTAACTGTTCTTTCCTGTTCAACCATTTCATAAATGACATCTGATGGTCTCTTACCACTTTGAGTATCTGCCAATCTTTGTTTTACCTGATCCTCAATTTCTTTGTTAAGGATTGGAGCAGCTAGTAGTTTATTGTATCTGGACTCTGCTGTTTCATATCTAGCTTTATCATGTTGATTTTTTGCCCAATTAAATAATGCCTTTTGGCTTTTAAAGAATCCATTGAGGATTTGATCATCATATGGATACCATTTATAAGCTTCTAGGTAAGCATCAAAAATTCCTGAAACAGTCGTTTCTTGTTGTATTTTATTCTCCAAGTTAGATTGTAATGGTATTTTGTTCAGAGCATTTGCTTGTTCTAGATATTTTTTTGTAAGTTCTATGATATCTGACTTTACTCCATTGGTGCCTAAAATAGTTTGATAACGATCTTTCGCTATTTCATATTCACCATTATTTTGTTTTCTGCTAGCCCAACCCAACAAATTTAATACACTATCTTGAAGACCTTGTTCAAACCTACCATCATTAGGATATTGTTGATACCCTTGTTCAAATAACTTGACTTTACTTGTGGCTGATCTTTCATTTTTTGCTTGTTCATATAGCTCATCTGCTGTTAATGAAGAACTTATTTGCATTGTCTGTAATGAAGTTTGTTCTTCACCTTCTGAAACTTCTTTCTCAAGCAATGATTTTTCACTTTCCTCAAGCTCTCTTTTCACATCTTGTTCTTTAGACTGTTCATCCACGTTACCTTCAGTTTTATCTTCTTCTGGTTCCTTAATACTATCCTTTTCGTTGGCCTCAATATTTTCCTCCTCTGTTTCGATTAACACCTCCTCCTCATTTGTTGTTTCCGCATAAAGGGTTGAGGTTATACCCAAAAATAACGTGATACTAAGTACGAAAACTAGCCTTTTCATTACATCTCCCTTTCTCATGAACTAAGTAAATAATGATGATAAGCAACCAATTATATTATAACAAATTCCGACCATAAGTAATAGAACAAATGATTCATTCTACTAGAATTTAACTAAAATTTATTGAACAATGGTCTATTACGGAGGTTTTAAGTGGGTTAATTGAACTATATAAGTCCAAAAATATACCCCAAAAGTCAAAGCTTTGTACTGTAACTTTTGAGGTGCAGAAAACATAATGATATATTTCATACGTTCTAATTGATTGATTTAAACTATAACCATATAATTTACAACTTATATCAACCCATGTTTTATAATAAATGAAGAGCTTTTTCTATATGCTTTAACGTTTCTTTTTTCTTTAGTGGATTATGTCCAGACTTTTTATCGGCATATAGTATAACCTCTATTTTTTCATTAAAATTTATTGCATCAATATCCTTTAACCCTAAAATAAAAGGATCGAGGTGATGTGTAATATCTCGGTAACTGGAAATGTTTTGCAAATAAATAATTCTTGGTACAAATTCCTTTTCTTTATAAAGATTAATTACATTCAATCGTTCCTTGTAATTCTTAATAATGTCTTCTCTATTCATATCAGGTAATGTACTATTAAACATGGCGTTTACATGTCGTTCATAATAATTCCATACTATTGTTTGAGGGTTATTTACCAATACTGTTGGTTCCTTTAAAAGCCCCCCTAACATCAAAGACATAAAACCACCTGCAGAACTTCCATATAGTAAAGTTTTATTTAAAGCTATATTAAGGTTCATTAATAGATATTTAATAATAGTAGAAATTTCTTCAAGGTAATGGACATCTTCTCGTCCAAATCCCCAACCTATATTTATTTTCCCATGGTATAAAGTAGGGTCGTTATAATATATAAGATTCTCATCAAAATCCCCTATCCATTTATGTCTTTGGAAAATAGGTGGTTGCAACTCTGAATTTGCGTCATAAGCTCCAGACCCGAGAACAATAGCTTTGTCATTGTCTTTATTCGTTTTAAGCAAAAATTCAAAGTGTATACCATCTTTTTCAACATCAAGAATAACAGGTTCCTCTTGGACAAGTACTTCATTTTCCAATTGGTGAAAAGAAATACTTCTTTTTTGAAAGCCATCCATAAGTTCATTCCCCTTAGACATTAGTTTTTATATTTTGAATGTACTTTTCCATTTAGCTGAAACGTTACATACATTTAGTAAATTTTTCTCTCTTAATTTTTTAACATCTTCACTTATTTCTTTATTTTCTATTATATAAGATTCATGAGAATGGATATTAGGTCCACCGTCTAGAACATAATCCAAAACATGCGAGGCATATACAATCGTAGTACTTGTATTTACTTCTTCATTAGGAATCAGTAATGCTACATCATACTTGTTACATAGAGTATAAACCTCATCCACAATTGGGGTTTTAATGTCATTTTGATAATATGGCCAATGATATATAGCCATTTTTTTATTTTTTTCACCAGCATCATTCATATTTCGCAAAATAGATTGTATGCTTTCCTCTGATGCAAAATCACCTACAAATACATAGTCATAAGTTAAGTCATCTGGTTTTTTATTCATGATTGGTATCGGCCTAGGAAATTTTTTATTATATGTTTTTGGATCAACAAATAAATCCTTTTCGTCCTCAACATTATTCTGCCACCATTCGCCGGCTTCTCTATAAATTCTCCTTAATCCAAACCTTATTGTTTTAACATGGGTTTGGCTTGTCCCAGTTAAAGAACTTTCACTAAATAAAGCTAAAGATAAAGGTACATTGGGTTCCACTAGAGCTAAACTATCTTCGCCAAATGCCTTTTGAAGTCTCCACAAAAATTCTGTGTCTCCTGCCACTCTTACACTATCCCATCCACCAATAACTGAAATAACTTTTCTATCAAATAATAAAGAAGAGGTATTCATAATAAGAAACCTTTTACTTAGAAGAGATCCTGCATTAATGGGCAATAGTTCATTTGAAATTCTTATTAAATTTGAAAAAGAACCTATAACTTTTGGCTTTTTTAATATTTCAGTTAATTGGATTTCCAACTTCTGAGGATGGGACCAATCATCGCTATCATGAACTGTTATATAATCACCTGTTGCTTGCAAAAGTCCTTCATTCCTTGCTGCATATGCTCCTTCGTTTTTTTCTTTTCTAATTAATTTTACTCTTGAGTCTCTTTTAACAAATTCCTGGACAATCCCAGCTGTATTATCCGGGCTGCAATCATCCACAACAATTATTTCAATATTTTTTACTGTTTGTTCTAACAAACTATTGAGAGCAATATGTATCGAATCTTCCGCTCTGAAAGCAGGAACAATGATACTAATTTTATACTGATTTAGATTAGAATCGGCCCTTTTTGAGTTCGATATTAAGTTATCTAAGGCTAAATTTCTATCCTGATCTCTTTTTTCAACTAAAGTGTAGCCATGTTTTTCATATATTAAATTTAGCCATTTTAGTTTGTTTTCAGGCGTTTTTTCTACATGAGCCATTGCTAAAATAAACTCCGAATTAAAGCCAACCTCTTCAGAAATATTCCATAATTTATTTTTTGCTAAATCAAGTTTTCCTTGGCTTCTTAGAACTTTTATTTCTGATATTGTGTTACTTAAGAAAGTATTCTTCCTCATATCAAATTCATTTACATATTTTACTTCCTCCAAAGCACGTTCATAATCTTGTAAATCATAATACCATTTTGCTAAAATCCATGCTGCTCTTACTCTTATATTTGTTGGCTCTGATAAAGAATTTTTTATATCTTCTACTTCCGGTAATGCGTATTTAGAGAAACCTCCCCATAAGGCCTTTTCAAGTTGCTTTATTTTTTCTATTGAACCTTTTCCTGACTTTTTATTATTTGTTTTTATATTGAATTCTTCTTTATATTTCTTACCTTTGAGAGAAGCAATAGTATATCTAATAGGAAAAGTCATCTTCCAAATCCTGCTATTTTCTACCCTTCTAAGCTTCTTTTCTTCTTTCTTTTTTCTTGATAATTCCTTTTTATATAAATCATCCGTTGTTTCTGACTTTAAGTTCAATTCATTAAATTTATTTATTAGTTTCTTTTCCTTTTTTTCTTCTTCTTCTAAGCGCAATTCTAATTCTTTGAGTTGTTTTTGTAATTCATTGAATTTTTTCTTCTTATTGATATTTGTTTGTTCTGAAGTCAAAATATAGCCCTCCGATAAGTTAATATCATATTTATTTAACAAGCTTTTTGATTCTGCGTATTGGATCAGTCACTTTCCATGCACGGCTATTTTGAATCTTAGTGTATTGTCTTTTACAATATTTCTGCTTATTACGAAATAAAACTATTTTTTCTGATTGTTTTTTTATTTGATCTTCTAAGGCTTTAATTTTTTGCCTTTTTGATTTATTCTCGTTTCTTAGCTCTTTAAGTCGAGTTTCAATATCTCTTATTGCAAATTCTGTCTCTAATATTTCATGATTCATTTCTTGTTCTTTTCTCAGTAAGTCTATTGTGTTCAGTAATAAATTCTGGTTGGAGTTATCATATTCACTATTCATTTTTATTTCTTTCGCGTACCCCTCTTTCACATTTTGTAAAGCCTTTTTATAATTAACTGGTTCATCTTGATAGTAACAAATAAGTCTCCTATGTTTGCCTTTCTTAGTATCCCTTAATGGTTCTTCAACTATTATATAATAACTAGGTTCCCTTCCAAACCATTTATTTACTTTATCTAAATCTACCGGGTCATGAATGTGCTCATCTTCTGAACCTTCAATCCAATTATAGGGTACGGATATTAACAATCTATCCGAAACCTCAAGTAGCTTTTTTGCAAATTCATCCACTTTTGGAATATGTTCTAATACTTGAAGACAAGTTACAAAATCGAATCTGTTTTCTGGATTAAACTCCAAGAAATCCATTTCTATCGAGGTAACGTTCGGGGAAGAATAGGGTTTACTTATATCCAATGTATACTTATCAGATATCCAATCGAAATTTTCAATATATGCTGTATTAGCTGTCCCTACATCAAGGATATTTTTTGCATTTATTGCAAATGCTCTCACTAAAAAATCAATATATTGGTAATACATCATGTTAGTCCTTCTATTCCAATAAGTCTCATTAACTCCTACTTTGTAATTCAAAACGTTAACCTCCAATAAGTTTAAGGATATTTGATAAATTACTCATATTGTATCATACCATATGGTTTTTTTTTTGGGAAGAATCACGAAATAAAAGAAAGAGATCCCTGTCACTGCAGGGATCTCTAGTTATATTATCTGTAGTTAGGAATATCAAAATGAAGTATCGGGTTTTCTAATTGACTGTATAGATATTTTATATTACTTATTTGTTTGGTTGCCCATGCCATATCTGTTGCATATTGCGGATAGCCAGGATTTGCAGGGTTCCATCTCATTTTGTATAGGGTATTTTGTTTATAGCTATTATGAATGTATGATCCACCAATAAACTTAGCACCACCTATAATTGCTGCTTCTGGTGAAAACCAGCCTTCTCTATATGCTTTGAAAGCACCTAGCCTTTTTGGATCGCTATCTGCTGCTCCAATTCCAAACATGTTATAAGTAGTTTTTATATTGGATAAATTATCTCTGTTTTTAGAATTCACTAGCTGGAGATTTCCATTTGAATCTTTTCCAACCTTAATTCCATTAGCTAAATCAGAACTACCGTGACCTGTTTCCAGTATTGCGTGTGAAATTAAATAAATCTCATTAACAGAATGCTCCAAGCCAGCTTCAATAAACACTTGACCTTTTCCTGATAAAATACCTTTTCCTGAAAGTATATTATTTAGTTGTGTATCTGACACACCAGGGCTAGAAGACAATACTAAGTGTTGGTAAAGATCGTTATTGTCAGGGTCTAAGTATGTTACTACATCTGAGGCTTTTGCATTTCGCCAAGCACCTAGACTAATTTCATACCATGTATTGCTTCCGTTCCATGTGTCACCTTTCACACTCTTAATTACTGATACTTTCTCACCTTTATTATATGAGGTATAAATATGGCTATCAGGATTAGTAGATGCGTAAATATTCGCCTTTTTTTCTATTTTCCCAGAACTAGACACAAATGAACTGTGAATATAAGCAGGTTGATTTCGATATTTATCAGTTTGAGGTGGTGTAGACAAACTCATCTGAGAACTAAGAGCGTCCATTAAAGAAACATTATAGTTGCTATTTTCAATAACTTGTCTAGTAGGCACTTTAGTCTGCTCAGCTAAAACTTTGTTTCTTTCCGCAATATCTTTAACACTATCAGATACTTCGGGCGAAGCAAGTAATTTATTGTATCGATCAATTGCAACATCAAATCTAGTATTCTCATGTTGCTTCATTGCCCATAATAATAGATTTAATGCACTAGAATTCAATCCAGTGAAAAACCTATTTTCATTCGGGTACAATATAGTGCCTTCTTCAAAAAGTTCAAATTTAGTAGAAGCACTATCACTCCGATCGGCTTGCATATATAAGTAATCTGAAGATGGGAAGCCACCTCTATCTAAGGCATATTTTAATTTAATTTCTGCCTCCTTTAATATTATGTTTTCTACTTTAGGCGCTGAAAGTATCTTTTGATAACGATCTATTGCCGTATCATAGTTACTATTTTGATGTTGTTTAGTGGCCCAATCTAACAATGCTTGTGCTCCATCATTTATTCCCTCTATAAACCTGGAATCACTGGGATATAAAACGTATCCATCAATATATGATTCTAGGATTTTTGATGCACTAGTTTGATTTTGTGCAATTTCTAGTAATTCTTCACTTGAAGGTAAAGTATTCTCTTCTTGTGCATAATTTAATTTCATTTGAGCTGATTTTTTTAGCTCTTTAGAGACTGCCGGTGCATCTATAATCGCCTTATATCGAGCTGATGCAATTTCGTAATCTCCTTCATTATGCTTACTTGAAGCCCAATCTAACATTGACTCGGCAACTTCATTAATAGCGTCAATTAATGACTGTTCTCCTTTATAAATAGCATAACCGTCTGTAAGTAAATCTAGACGTGCACTCAAAGTATCTAGATTCATAGCTTCTGTTATTAAATTAGAAACAGAAGGTATTAATTTATCTTTCTCTGCATAACTTAGCTGAAATGTTACTTGATCAGAAAGGTCCTTTGTAATAAGTGGTAGATTTAATAGATATATATATCTATCTTCTGCAGTTGTATAATTACCACTTTGATGTTTTTTTGTAGCCCATTCAAATAGAGTTTGACTGCTTGTTTTTAAACCTTCTTCAAAGCGTTTATCATTTGGATAGAAATTATAGCCTTCTGCAAAGAGATCTACAGTTCCTGAAGCAGTAGTTTCCTCTTTGGCAGCTTTATAGATAACATCTGCTGGTCGCTTACCAATTTGAGCATCTGCTAGTTTACTTTCAACTTGTTTCAGAATATCCTGATTTTTTATAGCAGCACTTAGAATCATATTATATCTTTCGATAGCTGTTTCGTACCTTGCTCTATCATGTTGTAACTTCGCCCAGTTAAACAATTGCTTTTGACTATCGAGAAATCCTTGATGAAATCGATCATCCTCTGGGTATAAACCATAAGCTACTTCATAAGCATTAAAGATACCTGAAACCGTTGTTTCTTTTTGTGCGCTTTTATACAACTTATCTGCTGATGGTATTTGCTTCTGATTTTCTGCTAATTCTAAATAATTTGATGTTTGCATTTTTAAATTATCGGTGATTTTTGGTGTATTTAAGATTATTTGATATCTCTCAATAGCTGTTTCATAATCACCATTATTTTGTTTTTTCCTTGCCCAATTCAATAAATTTTTAGCACTTTGATTAATTCCGTTATGGAAACGGGTATCATTTGGATAGAATTCATATCCTTCAAGGTACAAATTAAGTTGTCCGGATGCTGTCCGTTCATTAACTGCTAATTCATAAATAACATCTGCCGGTCGCTTTCCTTTTTGTGCATCCTGGAGACGTTGTTCGACATTATTATGGATCTCTTGATGAACTAAGGGTGCGCTTAAAATCATTTCATAACGTTCAATAGCCGTTTCATATCTTGCTTTATCATGTTGCTTTTTCGCCCAATCAAACAAAGTCACTTGGCTATTTAAAAATCCTTCAGATATTCTTTCATCAAAAGGATGCCAATTATACGCATTAAGAAAAGTATTAAATATACCTGAGACTGTTGTCTCTTTTTGAGCTTCTTCGTATAGTTTGTCAGCTGATGGAATGGCTTTGTTTGCTTGAGCCTGCTCTAAATATTTTTGGGTTAAGTTAACTATCTCATCTTTTACACCATATGTTTCGATTATAGTTTGATAGCGATCAATAGCTGTCTCAAATTCATCACGATTCTGTTTTTTTCTTGCCCAATCTAAGAGCGATAAAGCACTTGATTGCACACCTTGCTCAAATCTGGAATCATCAGGATATTGTTCCATGCCTTGAGCAAATAGTTCTAACTTCCCTGTAGCAGTTCGTTCTTCTTTAGCCATTTCATATAGTTCATCAGGTGATGATGCCTGAGCTGTAGTTTGCATTGTAGTATCCTGGTTATCTACTTCTTCTTCATCACTAGCTTTTGTTTCTTCGTTAGCTTCTTGTTCACCCTGCTGTTCTTCTCCACTAACCTCAGTTTCTTCATAAGTTAGTTCTTCTTTACTAATAGATTGTTCAGTCTCATCTGGATTTTCGTCTTCCTCGCTTTGTTCTAATTCTTCGCTTTTATTTGTAGTACTCTCTTCTGTATTTTCAGAATCACTTTGAATACTACTATCCTTATTAATTATCTGCTCATCGTTCACCTCCTCTGCTGTTTCAGCATAAATTACTGGAGATGAGATCATAAACAATGTAATTGTACTAACTATGCAAACAAACCTTTTCATTCAATCTTCCTTTCTGACATTAAAATTACAGCTATCAACCATATTTATTATATCAAAATCAAGCTTATAGTAGTATATATAATTTCAAATTATATGACGAAATGCCAATAACCAACAGTTTTTGTGTAGTTATTTGTAATTAATAAAAACCAAGCCAATAGGCCTGGTTTTTATTTTGAGATTATTTTCTCTATTCTTTTTTGATGCATGCTATAGCTAAAGTTTTCTTCTACAAAACGTAAAGCTTTTTCTGAACTACTTTTCATTAGAGTTGGGTCATTACGCAATTTCATAATAAGAGTTTCTACCTCATCAGGCTCTGCGTAATTGGCAGCATCCTTAAAAAGTGGTTTATAGTTATTTGGTAATACAACGGGTACTCCTACAGCCATCGCCTCTATTATCACTCGTCCGAATGATTCAACCCAATCGGAATGTGTAAAGTAAATGAATAGGTCTAATTCTTTTAAAAATTGTTGAGGTGAAATCTCGCCAAACTCATATACCTTCCAATTTTCCGGCACGTAACCAATCACTCTTTCAGGAATACTCGCTCCTCCCAATACTAATACCTGACAATTACTGTTTTCTGGATATACAGAAAGCATTTCTTCTTTTGTTTCCGGCCACTTTACGTAAGAATCCCTTGAATGTCTACCTATTTTAATTAGATCTGGTTTGTTTTCTTTTGTTTTTCGAAAGTTATTCCATTCCTCAATATCGATAATGTTATACCAGTCATCTTGTGATAGTGGCTTATTAGCTATTTCACTTTGATGATGCGTAATCAATGCTTCCCTTATAAGTGGACCAATAGTATGCCAAGTACCTGCCGTTCCAAAATAATGAATCATACTTTTATAAATTTCATCTAATTCATAACGAATTTCAAAATTAGTCCCATAAGCACTTTGAGGTGGTTGATTAATGATTAGTCTAACATCTTTAGCAACTACATCTGGAATATAAATTTGTTTTTCTTGCAACATAGGAGGATATCGTAAAATTAATACATCACAGGAAACTTTTTCTCCGTATACTAATAATTGTACTGTTTCTCCATCAATTAAATCTCTAATCTTAGGATTAATCTTCTTTTTTGGAGGATAATCATAACGTGCCATTTGAATTATTCCTGTTTTATAACCCGCTTTTTGTTGTGCTTTAATTTCTTCGACACTTGATAAAGTGGAGCCACCGTCTAATCGAAAATCAGAGACAATTATAACATCAAAATGTCTTCTAATTGATTTGTCTTTAATTCGTTCTGGCAACATTGGTTCTGGAACCGGGAACGGTCTGTTTTTCATCGGAAATTCATAATATAAATTTTTATTGTTTTTATGATAGTATACTTGTGCTTCTAAATATTCTTTCCTTGCTCCCATAAAAAATCCAGGAAATCCGAATGATGAATTACCAGTAAGGGACGTTTCACTCTGTCTTTGGAAAGATAGAGGACCTGTTTCTAATTCTATAATACTCTCTTCTCCGAAAACATGCTTAATTCTTTTAATAAATTCGGAATCACCACCGAATCTAACTGAATCCCAATATCCTATCGCACCCATAACTTCTTTTCTTCTAAACATAAAAGAAGACATGTTACTAAATATATATAACCCTGGTTTACCTCTTCTAAAGAAACTCAAATTTTCTGTTGCCCTAGCTTGCTGAGAGGTATTCCCAATGTAATTTTCATTTTTTAGTAAATGCATCACTTGCGTTTCTATCTTCTTACTATGGGACCAGTCATCAGCGTCATTTATGGTCACAAAATCTCCCGTAGCTTTGGATAAAGCAATATTACGTGCTACATAAGCACCACTATTGGTTGGAGTTTTTAACAGGTGTACTCTATTATCTTTTTTTTGAATTTCCCTTATGATATTTTCTGTCTTATCATTACTGCAATCATCAACTACCATTACTTCTAAATTACTCCATGTTTGATTTAAGATTGATGACAAAGAAGTTTTAATTACTTCTTCAGCATTATAAACTGGTATAATAACAGTAACTTTAGCTTCATTAAACTTTCTCGAAGATGCATTTTCAGTTGATAATTGATCATATGGATCCCGCTTATCATTTGTTTGAGTAAAATATACATTACTTAGTGAAAAATATTTGTAAACTTTATTTACCCATTTTAAGCGCTCAGTGATCGAATCCTCTGTATTCGCTCTAGCCAAATATAAATCTGGATGGTGTTCTACTCTAAGCATCTTATCTAGTATACTTTTAGCTCGTTCTTTATGCCCCAAATACATTAAATTTTCAGCTTCAATTATAGTAATTTGCCTTAATTTTACTGGGTCTTTTTCACCGTTTGAAACTATTGGTAATAACTTAATGCTTTGTCTTGCACCTTCTTCTGTTTGTTTATTTGAATGCCAAACAGCTAACTCCCAAGCAATTAATTTCTTCATTAAATTATTATTAGTGGCCTCCATAAGCTGCTCTAATTCAATCAAGGCTTTTTCTTCAAAACCAAGGTTTCGTAATTTATATTTAAGCCTTTCTACCTTATTGAATTTTTTCTGTTGTTTTCCATTTTTGACAAGACCCTTAATACGATTTTTTATTACAGATGGAAGCTTATCAACGATTTGGCGACGATGTTTAGAAGAGATTACTTTATAAGCACCAAATTCAATTATACTTACAATAATTTTTTTGATTTTTTTCTTCATGCTTTAAAACACCCTATTTACCTGATTTTTTTTCTGCTAGCCTTTTGTTATATCTATTAATTGCTTCTTCAGGTTCTCCATCAAAAACAACTCTTCCTTTTTCAAACCAAATTGCCCTTGTGCATACAGTTTTAACAAAATTCATGCTATGTGAAACGATAATTACTGCTTTTGCACTTAATATCATCTCTTGAATTCTCTCTGTAGCTTTTTGCTTGAACTCCATATCCCCTGTAGACAAAGCCTCATCAATTATAAAAATATCCGGCTCTAGCGTTGAAGCGATACTAAAACCTAATCTTGCTTTCATACCACTAGAATATTCCTTAACTGGTTGATTGATTTTATTCCCTAATCCTGAGAATTTGACAATATGGTCATAATTTTTTTCTACTTTTTCTAAAGGCATACCTAATAGCATACCATTTAAATATATATTATCTGCTCCAGATAATTGAGCATTAAAACCAGTACCATAACCTAACAATGCCGAAGTTTCTCCGTTAATCTGTATTTGCCCTTGTTCCGGTTCAAGAATTCTCGTTAGAACTTTACAAAGCGTACTTTTCCCAGCTCCGTTATGACCAATAACTCCAATAATTTCTCCCTCTTTAATATTGAAATTTACTTCTTTCAAAGCCCAATGTGTTTTTTTCTTTAAATTATATGCTACACTTATGTTTTCAGCTTTAATTACAGTATTATCTTTTACAATTGTCTCTGTTTTATCGATTTCTAATTTCTTCTTTGGCTTCTTTGGTGGTAAGGACTGTTTATAATGCTCGACTATTTGTTCAGGATCTCCAACTTCGCGTACTTCTCCTTTGTCTAACCACATTAATCGATCACAATTTTTTTTAGCAAATCCTATACTATGTGTAACTATTATGACCATTTTTGCCTTTTCAACTAATTCTTTTATTTTTTTAGATGCTTTGTTACTAAACTCTGTATCACCTGTATTTAAAGCTTCATCCAAAATTAATATTTCTGGCTCTAAATGTGCAGCTACACTGAAACCTAGACGTGCTTTCATACCACTAGAATAGTACTTCATTGGCTCTTCAAAAAATTCCTCTAATCCCGAAAAGTCATGGATATCGTTAATAAATTGAGCAATTTTCTGTTTTTCAATGCCTAACATCATTCCATTTAGATACACATTTTCTCTTCCTGTTAATTCTTTATTAAAGCCCATTCCAAATGAAAATAAAGCCGTAACTTTGCCATCAACAGTGAGACTTCCTTTATCTGGTTCTAAAATGTTTGAAATCGTTTTGCAAAGGGTCGTTTTACCAGCTCCATTTGATCCAATTATCCCTAGTACCTCACCTTTATAACCAGTAAAATTAATATTTTTTAGTGGCCAAACTAGTTTCTTTTTTTTGTTTTTATTCTTGTCCTTTCTTTTCATCCAATTTAATGCGTGTGACTTATAATCGTCTTTTTTAAAGTTTGGATCAAAAGATATACCTAAATTCTCAGCTTTTATTAATATTTCTTTATTATTTACTGACATAGAAAAACCTCATTTATAAAGCTTTAATTATTTTATGCTCATTTTTCATGAAATGGTAAAGCATGAATACAATGGCAACGCATGAAGCAATAGTGATTACAAATAATCCTGTAAATTCTGGAACCTGCTGATACATTAATATAGCACGATAAGCATCAAGAATGATTGCCACAGGATTAATAGCCACAACCCAATCTAGCTCTGCTGGAAGTCTACTTCCTTCCCAAATAATTGGAGAAGCATAAAAAAACATTCTTATTATATGTGACAAAATATAATCAATATCTTTAATAAACACACAAATATAAGAAATGAACATACCAAGAGCTAATAACATTAATAATTGAATAAGTATGATTAACGGTAAATAAACTATTTGCCATCCTGGCATTACCCCAAATGCTATTAAGAATATTGCTATTACCACTAATCCAAATACAAAGTTAAATAATTGTGACGTAGATAAAGCTATCGGGAACATCGACTTAGGTAGATAAACTTGGTTAATAATCGATGAATATTTAGTAATTGCTTTTGCAGATGACCTAACAGTTGTATTCATCCATCTCCAGACAACCAATCCTATTACTAAATAAACAGCATAATTTTCTCCACCTCGCTGAAGAATAATTACTACTAAAAAGTAGTATACTAGCACATTTAATAAAGGATCTAACAACCACCAAAAATATCCTAAATAGCTATCTCTATTCTCAGCTTTTAAACCTGATTTAACTAAATATAATAATAAATCTTTTCTTTTTAATATTTCAGATAAGTAATTTCGCATAAATCAAAATGACACCCACCTATATTTTAATTGCTTGCAAGTCAACTGCTATAATTATAGTTTAAGCTAGACCGTTTTTCTATCAGGAACCTCTATATCATTCGAAAATATTTCTTTCTTTATTAATGTTGAATACTAAAAACTTTATCAACGAATCAACATAAGAATATATATTAACCTAGATGATTTCATTTGTAAAGGTTTTACATATCTCCAACTAAATATATTGCTCATTATAAAATTTTCATTGTTGTTCAAAATAGAAATATATAAAAGATATAAAGGAGCATATAAATGAATAAAAAATTCAAAAATCTGCTATTTAATTCAAGTAATAAACATTCAGAATACCTTGAAGAAAGTAATTGGGATTCAAACCCGGATGATATAGATGATCTAGATATTGAATATGAGTTTGAAGGCTTTATTAATAAAAATAAAGTTGATTAATTAATTTATTATTTAAAGAAGCACAATATAGCTATATTGTGCTTCTTTCTATTTATAATCTCCACAATTTGAATTTCTCAGGGCAAGCCTCTTTATTCAATTTACTTTTTAGATCAACTAATATATTTACGTCATTTTTAACTAACCTTTCAAATTCAGACCATGATTTTTCTAAGTAGAATTGATGCGGTACAGCTAATACAACTGCATCAGATGGCTTTAAATCTTCATAAGGAATAAGCTCCACACCGTATTCACTTTTTGCTTCTTCTGATGGAGCATAAGGATCAGAAACTTGAATATCCATACCATATTCCTTCAGTTCATTAATTACATCAATAACTCTAGAATTTCTTAAATCAGGTACATTTTCTTTAAAGGTTAGACCTAGAATGGTTACGGAAGCTCCATGAACTTGTATTTTTTCTTTGATCATTTCTTTTACTAAAGCTGTAGCTACATATTTACCCATATCGTCATTAATTCTACGTCCTGAAAGAATAAGCTCTGGTCTATAACCTACTTTTTCAGACTTGTGTGTTAAATAGTATGGATCAACGCCTATACAGTGTCCCCCTACAAGCCCTGGACTAAACGGTAAGAAATTCCACTTTGTTCCTGCTGCTTCTAACACTTCAGCGGTATCAATACCCATACGGTCAAACATAATAGCCAATTCATTCATTAATGCTATATTAACGTCACGTTGTGTATTCTCAATAATTTTTGCAGCTTCCGCTACTTTTAATGATGATGCTCTAAAGACTCCAGCATCAACAACACTTTCATACACTTCTGAAATGATATCAAGTACTTCTGGTGTTTGACCGGAAACAACTTTGGTGATTGTTTTAAATGTGTGTTTTTTATCCCCGGGATTAATTCTTTCTGGTGAATAACCAATAAAGAAATCTTCACCTGATTTCAAACCTGATTCTTCTTCAAGTATTGGGACGCAAACCTCTTCTGTAGCTCCTGGATACACAGTAGACTCATACACAACAATAGTACCTTTTTTCAAGTGCTTACCTACTGTTCTTGAAGCTCCTTCCAATGGTTTAAAGTCCGGTAATTTGTTCATATTAATTGGAGTTGGAACAGCAATAATTAAAAAGTCACAATCTGATAGCTGAACAGGATCAGACGTAAATGCTATATCTGCCTTCTTTAATTCTTCTATCTCTACCTCATTGGTAAAATCAATATTATTTTTTAATGTGTTAATTCTATTTTCGTTAATATCGAAGCCTACCACATGGTGTTCTTGCCCAAACGCAACTGCTATTGGTAGACCTACATATCCTAAACCTACAATGCCTATTTTTCTATCCATTATCTACACCTCTTATAATTTAAGTATTTTCAGAAAAAATCTTAACTAGTATTACATAATTTTATTTTTAAACAAAATATCAAATTTAAACATACTTAGAAATTATACAACATATTTTTTTATTTTAAAATATGCATAATGCATAAAATACCAAACACTTTTTAACAAATTTAGTTTTTCCACTTCTCGATATACTTTCCAATTTTGTTTAGCCATTTTTATTTTATTACTAGAAATAGAATTTTGTCTAACTCGATATTTAGCCAAAGTTTCTTGCAAACCAAATGCAGTAAAACCTCTTCGTGTCAAATTCAACCATAATGCATAATCTTGTCTCGCTCTTATATTTACCATCTGGATTTCATTGATTTTATCTCGGTCTAATATAACTGTTAGACATCCAATCACACAGTTTTTTAACAAATCATTATATTCTACAGCATCAGGAATTGTTACTACTTTATTTTTTGCATCATCTGAGTGAATTTCCAAATAGCTTGTATAGGTAAAAGCATAATCATGCTCTTGCATAAAAGTTAATTGTCTTTCTAATTTTTCCGGCAACCATCTATCATCACTATCCAAAAATGCAATATATCTGCCTTGTGCGTTTTCGATTGCTGTATTTCTGGCGACCGCTGCTCCTTGGTTTTTTTCAAGGGCAATCAGTCGGATTCTATCGTCTTCTTTCTGATATTCTTCAATAATCGCGATTGTCTGATCGCTTGAACCGTCATCCACAATTATCATTTCCCAATTTGGATAGGTTTGCTGTAGGACCGACTCTATCGTCTCTTGTATATACGTTTCTGAATTATAGGTTGGCGTAATTACAGAAACAAGATTGTAATCTTTTATTTCATTCATATTTTCCATCCTATTTATTTAATAATTGCTCATACCATGCTAAGAGCTTTTTCTCCTGAGATTCCCAGCTCAACTCCTGTAAGACCGCTTTTCTACCATTATACCCCATCGTCTCCGCTTCTAGTGGATGATTGTTTAAGTATTCTACAGCATCGATCCATTCTTGCTTATTTTCAGGGTCAACGGTAATACCACATTGATGCTGGTCGATAAATGCTTTCCATCTTGAAAAATTCGAGCAGATGATCGGCAATCCTGCACTCATATATTCAAAAAACTTCGTTAGTTCTTTCTTCAAATAATGATCGGTTGCAGGGAAAATCGCTAAACCGGCAATCCAGTTTTCATTTAAATAATAATCATCAATCTCTTCTCGCTCAACAAAACGGTCAATCCCGTCAAAGTGGAGGTAGTCTTGCTTGTCACCTGCTTGTTCTTTCATTTGTTCTGCTAAACTACTCGGGCATTTCCCAACTAAATAAACATGCTTGTCCATGATTTGCGGAATTTCAGCATGATAAAATGCGCCTCTTTCCACCGATACATTTCCGGTGTATAACAATTTGTTGCTCACCTTGCTACGATCGATTTTTTGATTGATTAATTTCTCATTCAAGATCGGATAATTGAGGATGCATGTCCCTCGTTGATAACGATCAAAGTAATATTTTTCTGCCAGGCAAAGCTCCATTTTCTTTACTAATAAGCGTTCTATACTATTGTACAATTTACCGATGATTCGTTTGATGGGCTGAGGAAAATACTCTTTCTGCATAATACTTGTATAGTAATCCTCATGTACATCATAGATGACTTTGTTATCTTTCTTTTTTAACAGCCAACCGACAAAGATTAATTCCGGATCATGAAAATGGTAGATATCCGCCTTCATCTTTTTTGCTTGTTTATAGGCTTGGATTGGCCCAAAGAGCATTCGTTTCCATCGATTGGCATACTTCTTAAGTGGAATGATTTCTACATTTTTTTGCTCATCCTGACTATCACTCTGTTCATCGATTGGTGCCATTAACGACACATCATATCCATTCTTTTGCAGTGATACACATTCTTTATGATAAATTCTCGTATCATATGGGTGATGAACAGTCGTGATATGGACAATTTTACTTGATTGAGACAAATAGATAAACCTCCACTTCTATAAAGGCAAGCTTAAGTTTTGCCTTCGTTTAACTGATACTTTTGAAAAAATAATTCGATGATGTGAACAACCATTAATTATAGCACATCTAGAAAAATTTGTTCATATTGTCTTACGATCTTGTTAGAGTTAAAGAATGTCGCACGTTCGTAACCTTTCTCTGTGATTGTTTGCAATTCTTCTGATGTTGCTTGTAAAACAGCAAGCATATTCTCTGCAAGCTGTACTTCATCACCGACAGGACTTAACAACCCATATTTGCCGTTGTCCAATACCTCTGATGGACCAGAGCGACAGTTGGTTGATACAACAGCTGTTTTGCTAGCTAATGCTTCGGCAATTACATGACTAAATCCCTCATGCCTAGATGACAGTACAAATAAGTCGGCATGACGGAAATAAACATATGGATTTTGTTGAAACCCAAGAAAATGTACACGATCTTTTATGTTTAATTCGTTTGATAACTGTTTTAATTCATCATATAAATACCCTTCTCCAAGCATCACCAGTTGACTAGCGCATTGTTCATTGACCTTTGCAAAAGCACGTAACATCGTGTGGTGATCTTTTTGAGGGACTAATCGTCCAGCAGTAATGATCATCTTATCATCTGTATCAAATAATGACTGATGATCGAAGTCTTCTTCTTGATTAGCCAGATCTGTAATATTGGCGACATCGACCGGGTTATAGATTACTTCAATCGATTTTCTCGGTACTTTATACCGTTCGACTAGATTGTCTTTTACCCCCTCTGAAAGGGAGATAATTTGATTCGCTAATCGATAAACAAGGCCAAATCCTAATAACTGAAGATTTTCTTTCCATGTACCACCTAGATTATCCGCTTCCCTAATCACATTTTTAGCTTTTGTGAAAGAGGCTAGTTTTGCCAATATCGCAATCGTGTTTACCCTTGGAATTGTGCTAAATACAATGTCTACTTGTTGTTCTCGAATTATTTTTGCTAATTTAAAAATGGATCTGCTCAAACGTTTCGTGTCCAATTTAATAAAGGTTACATCATCTTTTAGTGCATGCTCATAAGACCCATCGTAGTTTAACGTGACTAAGATGGGGGAAAATTTATTTCTATCTAAGTTATTGATAATGTTTAATAAAGTTCTGGCAGCTCCACCGGCCCCCATTTGATAGATAAAGAACACGATGTTTACTTTTTTCATCTGTTTTCTTTCCTCCTGCTTACGATCAGGCTGCTTATATCTGTTCGTTTAAAATATCTGTTTATGACTGTGCGACCGAAAACTGCAATATTTTACATTTTCATCACATATCTTTCTATTTTATACGATAATCAATAGAAACGAAAGAGTTATTAGCGAAATGTAACGCAATTGATAAAGAGTAAAAGGCAGTACTATTCATTCGTCACTTAGTGGGTAGTTTTCTTCATAGAATTAATAATATCCTATTTCAGAGAACTTTCCCTAGAAAAAGAGCTATATCCACAGAACAGCTCCTCTTATCCCCGCAAGAGCACTCCTTGTTCCCTGGAAAGGGCAATATCCATGGTAGATCATATTTTAAAAAGAAAAATCTGAACACCATTCCTATTCTACTTTCATAGAACCTGGAATAATTGTTCAGATTAATCTTGTTACGCTTCTTTCTTTTTCTTACCTTTTCTCGTAAACCATCCTTTAATACGCTCTGATAGGTTATCAAAGTACGTGTAAACGACTGGAATTAAGACTAGTGTAAAGACGCTGGATGTCAATAAACCGAAGATTACGGTTATAGCCATTGGCTGTTGCATTTCCGCACCTTCACCATATCCTAACGCTAATGGAACCATTGCTAGGATTGTCGTTAAGGTTGTCATTAAAATAGGACGCAACCTTGTTTTTCCGGCTTCGACAATGGCTTCGTGTCGATCCATTCCTCGATTCCTTAGAATATTTATATAATCGACCAGCACGATCGCATTGTTAACTACTATACCGGCGAGCATAATCACCCCAATAAAGGCCGTGATGGATAACGGCTGACCGGTAATGAACAGTCCACCAAACACCCCTACTGCTGTTGCAGGCATGGAGAACATAATGATTAATGGATGCAGGAAGTTTTCAAATTGAACTGCCATAACGGCGTATACTAAGAAAATCGATAATACTAAAGCCAGACCTAAGTCAACAAAGGCTTCTGTCATATCTTCCGCTTGACCGCCGAACGAATAATCATAATCTTCTGGGAAGTTCATGGAATTCAATGCACTTTTCACATTTTGTGATACAGTACCTAAATCACTGTCGACAATACCAGATGAAATATTAATTTGTCGTTCCTGGTTCTGACGTGAAATGGTTGCGGCACTTTGTACTTGTTCGAAATCCGCAATCGTCTGCAAAGGAATGGTCGTTCCTTCTTGATTTTGAACCATTAAATTTTCTAAGTCATTAATGGTTGAACGTTTATCTTCCGGATACATTAATTTGACATTCATTTCTTCTCCGGCTTCACGATACTGCATGATCGTCTGACCGGTAAAACCGAGCTGAACTTGACTCATTACTTCTTGATAGCTTAAACCATATTGTGCTGCAAGCTCACGATCAACTTGAATCGCAATTTCAGGTTGCGTATCAGAGAGAGATGATGTTGGATTGTAGACACCTTCCACACCTTCTAGTACCGTCAGTACCTGATCTGACAGTTCCTGTAACACTTCTGTTTCTGGACCTGAAATTTGGATTTGGATCGGATCGCCTAATCCGGCACCCGAACTTGCTTCGTTAACGGTAATTTCCGCTCCCGCAATATCTTGCAACTCTTCATCTAATTCTTGTACAACGGATGTTGTTGTTTGATCTCGTTCATCTACAGGTACTAATTGTATTTGATAGGAGGCAGCAGAACCACCTGTCATCAACGCTTCTTCCGAATTACCACTACCGACCGTTACATAACTGACATCAATGACATCATCGTAATCTGCCAATATGTCATTTACTTGTTCAGTGATCGCAAGGCGTTTCTCCTCATTTGTACCTGTTGGTGTTTCAACTGTGATACCTAACTGACCTTGATCGCCTTCTGGAATAAAGGCAGTGCCAATAAACGGCAATAAAGAAACACTTCCAATGATAGCGACAATCGTAACCACAATCGTTGTTTTTCTTAATTTCAAGGCTTTTTCGATCACTCGCTGGTAGCCGCTCACTATCTTTTGTAAGAAACGATCGAACCAGTAACGACGACCATTATCCTCCATAGCTTTCGTTAAAAGTTTGGATGATAACATCGGGATGAGCGTAACCGCAACCGCTAGTGATGCAATTAATGCAAACGAAACGGTTAATGCTAACGGAGTAAATAATTCCGATGCAATACCTTCAA
The DNA here is from genome assembly GCF_010994085.1 of Gracilibacillus saliphilus. Lineage (NCBI taxonomy): Bacteria > Bacillati > Bacillota > Bacilli > Caryophanales > Bacillaceae > Gracilibacillus > Gracilibacillus saliphilus. The sequence goes on along the minus strand of NZ_WJEB01000002.1, from coordinate 357,952 downwards.
CGAAAACGATCGGTAAAAATACCACTAACGTTGTCGTTGTTGATGCTATAACGGCTGGCGCAAGCTCTGAAGCACCTTTTATCGCTGCATCTTTCATACCATATCCTTTTTGCCTGTACGAGACAATATTTTCGAGAATAACGATGGAACTGTCGACCATCATCCCGATACCGAGTGCGAGACCACCCATCGTTAATACATTCAACGTTTCACCGGTGAAATATAACAGTACAAACGTTGAAACAATTGCAATTGGGATCGACACCCCGATAACAAGAGTTGCTCTAACACTTTTCAGGAATAGTAGCAATACTAATAACGCGAAAATCCCACCAAAAATCATATTTTGAATAACAGAATTGATCGATTGTTTAATAAAGTCTGACGTATCAACAACTACATCGAGACTTACACCTTCTGGCATATCTTCATTCAAATCATCAATTGCAGCTAATACATTATCTGATACTTCCACTGTGTTACCGTCTGATTGTTTTAGAATACTTAACACAACGGCTGTCTCGTTATTGACAAGGGTTGTACCATTTTTTTGTGTCGTATCGTTGACATCTGCCACATCTTCGACCGTTATTTGTGCACCTTGTGGTGTTTGTATAATTGAGTGAGCAATGTCATCTACTGAATTAAATGTACCATCTACACGTAGCTGTAAGTCCTGCTCACCACGTTGAATCGAGCCTGCTGAACCAGATTGATTAGCACCTTGCAACGCCTGCTGAATCACTTGTGTTGATACACCATATTGCATCATCGCTGCCCGGTCTAACTCTAATTCTATAACTCTTTCTTCGCCACCTTCGATACTGACAGAGGCAACACCGCTTTGTCGTTCAAAATATGGTTGAATGGTATCCTCTGCTACTGTTTGTAATGTGTTGGTATCACTGCCTGTTAAACCAACCCACATAATTGGCATTTGATTTGGGTTAAAGCGAAGAACACTTGGATCATTAGCACCATCTGGCAATGCCGCTTTTACTTGATCTACACTTTCCCGGACCTCCAGTAAGGCATTGTCGAGATCCGTGCCATTTTCAAACATAATAATAACTAAGGAAGAGCCTGTTTGCGATTGTGATTGAATCGTGTTGACCCCTTCAATCGAGCTAAGACCGCCCTCAATTGGTTCTGACACTAATTTTTCGACCTCTTGAGGTGCTGCATCTGGATAGCTGGTCGCAACCACTGCAATTGGTAAATCAATTTCCGGGAAAAGATCTATCGCTAAATTTCGAACTGATATAACACCCATTGCAATAATAGCGAGGACAATCATGATGACCCCGACTGGCCGTTTAACTGATGTATTGACTAGTTTCATGATTAATCCTCCTCTACTACACTAATTTTGCTGCCATCTACAAGTGTCAATTGCCCACTCGTAATGATTTGGTCTCCTTCATTAAGCTCTGCTTGAATAGCTGTTAATTCGGACTGTGTTGCCTGAACGTCTATTTCTACTTTTTTAGCTGTATCATCTTCTACAACAAATACAAACGTATCATCATTATCTTCAACTAATGCTGCTGTTGGAATTAGTAATGAATCTTCAATTACGGTATCTTCTAACACGACAGTAGCAATGACGCCTGCTTTGTAATGGGTTGTTTCATTATCGAATGACAAGTCAATCGGGAATAGTCCCGCTTCATTGGCTGCATCTGCTACATATTCAATCTCTGCTTCATGTGTTTCTTCTTCTGCACTTTGTAATAACAGGGTTACTTCTTTCCCTTTCTCAAATAAATCTAGTTGTACGTCAGGTACTTGTAATTGAACAGTTAACTGTTCCAAATCAATGATCGTTGCTAATGGATCTTGATTGGAAACCATCGAGCCTTCTTTTGCTTCCAACTGAGAGATAACCCCATCTGCCGGTGCTTCTACGGTGATTTTTCCTTGTGGGCTAGAGATGGTTGCAATGTCATCATCTTCTTCCACCTTGTCTCCATTTTCCACTTCTAGTTCCTCGATTTCACCTGCTACAGAAGGAATAACTGGGGTTGTTTGATTTGGCATCGTACGACCATAGAAATTACGTTCCATAACTAGGTCACCTTTCGTTACCTCTCCTGTTTCGACTGGTGTTACGCGCTCTACTTGCTTTTCTTCCTCATCGCTGTTTTCTGAACACGCAACTAAAGTGATGATAACAATCATCAGTAAAAATAATAAACGCTTCATCTTCTTGTCCCCTCTCAATATTTATAAATATGTTTTTAACGATTGAACAAATGGTTTAATAGTTGCATAAGATTCTAAATGCTCAATCATACTTTGAATGATAATTTGTTTAGATTCTTGCTTTTGCCATTCTTCTTCTAGTACATGTAATGCTTCTGCTATTTGCTGTCTTTCACCTCTTTCTAAGTCTGTGATTTGGCCTTTTATTTCCTCGATGACAGCTTGAAATGACTGGTCACTCTTTTGCTTGAATCGTTTCAAATCCTGATAGTCAAATACAGTAGGCGCAGAATTTGTTAAAATGCCTTGCACCAGAATATCGACATTTTTGGTGATATAACCCGCTAATTGGTCCGGATCGAAGGAAAGGTCATGAATCGCAATCCATTTAAAATAACCACTCATCACTCCATCGGTTAGGATGATGGCATCTACTATGTATGGCTTTAGTTCTTCACCATAAATGCTAATTAATCGATCTTCCATCCAATCATAGCTCTGCTTATGTAGATTTAAAATCAATTCATCCTTCTTATCACCAAGGTGGACATTTTCTCGAAAATGCATCATCAGGTATTCCTTGTGTTCTTTAAACAACTGAAGAAATGCGCTAATCTGTTTTGTGAATTGGTCAAAAGGTTTACCTGTTTCCTGGTGTAAATTACTCAATTTTTGAAGAACTGTCTCTGTATAATATTTGTAAATTTCGACAAACAAATCATCCTTCGAATCAAAATGTAAGTAAAATGCTCCTTTGGAAACATCACTTTGATCAGCAATTTCTTGAATGGAAGTAGAGTGGAAGCCCTTTTCCGAGAAGAGTTTCAAACTCACTTCAATCATGCGCTTCTTTTTACTGTCCATGTTTTTGCAGCGCCTCACTTTCTCTAGTACGATTTCCCCTTTATGAATGTTTCATTTTTTTATTTTTGTGAATGACTGGTCAGTCAGTAGTATACTATACCAGTTATCAAGTTGAATATCAAAGGAAAAGGGCTATTTATTAATGACATAAGAAAAATAGCAAAACCACTAAAAAAAGTGGAGTTTCAGGCAAAACGAGTCCCACTAGAATTGAAGTGTGCCGCCTTCGCAAGATATCTACTCATAATAATAAACCCTGCTTCTACTGAAACAGGGTTTTAGGTTTCTACTTTAAGTTGACTGCTTTTGATGGTGATCAATCATTCCTGTGGATTATCTTCATCTTTCATTGGACCTTCACCATTCTCAACAGCATCTTCCATGTTCTTTTCCGCTTCGTCTAAGTTTTCTTCCACATTTTCACCTATGTCTTCTCCGGTTCCGCCATCAGCGCCACCGTTTGTACCACCGTTGCCACCTTGTTCGCCACCATTAGGAGCTTCATCTGTTGGAGCTTGTTCTTCTTGTTGTGGCTGTTGTGGCTGCTCTTCTTCAAGCGGTTGTTCTTCTTCATTTGTCGCACAACCAGCTAACAGAGCTAGTGATAATAACAAAGCTGAAAGATACTTAACGTATTTTAATTCCATGTGATATCCTCCTTTAAGTCGTCTTCATTGGTAGGTTAACCAAATAATCTACAAAATATGCCATAAATTTTATTTATATTTTTGTGGGGATTTTATTGTCGGATGAGAGGAGTTTATTCAAATAGAGGGTGCTAGAGCCAATCCTTTTCATATCGGGCTCTATACAAAAAGAGAAGCTTTGCAAAGCCTCTCTTTTACTTATTTCACTGCAAATGTAATTTCCGCTTCACAAGCAAGTTCACCGTCTACTGTTGCAACGGCTTTCCCTTTTCCGATCGGTCCTTTTATACGGATAATTTCGACTTCAAGACGGAGTTGATCTCCAGGTTTTACTTGACGTTTGAAACGACACTTGTCAATTCCTGCAAGAAAACCGATTTTACCTCTGTTTTCTTCTTTGCTCAAAATCGCCACCGCTCCAACTTGTGCTAATGCTTCGACAATTAATACACCAGGCATAACAGGATAGTCCGGAAAGTGTCCCTGAAAAAATGGTTCATTAATAGTTACATTCTTTTTGCCGACAATCCGTTTATCATCTTGCTCGGTGATCGCATCCACTAACAGAAATGGATAACGATGTGGGATCGTATCTTTAATTTGTTCAATATCCATATGTATGACTCCTTTCTTTTCTCCACTAAAGTATATCAAAAAGAGAAGAAAAAATCATAGCTTGACAAGTGTCTTTCATTGAAGCTTCCGAGGGGAGTAGTTTCTCTTCCTTGTATATCTTTATATTTCCACGGAACAGAGTTTTTCTTCCGGGGATATTTGCCCGCTTCCGGGGATATTTGCTTCTCTTCCGAGGATATTTCTATATTTCCACGGAACAGAGCAACTTTTCCTCGGAAGAGAAGGTTTTTTCCACGGAGCAGAGTTTCTCTTCCGGGGATAATTGCTCCGCTTCCGGGGATATTTGCTTCTCTTCCGAGGATATCTCCATATTTCCACGGCACAGAGCACCTTTTCCTCGGAAGAGAAGGGTTTTTCCATGGAGCAGAGTTTCTCTTCCGTGGATATCTTCCACCCATGCTTCTAATGGAAATTTAAAAACACGTGAATGCCTACGCAAAATCACGTGTTTTATCAGATCTATCAGTCGAAGTTATTATTCTTTAACGAAATCGATAATATGTTGCCAGGTTTCCCATTTTAAGACGTCTAATGGGCTGCCATCTCCAAGTATGCTAAAACCTACAATGAGACCGATCATTAAAGCAAATAAACTAAGCACGATAATAATCAACACCTTCGCCCAAATTGGGATGAGGCGACGGACGTATTTCTTCTCTTGTTGTTTTTTCTTATCAGCTCTTTTTTCCTTTTTCGTCTGTGTCTGGGCTTTTTTTTGTTCATTTGCTTTATTTGTATTTTTATTTGTTGCTTTTGTTTCCTGTGACATACGGGATGACTCCTTATTAAAAACTACACTATCTCAACTGATTAATGAGGCCTCTCATTTGGTCATGCATTGAGATGGTTCGTGCATTAAATTGATATGCTCGTTGCGTTTCGATCATATCTGTTGTTTGTTTTGCTAGGTCTACATTGGAAGCTTCTAATGAACCACTTTCCATGCTTACATCTGCTAATCCAACTCCGTTGATGATTTCCCCAAACGGATAATTTTCAAGCGATTGTTCAGATAGGCGGAATAAACTGTCTCCTGCAGCTTCTAACAATCGCGGACGTACTGCTTCGACAATCTCCAATTGGCCTTCGACAGCTTGCACACCATTACGTGTTACATTAATCATACCATTTTCCTCAATTTTCAGATCGTCCATATTATCAGCTAAGACAATCGGTTCTCCACCAGCTCCAAGAACAGGATTTCCATCAGAAGTAACGAGCATCACTTGATCATCTTCCAATGGTGTTAAATAAAAGTTACCAGCTCTCGTATAACGAACTTCTTCTTCACCATTTTCATTAACAGCTACCTGAAACAGATGGTTATCTTCCAATAAAGCAACATCAAGGTTACGATCTGTTACTTGTAGGGATCCTTGGTCAAAATTAAAATTGGTATGACCTAGCTTTGCACCATTCCCAACTCGTAATCCATCTGGTGTTAATCGTCCTTGTGGATTAGTTGGATCAGGCTCGGTGTTGATTTGCTGAGACAGTAAAGAAGAAAAGTTGGCATCACGGTTTTTATAGCCTGCTGTATTAACATTCGCAATATTATTTCCGATATTATCTAATCGTTTTTGTAATTGCCCCATCGCTACAGCAGCTTGGAAGGTCATTCTTGTCATTTACTTCTACCCCTTTTGTCATCCAAGTCGTGCAATTTCATTGACTGCTTTGTCTAAACTACGATCGTATTGTTGGACTACTTTTTGGTTTGCTTCAAAACTGCGGTATGCTTGCATCATATCTGTCATTGTTTGTGCGGCATCCACGTTTGAATTTTCTAAATGGTTCTGTTGGACATTGAATTGTAAGCCGTCTACACCTCTGGCATCGACTAATGCCGCACCATCTTCTGCAAGTTCAAATAAATCTTCTCCGTTTTTCACTAAATCATTAGGATTGGCACTATAAGCGATCCCAAGTGGCACTTCGCCATCGTCTAATTGGACCATACCTTCCGGTGTTACTGTAAATGCTAAATTGTCCGTATTGATTGGATTCCCTTCGTCGTCTAAAACATAATAGCCATTAGACGTTGTTAAATTCCCTTCACCATCAACAGTGAAATTACCGTTTCTCGTATAACGGATATCTCCTTCACCATTTTGCACCGTGTAAAAGATAGATCCTTCTTCATCTGGTGTTTCACCTTGTACTAGTGCCATATCTGTAGAAACACCGGTTTCCTGAAGGCTTCCTTGTACGAAATCAGGTATCGTTTCGTGTACATATACCCCTGTGTTAATAGCCCCGATTTCAGTCATGGTCGGTACACTAGTACCCTGTGAATTGGGAATATCACGGTTTTCCATACGCTGGATTAATAACTCAGGAAATGCTCTTAATGGTGTTTGATCTTGTTTGTATCCAGGAGTTTGTGCGTTGGTCATATTATTGGATAGCACTTCCTGTCTACGTTGCTGTGCCATCATTCCATTTGTAGCTGTGTAAAAACCTCTAAGCATGAGTCGAACTCCTCTCCTAAAGACGCAAAAGCTTGTTTATGTCTAGCTTCAGCACCAGCGACTAGTGACTTTCCTCAGCTCTGTAAGATCAGTCAACTGCAGTTCCTCCGCCACTGTACTTCTTTTATCGCCTAGTCATACGTCGCTATACTGGCGCATACGCTTTTCTTATGTATTAAACAATCGAACGCTCTAGTTTATCAATATTGTCTAACATAATGCCTGTACCTTTTGCCACGCAATTCATTGGTTCTTCCGCTAATAGCACAGGTACTTTTAATTCTTCTGCCAGCAATTGATCTAAGCCATTTAACAATGCACCACCACCGGTTAGAATGACACCTCTGTCAATAATATCTGCTGATAATTCTGGTGGTGTTTTTTCTAAAACAGTTTTCGCAGATTGTACAATTAGTGAAATCGATTCTCTCAACGCTTCTTCCACTTCTTCGGAATAGATCGTGATCGTTCTTGGTAAACCTGTTACCATATCACGACCGCGAATATCGATTTCTTCTTTGCGAGCACCTGGAAATACAGTTGCAACATTCACTTTAATATCTTCTGCTGTTCTTTCACCAATTAATAATTTATATTTACGTTTTACATATTGAAGAATTTCACCATCAAATTTGTCCCCAGCCATTTTGATCGATTGAGCCGTTACGATATCTCCCATCGATAGTACAGCGATATCTGTTGTTCCACCACCAATATCTACGACCATGTTCCCGCTTGGTTGGAAAATATCCATACCTGCACCGATTGCCGCTACTTTTGGTTCTTCTTCTAAGTAAACTTTTTTACCGCCGGATTTTTCCGCAGCTTCTTTGATTGCTTTTTGTTCTACCTTTGTAATGTTAGTTGGACAGCAAATGAGCATTCTCGGCTTTGATAGAAATCCTTTGACATTAATTTTGTTAATAAAATATCTTAGCATTGATTCTGTCACATCAAAATCTGCGATGACCCCATCCTTAAGCGGACGAATCGCTTCGATATTGCCTGGTGTACGGCCAACCATACGGCGTGCTTCTTCACCAACCTCTAATACTTTACCGGTATTGCGATCCATCGCAACAACGGACGGTTCATCCAGTACAATACCTTTTCCCTTCACATGAATAAGTACATTCGCAGTTCCTAAATCTATTCCAATATCTCTTGAAAACATGAACGATTATCCTCCCTATTTCATTACCTTACTTGAGATTTATGTCGATCAATTAATGATGTTTATGTAAGCTGCTGGTAGATGACTTTTCTCTATTATGGTACATAATACCTCTAATTATATATAATATCATAAAATGCTCGAAATCGTTAGATATTTCCATAAAAAAATGTCGTTATTTTTATATTTTTATGGAATTTTGCGAAAAATAGTTGATAGCAAGGAGTATCTGTTATTAGTATGGTGTTAATCTGAAGGTATATGTATGAATTAGAGAGGATATCATTTGGGTTATTTAGTTAATAATTCTTCTGTTTCTGGTGGTACTTTTTTACCATTAAGCTGATATTTCATTTTGGTTGCTTCTCCACCTCGCAGGTGTCGGATTGCTTTATGATGGCTTAGTATGTTTTTAACTTCGTTTGCCAGTTCGGGATGTATTTCTGGTAATCGTTCTGTCAGGTCTTTGTGTACTGTACTTTTTGAAACTCCAAATTCCTTGGCGATAACTCGAACCGTCTTCTTCGTTTCGACAATGTACCTTCCAATCCTTAATGTTCTCTCTTTGATGTAGTCATGCACATCACTCGCCTCCCCAAAGTTGTCAGTCCAAGGTGTGAACAGAGACAAGTCCTACTTATAAAATTATCCACAATACCGACGAATAGCATCCTCACCTTAGACAAATAAAAGATAATTTGTACCATCATATTAAACAGCACATCCCATTATGACAGTAAATTTTGCGTCAACATACTGGCGAGAGAGGATTGGAGTTTGAAAGAAAAAGAGTGATGGCTCTAGCCATCACTCTTTTTAACCGATATCACCGTAATCTGGATCACACTTTTTTACGAACTTTATAGACATTTCTCCCACTCCCCATATTTTCTTTATATTCCTAAGCCTTCTGAAGCCTTAAGTGGCAACCTTGCGAAAAAGTGATCACTCCTTTTCTCCATAAAGTATTGATAAGAATATATGAAAAAATGTTGCTTCTTTGTTGCTAAGCCTAAGTAATATTGTGTAAACGGAGTTATCATGTCTAACTGTTCTAACATACCAATTGCTAATTCACAGTTCCCTCTCGCGATCTCCAAGTGAGCTCGTTCGATAGGATCCTTAGTGGAAACCCCTTCCACTCTACCAAAATGGGCACAAATAAATGGATACGTATGGGAATCGATATATTCTAATGTATCTTGATCATCTAAGCAATTAGCAATGTACTTTGCTTCTTCGATATGATAAACACTAGATTCAAAATCTTCATATATATAACTGAGTGCTAAGTCTAGGTGGAGGCGTGCTTTTAGTTTGACATGATGAGGCATTTGTAACGCTTCATAGGCGTTCTTTCTTGCTAAGATTAATTCATTTCTTTTCCAATAATAGTGAAATAATAAGTTCTTCATTCTAATTTGGAAGAATGTGATAAATAGTGGATTATCTAGATGACGTAGATATTTCTGAATTTTATTTAGGTAGTAACCGATTCGCTCATAGTTATATACTTTCTTATCTATTTCAATATACAAAAAGTATTTTAAACAACGTAATTCAGGGTGTTGAACGGAAACCGATTTCGATTGAGTTCTTATTTCATGAACAGGTGTTCCATTTTTTAAATCTAGCATGAACTGATAAAGTATCGCTAGTGATTGATTTAATGGATTCATACTTTCCTTGTTCACTTCTATAAAATATTGTAATTCATGATAGCATTGGTTAATATCAAAATACTCTAGAGCTAATCGTTTATCTAAGTCAGAATTGCTTTGATGTAGGAATTCCTTTGCTAATTCCAATTGTGCTGCTTCATCACTATCTAGGCTGATCATGGTTAAAAATTGAGGAAATTGTAGTTGCTTTTCTGATTCAAAATAGTCGCGCATTGTCCCGATCCTTGTTTTTGTATTTGTTTGTACCATAATCTATCTCCTTTCACAGTTACTTATTATTTCATAATCGAGAAATTATGCAATAGGTTTTTTGATAGAATCGTTCGTCAAATAATTATCGATATCGACACTATTTGATCGTTTTTCATAGCTTGTAAGTAGAATATGTAAGAATAGCGTTGAAAAATGAAAAATCTCCCTACCTTTTTCACAGGTAAGGAGATTTCGTTTACGCATGTTCCATTGCGCTTGATGATTCTGTGTCATTTTCAGCATCTGTATTGTCTTCTGATTCTGTTGCGTTTTCATCTTCAGCTGAACTATCATCTTCCGTCGGTGTTTCATTTTCCTCTGAACTTTCTTCTGCCTTCTCTTCATCTTCTGCAGCTGGTTCCTTGTCTTCTTCACCCTTGTCAGGTCCGACAATTTTATTAATTGGTTGATTAATAAAATGCTCAGGGTTGACTGGTGTTCCATCTTTTCTCACTTCAAAGTGAACGTGGACACCATTGTCTTGACCGATTGTATTCTGTCCAGCTGTTCCAATGGTTTCTCCTTGCTTGACTTCGTTACCTTCTTCAGCAAAAACTTCATCTAAACTAGCATAGTATGTGGAAACCCCATGCTCGTGCTCCATCTTCACCACATTACCTAATAATGGATCTTGCTTCACTTCTGTAACCGTACCAGACAATGATGCTGTCACATCAAATGCCTCATGGTCAGCAGTGGAGATAGCAATTCCATCACTTTGATAGAATTTGTTTTGGTGTGAAATGAGCGCCTGTTCTTGTTCTTCTGCATCTGCTCCATAATCATAAAATTTGGTCACGATTTCCACTTGCAAGTCTTCTGAAACTGGCATCTCTAGTACTTCCTGTTGTTGCATGACAGTAGTTGCGTCTTCTTCATCTTGTGCTTCTTGATCTTCTCTTAGATCATCTAGTTGATTTTCCATGTCCTCTGCCAAGTCTGGACCTTGATTTACGGCATTTTGGTACCATAGAACCCCTGTTAAAAGTAGAGCAGCTACCGCTAGATATACAGCAGGAAAAAACCATCTTTTCTTGAAGATACGTTTCCAACTATTTTTTGAAACGTTCTTGTTTTCCTCCATTATGCATCACCTCAGCAACCATTGTGATCATAAAGAGGAAATTTTATACATGTTTTTTTTATTTTTTTGCTAAAAGGGTTGGAGTTGCTTGTTCTAACGTGCTTACTTGTACGCCCTGATAGTAATGTTCGATGATTTCTTCATAGTTTTTCCCTTCTTGTGCCATCCCATTTGCGCCGTATTGGCTCATTCCTACACCATGACCATTACCTTTCGTTGTAAAGACATAATGATCATCTTTTCTCGTAATTGTGAAATCACTAGATGGGAGCTGAAGATAGTCGCGGATGTCGCGTCCTGAGAAGGTCTCTCCACCAATTGTTGCCGTATCTACTCTTTTACTTTCTGTTCTTGTCAACTGAAAATCTTCTACCGAATTGGAAAGATTGATGTTTAATTTATCTTCCAATTCAGCTACCGTGAATATTTTTTGGTCAATAAATTTAGGGGATATCTCTTCATCCCAAGGACTTTCAACTGATCGTAAATACGGCAGTTGATTTGTCCAATAATCTTCGGAGTTTTCTGTATAGCCATTACTGGTCGAAAAAAACGATGCGGTGATTGGTTCATTACTATACGTAATAATCTGCCCTTGGGTAGCTGCGACAGCTTCGGTAATTTTGTCAATTTTCCAATGGTAATCACTACCCCATACTTGTCTTAGCTCATCCGTATTTTTATAGACTTGATGTTCGACAGTATCTTTCACATCAGCGCCACCAGCAAGTTCCTCTCTATTTTGCTGCATCAGGAAGCGTACAATAAAGGTTCTTGCTGCTAATGCCTGTGCTTTTAATGCTTCGATTTCAAAATCTGCAGGCATTTCAGAGGCAACCACATGCGTCACGTACTCTTCTAAAGGAACTTGTTCCACTTCATTTGATTCAGTTCGTAATACATGGACATCAAAAGGAGATTCTAATGAAATATCTTTTTCCTCTGCTGAATTGCTGGCTGTTTCTGTTTCTACAGATGCTTGAGTTGAATCATCGCCTGTGAAAGGTATAACAATAAGCGTTGGGATGATAAACATGAATGTGAGTAATGTGGAAATGATGATGATAGTTGGTAATTTCCAGTTAGTTGATGTTTGTTTGTTTTGCCACCTGGCCATGGCTAACCTCCTCTGTGTTTCTTATGTTTCTACTCTATCTTATTCACAAGATTAGGAGAATAGAACAATGAAAAACTTAAGAAGTGAAGTATAGAAAATAGGCTTGGACAATTATTGACTTGATAACAGTTTGTAGATTGCTAATGTATTATAAAAAGAGGACTAGCTTCTATTAAAGCTGTCCTCTTTTTATTATTGTACTTCTAATTGTTGTACTTCAGTTATAATAGTAGTTTCTCCTTGATTGACTCTTTCAATGTCAGCTCCCAAGTTAGCAAATTTCTCTGTAATATCTACATATCCTCTGTCGATATGATGTAGAGAAGTTACACGAGTATACCCTTCTGCTACCAATCCTGCTAAAATTAAGGCTGCTCCGGCGCGTAAATCAGTCGCAGCGACTTCTGCCCCTTGAAGACTAACAGGCCCCTCTACGATGACGCTACGCCCTTCAATTTTTAATTTAGCATTCATTCTACGGAATTCCTCAACATGCATAAATCGGTTTTCAAAAACAGTTTCTGTAATCATACTAGTACCTGATGCCTGTAACATCAATGCCATCATTTGTGATTGCATATCTGTCGGAAATCCTGGATGTGGCAATGTTTTGATATCCGTAGCTTTTAATCTTTTTGGTCCGATTACACGGATACCACTTTTCTCTTCGATAACTTTAACGCCCATCTCTTCCATTTTGGATACTAGGGCACGAATATGCTCAATTTCAGCGTTTTCTATTAAAACATTACCACCTGTAATAGCTGCTGCTACCATAAATGTTCCTGCTTCGATACGGTCTGGAATAATCGTATGCTCTACTCCACGAAGCTTGTCGACACCTGCGATTTTAATTGTCTCTGTGCCTGCACCTATAACATTAGCACCCATTTTGTTTAAATAATTCGCTAAATCTACTATTTCTGGTTCTTTTGCAGCATTCTCAATAATTGTTTTTCCTTTTGCTAGTGCCGCTGCCATCATGATGTTTTCTGTTGCACCAACACTAGGCATATCTAAATAAATTTTAGCCCCTTTTAATCTATCTTTTGTAGAGACTTCGACAAATCCATTACCAACATGGACATCTGCCCCCATAGCTTCAAATCCTTTTAAATGCAAATCAATTGGTCGTGATCCAATTGCACAGCCACCTGGTAATGCAACCTTCGCATGACCATATCGTGCTAAAAGAGGTCCTAAAACTAGGACAGATGCACGCATTTTTCTTACATATTCAAAAGGCGCCTCCGTTAATAATGGTTTAGTTGCATCCACTGTTACGGTATTTCCTTGATAGTCAACTTCTGCATTCATATGCGTTAAAACTTGGTTTATTGTGTGTACATCTGCCAATGCAGGTACTTCGTGTATAATGCTTTTTCCTTCACTTGCGATTATGCTTGCGGCAATGACAGGCAGTACGGCATTCTTTGCTCCTTCAACTTTTACAGTACCATTTAACTGCCTACCACCACGTACGATGATATTTTCCAAGGCTCATTCTCCTCTGTAGACCATATTCATTATTATTAGTATTCATGTATTAGGATAGGTGTTCCTATAGTGATAGTTGTCCGATCTCCTATCCGCTCTCTTACTGCGATTTGCAAATTAATTTCTTCATCATTTTGCTGCAATTTATTATTCCATTCTGGTGTATAGCCAGTCCACGTATAAAAATCTGGCTCTTTTATTTCGTCGTTTATTGTCATATTCAGTCGCGTTTTTACAAAATTTATAAAACAAACAATATCTATAATACCATCTTTCCAGGCTTCAACACAAGAAAAATATTGTGCATTTTTTGTAAATAAGCCATTAGTAATTGTTTTTATCTTCTCTTTATATACTTTTAGTACTTCCGGTGCTGTTTCAGTTGCTGTAATCGTATAAATGATCTGATATTGTTCCTCCTGTTCATTTGTGCGCACTAGTAAAACTGATTCGGTAATTCCATCGTTTTCATGTCGGTCCGAACTAAATTCAAGTCGATTTTTATCTTGACCTTTTTCTTCTATACCAAGTTGATACCCGTCGATTTTAGAAATAAAACTTTCTATATCCACTATTTTCATCGATTCTTTTATAGTAGTTTGCAAGTTTGATAGTTGAAGATCCTGTTCTTCCACTAATTCTATCAATTCGTCTATTTCCTTTTGATTTTCTATATTCGTTTTTGTCTCAGTAAGTAATTGATCTACAGAAAACATCATGCCAACTGTCGCTAACAATATAAAAAAATACTTCATTTCCCGCACTCCTTTTTTTATTAGAAGTATTGGCTGGAAATAAAGTATTCATACTCTTTTTTTATTATTTTAACTTAAAAAAGGTAGATTAATTGTTGGGACCACTGTAAGAAGTCTAGGAAAAAGTTACTCACGGTTGAACCAATTGCTATCGTAATGAAGATAACCAATATCCGTGCTTCAAACACTTTATTCTTTCTAAATAATTCGTCGAAATTCAGAGCTTGAAGTACTTGCCATGTAATCACGATAAAAATGAGATGAGATAACATCCCAATCAAGCCTTCTTGCGCCAAACTTTGCATCATAATATATCCCTCGTTTACTTGTTTTTCTCTATTTTAACATATATATTAACGATTCGCCTTAATTGGATATCCTTCGATATTTCCCGGGAAATTTAGCTAAAATACTTTTTATTTAGGTATTAGGTTTGGTCGACAATCCATTTTGTACCATCTTAAGGGTCGGAGTTGGGGCTAAAGGGTGGTTATAATGATATGAGCACTTTATTTAGTAGATACGAAAGTGTCGACCTGAGAAATGTAGTGAATTTTCGACAAGGAATTGTTCTCCTCTTTTTGGTGATAACCTACTTGAAAAGATGAGATGTGTGCACTGCTTATATATTTATTTGCAACTTGAGGGATTTATTTGCAACTTGAGGGATTTATTTGCAACTTGAGGGATTTATTTGCAACTTGAAAAGGGGCTGCACTCAACCAGTCGGTTGAGGCAGCCCCTTTTCCTTGTTATCTATTTTCTACGACGTCGATTCGGTTTAAGGCACGTTTAAGTGCTAATTCTGCCCTTCTGAAATCTATTTCATCTTGCTTAGCTTGTAAACGACGTTCTGCTCGTTCTTTCGCTGCACGAGCACGCTCGATATCAATATCGTCAGGTCGCTCTGCTGATTGTGCAAGAATTGTCACTTTATCAGGACGAACCTCAAGGAATCCTCCACTTACTGCAATTCGTTGTGGATTTTCTCCTTTTAAGCGCACTGCACTAATGGACAGTGGTGCAACGAGCGGAATGTGACCTGGTAAGATCCCGAGCTCTCCACTCTCAGCTTTACAGCTAACCATTTCAAATGAATCTTCCAGAACAGGGCCATCCGGAGTAACAACACTTACTGTTAGTGTATTCAACAGAACCCCTCCTTAGGCTGGAATAAAAGCTAAAGGCGAATTACGCCATTTGCTTTGCTTTTTCTACTACTTCTTCGATGCGACCGACTAAACGGAATGCATCTTCTGGAAGGTCATCATATTTACCATCAAGGATTTCGCGGAATCCTTGAACAGTTTCCTTAACTGGTACATAAGAACCTGGTTGACCTGTAAATTGCTCTGCTACGTGGAAGTTTTGCGATAAGAAGAACTGGATACGACGCGCACGTGATACAGTAAGCTTATCTTCATCAGATAACTCATCCATACCTAAGATTGCGATAATATCTTGTAGTTCTTTATATTTTTGTAATGTTTGTTGAACTTCACGCGCAACATTGTAATGCTCTTCCCCTACTACTTCAGGGTCAAGGGCACGAGATGTAGAGGCAAGTGGATCCACCGCTGGGTAAATACCTTGCTCTGATAATTTACGATCAAGGTTTGTTGTCGCATCTAAGTGAGCGAACGTTGTAGCTGGTGCCGGGTCAGTATAGTCATCGGCAGGTACATAGATCGCTTGAATAGATGTAACAGAACCTTTGTTAGTTGATGTAATACGCTCTTGTAATTGACCCATTTCTGTTGCAAGTGTTGGTTGGTAACCAACGGCAGATGGCATACGACCAAGAAGTGCCGATACCTCTGAACCTGCTTGCGTAAAACGGAAAATGTTATCAATGAACAATAGCACGTCTGCACCTTTTTCATCACGGAAATGTTCCGCCATTGTAAGACCTGTTAGTGCTACACGCATACGTGCTCCTGGTGGCTCGTTCATTTGACCGAAGACCATCGCTGTTTTAGAAATTACGCCTGAATCTTTCATTTCATAGTAAAGGTCGTTACCTTCACGAGTACGTTCCCCTACACCAGCGAATACGGAAATACCACCGTGTTCTTGTGCGATGTTGTTGATCAACTCTTGAATTAGTACGGTTTTACCTACACCCGCACCACCAAATAAACCGATCTTACCACCTTTAATATAAGGTGCTAATAAGTCTACTACTTTAATACCTGTTTCTAAAATTTCTGTTTCTGTTGCTAAGTCTTCAAATTGTGGAGATTCACGGTGAATTGGATCACGGCGAACATCTGCACCAATTTCTTCGTCAAGGTCAATTTTCTCACCTAAAACGTTGAAGACACGACCTAGCGTTTCATCACCTACTGGTACTGAGATCGGTGCGTTTAAATCTGTAACTTCTGCTCCACGTTGAACACCTTCTGTAGATGACATCGCGATTGTACGTACAGAGTCATCGCCTAAGTGAAGGGCAACTTCTACTGTTAATTCTTGCGCTTCACCGTTCACATCATACTGTACTTTTAACGCGTTGTAAATTTCAGGGAGATGGCCGTCTTCGAATTTAACGTCGACAACCGGCCCCATAATCTGAATAACGTGTCCTTTTGCCATCGATTTCCCTCCTAACTAAAAATTTACTACCGTACGATTGTATTATTCTAATGCGGCTGCCCCACCAACGATTTCGGTGATTTCTTGCGTGATTGCTGCTTGTCTTGCACGGTTGTACTGTAATGACAAGTCATCAATAAGTTCATCCGCGTTATCTGTTGCACTTTTCATAGCAGTCATACGAGAAGCATGCTCACTCGCTTTACTGTCTAATAGTGCACCGAAGATCAAGCTCTCCGCATATTGTGGCAATAATACATCTAATATTTCTTGTTGATTTGGTTCATATTCATATGCGCTCTTTGTACCACTAGATTCTTCTTGTAGATCTGTAAGTGGTAAAAGTTTTTTCGATGTTACTTTTTGTGAAATCGCACTGACGAAGTGATTATAGAAAATCACTAGCTCATCAATTTCTTCATCAATAAAAAGTTGTACCGTTTCAGACGTTAAGTCTTTTATATCAGCAAAATTAGGTTGATCTGAAAGACCAGTGATTTCCTTAAGAACTGGAATATCACGTTTTCTGAAGAAGTCGCGGCCCATTCGTCCTACTGCGATAACGGCATATTCATCTTTTGATTGATGCTTCTCTTGAATCGTGCGATAAACTTCACGAAGTATTCCACTGTTAAAAGCTCCTGCTAGACCTCGATCTGCCGTGATAACAAAATATGCTGTCTTTTTTACTTCACGTGTCTGAAGCATTGGGTGCTCTGCATCTTGGCCACTACCGGCTATGCTATTAACAACTTCTTTAATTTTATCACTGTATGGATCAAAAGCTTTGGCAAATTCCTCTGCTTTACTTAATTTAGATGCAGATACCATGTGCATGGCTTTTGTGATCTGTTTCGTCTTTTGCGTGGAATTAATCCGTGTTTTGATATCTCTAAGAGATGCCACGTTGTTTCACCGCCCTTTCCTAAAAGGTTGACGCTATTACTTATGAAAGAAAACTTTCGCTTTTCTGTCTGGCTCGGGGTGTCCAGAAACAAGTGACTTTCTTTCAGTTTCGTACGATAAGTCATCATCCGTTCCTTCGTCACGGTGATTCCTTTATCTCCTACACTGCAGTTCAAGTCATACATTTCTAAACGGACACTTTCGCTTTCCCTCTATTACTCAGAAACAACAAATGTTTTCTTGAATTCTTCTACTGCACCGCTCATGTCAGCATCATCTGCTAGAGCACCTGTTTCTTTAATGGTAGCAAGCAATTCTGCTTTGTTGCTGTCTAACCATGTTAAGAACTCCTCTTCAAAACGAGTAATATCTTCAACAGGAATGTCATCTAGGAAACCTTTTGTTAACGCATAGATGATCATAACTTGTTTTTCTACTACTAATGGCTTGTGAAGGCCTTGCTTCAGTACTTCTACTGTACGAGCACCACGGTTTAATTTTGCTTGTGTTGCTTTATCTAAGTCAGATCCGAACTGTGCGAATGATTCTAACTCACGGAATGAAGCTAGGTCTAGACGCAATGTACCAGCAACCTTCTTCATCGCTTTGATCTGTGCAGAACCACCCACACGTGATACCGATAGACCTGCGTTGATCGCTGGACGTACACCGGAGAAGAATAGGTCAGACTGTAAGAAAATTTGACCATCTGTAATTGAAATAACGTTCGTTGGAATGTAAGCGGAAATGTCCCCTGCTTGTGTTTCAACGAATGGAAGTGCTGTTAAAGAACCTCCACCTTTGTCATCATTTAATTTTGCTGCACGCTCTAAAAGACGAGAGTGTAAGTAGAATACATCCCCTGGGAATGCCTCACGTCCTGGCGGGCGGCGTAATAATAGGGAAAGCTCACGATATGCGTTCGCTTGTTTTGTTAAGTCATCATATACAACTAATACGTGTTTGCCGTTGTACATGAACTCTTCACCCATTGATACTCCTGCATATGGAGCTAGGTATTGAAGTGGTGCAGGTTCACTTGCACCGGCAGATACAACGATCGTGTAGTCAAGAGCTCCGTGTTTACGAAGTACTTCTACTGTTCCACGTACGGTAGAGTCTTTCTGACCGATTGCTACATAGATACAGATCATATTTTCATTTTTTTGGTTCAAGATTGTATCGATTGCTACGGTTGTTTTACCTGTTTGACGGTCCCCGATGATTAACTCACGTTGACCACGACCGATTGGTACTAGTGCATCAATCGCTTTGATACCAGTTTGCAATGGCTCATCAACTGATTTACGGTCCATTACTCCAGGTGCTGGAGATTCAATTGGGCGTGCTTTTGAAGTCTCAATAGGACCTTTCCCATCAACTGGTTGTCCTAATGGATTAACGACACGACCAATAAGTTCCTCCCCTACTGGCACTTCCATAATACGACCTGTACGACGAACTTCGTCACCTTCACGAATTTCCGTATAAGGCCCAAGGATTACGATCCCGACGTTTGATTCTTCTAAGTTTTGTGCCATACCCATGACACCATTTGAAAATTCAACAAGCTCACCAGACATGACGTTATCAAGACCATGTGCACGTGCGATACCGTCACCGATTTCGATAACCGTACCAACATCACTTACTTCGATGTCTGAGTCATAGCTTTCAATTTGCTGCTTAATCAGCGCACTGATTTCTTCAGCTTTAATGCTCATGCCATTTCACCCCTATCGTCCTTAATTTGCTCTTCTTATTTGTCGTTCGAGACGATCCAATTTACCTTTGACAGAGCCGTCATATACTGTGTTGCCGACTTTAATCTTGACACCACCAATAACGGATGGATCGACATGGTTATTTATTTTCAACGTTTTTACATTTAGTTTCTTCGTGAACACATTTTCGATTTCTTCTTTTTCTGCATCTGATAATGCGCGAACCGAAAAGACCGTTGCCTCTTTCACACCTTTTGCCTGATTAGCAAAAGTGATAAAGTGATCGACAATATCTGGAACAATCGATTCGTTATGGCGATCTACAAGTAACGAAAGTGTATGTAGTACTTCCTTCGAAAAGCCTGCGAACGCTTCGTTAAGTAGCTGCTTTTTCTTTTCTGCTTCTACTTTTGGATGTTGTAAAAATTGAAGAAATGCTTGATTCGTTTGGAAAACTTCCTTGACTGTTGCGAGTTCCGTTTCCAAGAAATCAACTGTTTCCTTTTCAGCACCGATTTGAAAAAGAGCTTCTGCGTAACGCTTTGCTACATTCGTTTTACTCATTGCTCTTCTCCTACCTCTTTAATGTACTCACTGATCAACTGTTCTTGATCTTCAGCATTAATTTCTTTCTCGATCACTTTAGTAGCAATCTGGACAGATAATGTTGCCACTTGTGCCTGAAGTGCTTCAACTGCTTTTTCTTTCTCGCGTGCGATATCTTCTTCTGCAGACTTCTTAATACGAGCTGCTGCTTCGTTTGCTGCTTCAATAATCGCTCGTTCTTGCTCAGTTCCAGCTTTTTTCGCATCTTCTATAATTTGTTGCGCTTCTTGACGCGTCGCTTTTAATTGTTCGTTTGCCTCACGCGCAGCTTTTTCTGCCTCGGCACGGTTCTTTTCAGCTGTATCAATTTCATTGGCAATATGGTTTTCACGTTCTTCCATTTTGTTCATTAATGGACCCCACGCGAACTTCTTCAATAATGCTAGTAAAGCTAAAAAGCTGACAATGGCAAACGCCATATCTCCACCTTGTAAACCGCCGATTCCACCTGCTTGAATGACGAGCCCACCTGCTAAAAGTTGCACAGTGTTCACTCCTTCCCACGATTAGTCATCTATTTCTTCTCACATTACATTCTTTTTTCATAGCTTATGTCGCCTTATTTCATAGGGCGCTCTTTGCTTTTCTTGTTTGTCCAGCTCTAAGTGCCAGAAACTAGCGGTTTTCCCTCACCTTCGTACGATAAGTCAACATCGACTCTTTCTTCGTCGTGTTTCCTTTATCTCCTACACTTCAGTCCAAACCGTACGTTTCTTAACGGCACTCTTTGCTTTTCTTGTTGTCTAGCTCCAAGCTCCCAGCAACTAGCAAACTTTCCTCACCTCATGACACGATAAGTCAACATCGATTCGCTTTCAGCTCATCGTGTTTCCTTTATCTCCTTCCGGTTCAGTCCAGTTTGTACATTGCTGAACGGGCGCTCTTTGCTTTTCTTGTTACAAAGGAATGGCGAAGGTTGTCGTAGACGAACTTCGCCATTCTATCAGATTAAGTATAATTACATTACCATGAAGGCAATAACTACGGCGAAAATTGGAATCGCCTCTACTAACGCTACCCCGATAAACATTGTTGTTTGAAGTGCACCTCTTAATTCTGGTTGACGTGCAATCCCCTCTACTGTACGACTTACGATCATACCGTTACCTAAACCAGCACCAAGTGCCGCTAAACCAATTGCAATTGCAGCTGCTAAAGCTCCCATTGTTTGTTTCCTCCTTTAAAATGTATAGATAATTAAGATTGTATTATTTTAATGGTCTGAACTCACTTTATGAGACATATAAACCATTGTTAACATAGTAAAAATAAATGCTTGAATAGCACCAATAAATAAACTAAAACCTTGCCATGCCATCATAGGAATGATGGATATAAGCGTGAATGGTAAGGCCGCCATGGCCATTTTGGTAATAAGTGATAATAAAATTTCACCAGCAAAGATATTACCGAAGAGACGTAGACCTAGTGTTAAGGTGTTTGTAAACTCCTCAATAATTTTGAAAGGTAATAAAAACGGTACAGGGCGGACATAGTCTTTCATATACTCGCCGAAGCCTTTCGTTTTCACCCCGTAATAATGGGTTAAGATAATGACCAACGCTGATAATGATAATGTGAGCGTTGCATCAGAAGTAGGTGATTTCCACCATAGTGTATGTCCCCATACCCCCATAGTAATTACACCAAGGATGTTACTAATAAAAATGTACACTAGTAGAGTTAAACCTAGTGGTAAGAATACTTTCCCTGTTTTCCAATCCATCGTATCCCCGATAATGCCTTTGACAAAATCGACAATCCACTCCATAAAGTTTTGGAAACCGGTTGGCTTCATCTGAAGATTTCTTGCTGCCAATGTACAAATAATAAATACGATAACAGAAGAAATAAACGTCATTAAAGTAGTGGATAGGTTAAAATCTAACCACGGAATGCCAAACAGATCATGCAACAGCGGTGATTCGTGATCCAATTCCTTCACCTCACTTCCTTTTGCTCGTCTTGTTTTCTGAATAGTGCAAAATCTATCATAATAACAACATAAGTTGTCATTAATCCCAAAATAACAGCCATCAAATGGAAATATTCTTCAAAGCGCATTGCGATGATAACCGCTAATGCTGCCGTGGCTAAGCGGGTAAATGTACCAATTCCTGCTGGTCGACCACCATGTGAGATAGCTTGTCCGAATCGGTCGATCTTCCGCTGCATAACCCACAAATTATAAAAGCTTAATGCTGTTCCCAGGAGGAGTCCGAGGAATATTCTTGTGAAAGGTGTAAACCCCCAGCCAAGAACAAAAAGTGCAAGAAGGTAGAACATCCATTTACGTTGACGGGTTATCATATTTTTGTATTGATCCATGGTTATTCGTCTCCCGTTTTATCTCGTACGTAATGAATGGTTCCATAAAAACCGGCTCCCAGACCCAAAAAAAGTCCGATCACTAAAAAAAGTGGTGATGTGGATAAATACTTGTCTATATTTCTACCAATAAACAAGCCAATTAACGGTGCGCCAGCGAGTTGTGATAAAATAGCACTATATACCGCCAGACCATGGTAAGGGCTCCTTTTTGATGGTGACATTCTTTCACTCCTATGATACAAACGTATTACTTATGTATAAAGGAAGAAAATCTCACATATACACATGTTATTTTCTTCTGCAGTGATTTTCGTCATACCTCTGTAACCCTTATCATCCACACTAAATTAGCATACAATAGGGACCCCCTATTGTCAATCGATTTCAGAGACAAAAAACAAAAATAAACGGACAAGTTTCCACACCTTTCGGCAGATCCCTTTCACTGCTAGTCACCAAGTACAACAAGCCCTTTTTTGAAAATATTGTGAAAATTCCTTCGAGTTTCGAAATAACTGATTTTGTGCGGTTTAAAGGGACTTTTATCCAGTCCCCCCCTGACCACTTATATAAGAAAACTCATCCTGCTCCCCCTTCCCAGATTGTCTGATATTGGTAGGTTTGATTTTCGTTGGTTTCAATCGTTATATTTGCGATATATTGGTTTTTTAGTTGTTCTTGTTGTTCAACTTCTCCTTCAATCACACCGGGTTTTAAATCTGTACGTTCAACTAAGGTAGTAACATATGCGAATGTTTTGGCATCATACAGGTCGATCGTCAATTTTTCAGCCTCTTCTACCAAATACAATTGATAATGATAACTATCTTCCAACGGTGTTATCGTTAACTCTAACCCCATTGCTTTAGGGATATCGTGTGCTTCGGTCAGGAACATATACGGAATGGGGGTTTCATTTACATATAGGTAACCTTGTTTAATACCTTCCTCCATTTGTCCTGTTCTGATCGTTGCTTTTACTTCTACAGTTTTCTTTTCGTCTGGCTTTAAAGTAAAGCTTTTCGGCAACTGAAAACGAATGTCTGTATCTTGCTCTGGTAATTCAAACGCATATCGCTTTTCATGATCTGAGATATTTTCCACCGTTAGCTTGCTTACTTTTTGTTCACTGTTGTCCGTTATTTTGCCAAATTGCAGCAGGGACTGATCAATTAACGTATCTGTTTCCAGTGCTGCTTTGGCATCAATTTTACCTGCCCCTTGTTCAGTAGGTTGGAAGTTTTGAAACGGGTTTGCTGTCGTAAGTATCGCTGCTTTTAGCTGTGCTGGTGTCCAATCTGGATGGGCTTCTTTCAGTAATGCCATTACCCCTGCCACATGTGGTGCCGCCATACTGGTTCCGCTCAATGCTTGGTACCCACCTGGTACTGTACTTAGAATACCAGCACCTGGAGCAACGATTTCTGGCTTTATCGCCCAATTAACAGTAACAGGGCCACGTGAACTAAAATCGGTAACGGTATCCTGAATCTCCTGATATTCTATGCTTAAATAGCCTGGATTCTCTTTTAGCCATTTGCCGTCTTCTTGACTAATTGCTGCTACTGGTATCGAAATATTCGGATCTACTGCACCTTCAAAGACTCCTTCTTCTTCATTGTTAGCGATTAACAATGCTGCTGCTCCTTTTTCCTCTGCTTCTATAGCTAATTGAGCAAAAGGGATCTCTCCCCGTTCCATCATTAGGATCGTATCATGTGTAACCTTTTCCTCTTGATTCGTTACTTCGAGGTCACGTGGAAAATCCCAATTAGGGGAACCTTGCATCGGTATTATTTCAATTTTCTTGTCATGAAATCGCTCGTACAAAAAAGGGCGCTTTAACTTAGGGGTTGATGCCCCGACTGAAATAACCTGATTCGCTGTTGCAGGTGAGCCAACCGTCCATAAATCAGGACCTGTATTACCATTAGCAATGACGACTGTGACCCCTTGTTCTGCAGCACGGTTAACAGCGACACTTGTCGGCCAATCGGGACCATTAATCGAATTACCTAAAGATAGGTTGATTATGTCCATTCCATCTTTGACTGCCTTTTCGATTGCCGCCATCACTTGTACCGATGTCCCGGTTCCACCTGGTCCAAGTGCACGGTAGCCATATAACTCCGCATCTGGCGCAACACCTTTCATCTGTCCATTCGCACCAATTATTCCCGCGACATGGGTACCATGTAACGTAGGCATACCCTGCTCAGGGGTTGTTTCCATTGGGTCATCATCAAAATCAACCAGATCATAGCCACCTCGATAATTGGCCTGTAAGTCGGGGTGTGTATAGTCTATTCCGGTATCAACAACTCCTACCTTGACACCTTTCCCAGTATAGGGGAGTGGTTCAGGTATTAAAAAAGGGATACTTTCATTTATGTTAGTCTCTGTTATTTGTGTTTGATATTCTTGAACCGAATAGATTTGTTGAAAGTTTGTGCGTCTTTTGATTCTTTCGAGGTTACGCTGGTCCGTTTTGATTGCAACGCCATTGAAGATCGTGTCGTAAATTGCAAGAACTTCTACATGGGGATGATATGTTTCTATTTGTTCAGCAAACTCATGTGGAGCACCTTCAACTTCGATAATAAAGGAGTATTCAGTTGAATCTGTAGCTGCTGCGGTAAATAAGAAAAGGGATAAGATCAATGACACAAGAAGCACTCCTTTTAATTAGATAGGAGTATTGTTTACGTTTGGAAGGGGAGATATGTATGGAAAGATTACATACTCCACCTCATAATAAGAATACAGAGTCACTCTCTCAGCTATGTCTAATAATAAATCAATAGATGAAATTATTTTATTTTTTCCAATTCAACCGAAAATCCATCTTCAAAAAGAGTAACGGCTTTTACCTCTCCTTCTGGGTCTTTTAAAAATGAAACAATACCAGGTGACATTTCCAAGCTAAAAATATCTTCTGAAGGTGATTGTTTAATTGGTTTTAGTTCTAATGGATATGCTGGATTTTGAGCCTCATATATACAGAGACGCTCGTTTACATACTCTACGCTGAAGGGGATATTCATGTTAGGCTCTAAATATTCTCCCAAATACTTCTGGAAATTTAATTGATTTTGTTCCAAGTAATCTTTTTTCTGTGGTAACGTTATTAATTGTCCATCTAGAATAGCACGAATATCTTGATGAATAATATCAATTCGAGAACCATAATAGGCTCGATTACTTAATATAATAATAACTAGCTTTTCATCCATATATCTACTTATGAGTGAGTTAAAACCTGTAATTCCCCCTTCGTGATGCACACTTTTTTCAGAAACTTCCCATCCATACCCGTAATTTCCACTGTGTTTTATAAAAAGTTGATGACGAGACTCCGAACTTAGTATGGCATCCGAATATAAAGATTGGTCCCATTTGTAAAGGTCTTCTACTGTTGAATAGACTCCTCCTGCACCATAGCATATGGAGATATCCAACACCGGTCCTTCCTTATAACCATCAGCTGTACCTGTGTATCCAATCATGGGCCTATCTATATTCGTACCGCTTTTAAGTACTCCCGTATCCTTCATGTTGAGTGGCCGAAAAATCGCTTGATCTAAGTATTCTTCATAAGATAGATCCGTTATATATTCAATAACTTTCGTAAGTAAAACATAACCAGAATTACTATAATAACTTTTACTACCAGGTTTAAACAGTAAATTCCTATCGCTAAAATAACCAATAATATCCTCGGGCGTATGGACTTTTGTCCTGTTGAGATAATATTCGAGGGTTTCTGTGTAATTAGGGATTCCAGAACTGTGAGTCAGTAAGTGATGAAGCGTAATCTGGGGTGCATAAGTATAGTGTTTTAAATATTTGTCCAGGGTGTCTTTAACATGTAATTTTCCTTCTTCTTGCAACTTCATGATAGCAGCAGCAATGAATTGCTTGGATACAGAACCTACCAGAAACTTTGATGATGGGGTGTGCGGCTTTTTCTGTTCATAGTCAGACATACCATAGCTTTCATTGAATAATATTTGATCTCCTTTTGCTACCAATACATTGCCAATAAAATAGTCTAATTCGTAGTTTGCTTGCATTAGCATTTCTATTTTTTCTTTCATTTCATTACCTACCTTTTTTGATTTTTCTATTTTCCTTTATTACTTTCGACATTTCCCACCTCAAATCCTGTTCTTTTGCGTACTTTTTAAGAAAAGCGCAGAGCGCTCGCTTAGAAACGTAGCGGCTTCAGAATCAACTGAGATAAAGGAATCACGGTTAGTTTACGAACCTATGATGACTTTCACCTAAAGGTACGACGAATACGATGTTCTAGTATCGACGTTGGTCACAGGACGTGACCGAATTTAGTCGATGAAAGTGCGACTAAGCCTCTGGTTTTCACCAATCGGCAAGTCTTCTTTGATCGTAGGGCGATTCGTGAAGTCGCCTAGTTTTTTGGCGCTCGGAGCTAGACATCTGCGTAAATTTTATACTTTTAAATATACAAAAAAAGGAATGCATGACAACATTCCTTTTTTGTGTTTAGCGTACTATTTTGTTCCGAACAAGCGGTCTCCTGCATCACCGAGACCTGGGATAATATATCCTTTTTCATTCAACTTCTCATCAAGCGCTCCAAGGTAAATATCAACATCAGGGTGATCTTTTTGAATGACTTCTACCCCTTCTGGAGCTGCGAGTAAGCACATTAACTTAATGTTAGTTGCTCCACGTTTTTTCAAGGAATGAATGGCATCATTAGCAGATCCACCAGTTGCTAACATTGGATCTACTACGATTAATTCACGCTCTTCGATATCAGATGGGAGTTTAATATAGTATTCGACAGGTTTTAATGTTTCAGGGTCACGATAAAGGCCAACATGTCCAACTTTAGCAGCAGGAATAAGAGACAGCATTCCATCCACCATACCTAATCCCGCTCTTAAAATAGGAATAATCCCCATTTTCTTACCACTTAATACTTTGGTTGTAGCAGTAGTGACAGGAGTCTCAATAGTTTTCTCCTCAAGTGGGAGATCTCTCGTAATTTCGAAAGCCATTAATGTCGAAACTTCATCTACTAAAGCACGGAATTCCTTCGTTCCTGTATTTTTATCTCGTATGTACGTCAATTTGTGCTGAATTAACGGATGATCTAATACAAACACATTACTCATGAGGAAAACTCTCCTTTTTTTTCAAATTATTATCCCAAAAATCCACAATATTCATCCTTAAAATTGTACAGAAAAACAAACAAGCATGCAAGTATAACTGAGCAAAGCTTGAGAACATAGAAAGGGGTTATTCATATCGGGCACTTTTTATGACTTATCGGGCACTTTTCCTTGGATATCGGGCACTTCTTTCCATTTATCGGGCGTTTTTTCTCGGATATCGGGCACTTTTGCACATTTACCGGGCACTTTCACATAAAACGAAAAAAAGCCAGACTTAGTAGTCTAGCTTTTTAGTATTATTGATATAATGGGAATTTTGCAGTTAGGGCTGCTACGCGTTCACGAGCTTCTTTTAGAGTTGCTTCGTCTTCAGGATTCTTCAACGTTAGCGCAATAATTTTTGCGACTTCTTCCATTTCCGCTTCTCCAAAGCCACGGGATGTTACTGCTGCTGTACCAACACGGACACCACTAGTTACAAATGGGCTTTCAGGGTCAAAAGGAATCGTGTTTTTGTTTGTTGTGATACCCACTTCATCTAGTGCTGCTTCTGCAACTTTACCAGTTAAGTTTAGACCGCGAACATCTAATAATAACAAGTGGTTGTCAGTTCCGCCTGATACGGTGCGGATACCTTCTGATTCTAGCACTTCACCGAATTTCTTAGCATTTTTAATAATGTTTTGACCATACTCTTTGAAGGATGGTTGTAATGCTTCTTTGAAGGCTACTGCTTTTGCCGCGATTACGTGCATTAACGGGCCACCTTGCATACCAGGAAATACCGTTTTATCAATTTTCTTAGCAAATTCTTCTTTACATAACACCATACCACCACGTGGACCGCGTAATGTTTTGTGCGTTGTTGTCGTTACGAAATGTGCGTGTGGTACCGGATCTGGATGTAAACCTGTTGCCACAAGTCCTGCGATGTGTGCCATATCTACCATTAAATATGCTCCTACTTCGTCAGCAATTTCACGGAATTTCGCAAAATCAATTTGGCGAGGATAAGCACTTGCACCGGCAACGATTAATTTCGGCTGTACTTCTTTTGCTTTTGCCAATACATCCTCATAATCAATTTGTTCGGATTCCTGATCAACACCATAATCAACAAAATTGAACAGTTTACCACTAAAGTTAACTGGACTTCCGTGTGTTAAGTGTCCACCGTGACTTAAGTTCATACCGAGTACTGTGTCACCGGGCTCTAAAATAGTAAAATAAACCGCCATATTTGCCTGTGCACCAGAGTGTGGCTGAACATTAACATGCTCTGCACCGAACAATTCTTTGGCACGGTCGCGGGCTAAATCCTCTGCGACATCAACATGCTCACATCCACCATAGTAACGGCGACCAGGATATCCTTCTGCATACTTATTGGTTAATACCGAGCCTTGTGCTTCCATTACTGCTTCTGAGACAAAGTTTTCTGAAGCAATCAATTCAATCTTATCGTTCTGGCGTTTTCTTTCATCTTCCATCGCTTGGAAAATTTCTGCATCAAAATTTTTTACGTGATCCATTTTTGCTCCCCCTAATAATTTTTGGTAGGTGTTTCATATTATTCGTTATTTACATGATCTTATTATAAAATAACATCATTTTTCAAATAATTCTATACTTTTTCACGAATAAAAACAAGAAAATATGCACCTTTTATTCGTGAAAATAAAAAAGGTGCATATTTAGCTCGCTTATTATCCGGGATAAACTGCTCTTGGGCCACCAATTAATTTTGGTCTTGTTCGTGCATTCGTTGTTCTTGCATGACCTACGTAACGCTTCTCCATTCGAAGCGGGATTGCCACAGGCTTCAGTTGCATACCAATCATCGTTTCGCCAATATCGATACCGGCATCTGCTTGTATGGACTCAACTACCACCGCATCTTCTAAATGATCATATGCGTATGCCGCCATCGAGCCGCCAGCTTTTCGTACTGGTCTTACTGACACTTGATCAAGGTTTCGTTCGCGCATGATTTTCTTTTCTAAGACGATCGCTCGGTTCAGGTGTTCACAGCATTGGAAACATAACTGAACACCTGTTTTTTCCTTTAAGCGAGTTAGTTCACGAAAAATCATTGCTGCTACTTCCTCACTACCTGCTGTACCAATACGTTCCCCAGCGACTTCACTCGTCGAACAACCGACGACAAAAAGGTCACCTTCGGAAAGAAGCTCGAGTGAAATCCATTCATCCACAATTGCTTTGAGATCTAATCCCCATTGATCGAGTTTCATGGAATTTCCCCTCATTTCATTACTTATTCTCGTAATCTGATACTTTTCCAATTCGATTAGCGTGACGACCGCCTTGGAACTCTGTACCTAGCCATTCTTTGACAATTTCTCTTGCCAGGCCAGCCCCAATGACACGTTCTCCCATTGTGATCATGTTCGAATCGTTATGCTCTCGAGTTGCTTTAGCACTAAAAACGTCATGTACGAGTGCAGCACGAATGCCTTTTACTTTGTTAGCTGCGATCGACATTCCGATTCCTGTCCCACAAATCAAAATACCACGATCAAATTCTCCATTTGCTACTCGTTCAGCTGCCGGAATTCCGTAATCAGGGTAATCAACAGAATCTGCACAATTGCAGCCTATATCTTCATATTCCATATTTAATTCTTTTAATAGAGATGCAATTTCTTTAGATAAATGAATCCCGCCGTGATCAGATGCTAAAATGACTTTCATCGCATTTATTGCTCCTTTTTTTATAAAAGTGTTGTTTAGCTTAGCTTAAATTGCTCGATCTTTATTTTCAAGTTTTGTGCTTGTTGATCGAGTGAGATCGCCAACTCCTCTAAATTTTCGGCAAAACCTGCCTGTTCCTCAACAGTAGCCTGCATTTCTTGGGCACCAGCAGACGTTTCTTCCGCAATCGCAGCAACATTTTGTGACTTCGCTTGTGTTGCTTCGATTTCTTGTAACTGATTGTCTACGAGCTGTGATATTTCTCTGATAGCGGATGCTACCTGGTATACCGAATCCGACATATTATCGATAACTTGGTTCGTTTCTTCCCCTTTTTTCACTTCTCCACGTGTTTCATCAACCTGTGTACGCATATTGCCTACTACCAGTTCGACATCTTTTTGCATATCCTGAATCAAGTTAGAAATGGTTTGCACAGCGTCAGAACTTTGATCCGCTAATTTCCTCACTTCTTCAGCAACAACCGCAAACCCTTTTCCTTCTTCCCCTGCACGAGATGCCTCAATCGATGCATTCAATGCTAAAAGGTTCGTTTGTTCACTAATGTCACCTACAAGCGAGATAACATTTTCGACTTCTTTCGCCTTTTGGGATAAACGATTCACGTCATGAAGTGCATAATCCTGATTATCTGCCAGCTGGCCAATACCTGAAACTAATTGACTGATAACCTCTTTAGATTCATTTAACTGCTCAACCATTTCATTAGATTTAAGCTGTGAATCTTCTGCTTTTTGATCTACTTGGGTTGCTAAACGTGTGGAATTTTCCACTGCTTCTGCTGTTTGTTGAATCGCATCAGAAGTTTCTTCGGCACCAGTCGAAATTTGACCTATCGTATCCTCTAAAACATCTGTCTGTTGTTTTGTTTTAGATGCCGCATCTTTCATTTTATGTACAGATTGCGATGTTTCTGACGCATGTTGTTCAATTTCCGTTAAAACTGTTTTTAAATGGTGGACCATTTTTTGAAATGCGATCGTTAATTCACTGATTTCATCGCCGTTCGTTTTCGGTTGTTCAATCTCGACATTTAAATCTCCATCTGCCACTTTAATTGCAACACTTTTCAATTTGTTAAGTGATTTCGTAATAAATCCTGCTGCAAAGAACGCTAAAATACCAGACCAGATAATCCCAAGTGTTAATGTCCCTAATACATACCATACATCAGGGATATCAATAAACCCCCCTATTATATCTTTTAAAACATAAATAAATAGCGCACTAGTAGAGTATGTAATGAGAGCTAGCAAAGTTGTAAATATTACCAATCTTATCCTTAGACTTACCCCTTTTTTTGTTTTCCCTTCCATTTGACGTCCTCCTCAAAAAACATGACTTTTTATCTATCTTTATTGTCTATCTTTTTGACTAATAGTTCAAGATAATTGTCCAAATCTTCATAAGTTTTTTGATAAGTCATGTAATTTCCGCCAAACGGATCGATTATATCAACGTTTTGAACTTGCTTTTCCAACTGATTAATTTGATCTAGTAAATTTGGGTCAACTTCACTTTCTGTTAATTTTGCTTCCTCTAATTGCGCATAGGCTTCTTTTAGCTCATTCCAATTTTTTTCATAGTTTGGGTCAGCATACTCTTTTAAGGTAAAGATTTTCCCTGTATCTGCTGGATAGCTTTGTTTCAACATATCTCGATGATTCTGCGTCATGGTTAGAACTAAATCAGCCCATTTTATCAAATCTTCTGTAACAGGTTGAGACTTATGGTAAGATGAGATTCCTTCCTGTTTCAATACCTCGCTTGTCCCTTCGGAAGCCGGCATCCCTTCACCTGCAAAGAGTCCGGCTGATTGAACGTTATGCTCTGTTTTATGTTGTAATATCGCTTGAGCCATCGGACTGCGACAAGTATTGCCTGTACAAACGAACAAAATATTCATGTATTGCTTGCCTCCATTATTGATACTACTCATTATTTTCATCATTAAATAATTTCCAAGGAGCTAGTGAAGTTCTTCCTGGGATATCTGCCTTTTTCCAAGGAGCAGCATTTCCCTTCCAAGGATATTTCCTTCTGTTCCGTGGATATCTGTCTTTTTCCTTTGGAAGAGAAGACTTTTTCCATGGAGTAGGCGTTCTCTCCCTTGGATATTCGTTTCCCAACCTTTAATTTAATCATATATCTAAAGAAGCGGGGTTCTTTTCCAGATACAAATCATAATCTCCTTTTATTATATCATATTATTAGAATAATACGTGCAGTCCAAAAGCAAAGAGAATAGCTCCTCCCAACAGTTCACTGTAGGTGCCTAGCAAATGATGAGTTCTTCTGCCTATTAGTAATGCACACCAAGTTAATACCGTACTGAAAAGACCGAACATGGTAATTGCAAATACTGTTGCAACTCCAGAAAGGCCAAGTGATAGACCAATTGAAAAGCTATCCAAACTTACACTAAAAGCAAACATGATTAAGCCAAAACCAACCGGCGCTAATATTTGTGTATCTTTTTGCCAAAAAGTTTGAAACATCATTTGAAACCCAATTGCACATAATAATAACCCTGCAGCAAGTATGGCAATTCCTTCTATTTTATCGGAAAGTATTGAACCTAACAACAAACCAATAAAGGGCATGATCATATGAAAAATACCGACCACAAGACCGATTAAAAATATTCTTTTCAAACGGATTTCTTGCATCCCCATCCCTAATCCGACTGAAAAGGCATCCATTCCCAAGGCAAATGCCATACATATAATAGATATAATTTCCATGATTGATGTTACCATTCAAAAAAAAAGCCCCCTTCGCACTTAAACAAATAACAAGTGAGACATGCTAGTCCCCTTGTCCCATTCTTATGCGTGGGGGGATCGTTATATGTTTTTGTTTTGCGTATAACGATGAGTGGCAGCTTTCGTCAGTCGATTCATGATAGCATCACCAATACCTTCTTGCGGGTAGGTTTCAGCTAAAATAATGTCAACGTCCGTGTCATTAAAATACCTTAATCCGTAGTAAAGGTTAGCGGCTACTTGAGATAAGTCATCTCGACTGCCACAGTTATAACTGATATCAGCTTGAAGCTGATTAACTAACGGTTTACTGGCAATGATCCCAACTTTTTTTCCTTCTTGTTGATAGCTGTGGATATAATTTTGGAAAAAGCTTTGATCGCCATCTATTAATACAAGCGGAGCGTCTGGTTCATAATGAGTATATTTCATCCCCGGTGATTTTGGCTGATTTTCTTTTAGAGAACTTGTTAATTCCACTTTGCCTGCAACTTGCTCTATCTGCTGTTTAGTCACGCCACCAGGTCTTAAAATAACCGGTATATCACCTGTTGCATCGACAACAGTTGATTCTAAACCTACGCCTGTCGCACCACCATCAATAATTCCAGCAATTCTTCCGTATAAATCCTGGTAAACATGCTCAGCTGTCGTTGGACTCGGTTTTCCCGAAAGATTTGCACTTGGTGCAGCAAGTGGCAGGTTAGCCTCTTGAATTAGCGCCCTACCGATTGGATGGTCAGGAATCCTGATTCCCACGGTGTCCAATCCAGCTGTGACCGTGTCTGCGACAGTTCCATTACTTTGTAAGATAATCGTAAAAGGGCCCGGCATAAAATGTTCGATTAACTGTTGGGCCATTGTGGATATCTCCGTAACATAATGTTGGATTTGACTTTGATCATGGACATGGACAATTAAAGGGTTATCAGATGGGCGGCCTTTGGCTTTAAAAATCTTTGAGACCGCAACTTCACTCGTTGCATCCGCTCCTAATCCGTAAACTGTTTCAGTGGGAAATGCCACTACTTCTTGCTTATTTAATAATTGAGCGGCTTTTATTAATGACTGTTTGCTTGCATCCCATTTTTCTGTTTTCATGTTATCCCTCGATCTAGATAGATTCTACCCACTATTATGAAGTTATCAAGAAAATTGTGCAAGCACCTTTTGTTATCCACAGCATTTTCCACAACAATTATAAAAAATGTGTACAAATCAGCCCTTTATACACATTTTTATAAACAGAGCATATTTATAAATGATAAATCCTTTTAGTTACACACAAGGTTTTACACATTCACATATAATTTTGTGTATAACCGTTGTTTTTATCCACATTTTCTAGGATAGTTATCCACCACGATGCTTGTAATGATTCTTCTAAAACTTGATCTGTCAGGTTATATCCTAATTGTGTTAATAACTGCTCGAGAACAGCTGTTTTGCTGTGGATAATTAAAGACTTAGCACCATAACTCTGCGTTAACTTCTCTGCTGTTTGAATAATCGATACCGGTAGTAGAACAGGTGCATTTCTTTTCATGATTAAACTCCGTAACCAATACGTATGGCGATCAACTGGAATAAGGGAGAAAAAGGCTGCCGGTTCTTCTTTTTTATAAATAAAATATCCATATTGCTTCATCTCTATTTCATTGAATTGCGGCACCTTTTCATCAAAAAAAGCTTCAAATTCCTTTTGATCCAACTCCTTCGTCGGTATTAATTGCATCCTCTCACCTCTATCATTTCGTCTTACTATTAATCTATGACAAAATGATAGTTTTATGATTAATTAAACCATTTTAAAAAGAAAAAAGTGTATTCTACTTCCTCTTCTCCCTTTTCTTCTTCCTCTTGTTCTTCTGTTTCTTGATCCTCTTGATCAGCTTCGGCAGCCTCCACAGTTGTACCAAATGAAAAATCTAAAAAACATAATGGCGGAAAAACAACACACCACCAATTGGATCCTTCTGCTTCTCCTAAAGTGATCAGAATTGCTTCGTATTCGCCAGCTGGGTAGAGATAATCATCATATAGTTTCGTCGGAAATTTAACATCTTTACGATATTCCACCGTATACGCTTCACCTGCTACTGTATCTTTCACGATTTGATCGATATCATCAATGCGAGAGGAAATCAGTTGTCTCGCTTCGTCAATATCATCCATTTCTTCTACCCATTCTGTCACTTCTTCATTTACCGCATCCCTAACAGCGTGTTTTAGCTCCTGATCTTTCTCAGCATCGCTGTTTGCTAAAATCCTTAAACGGATTGCTTCATCAGGAATAACTTGGTAGGATTGTTCGTTACTCGTTACCTTTTGTGGAAAAAAACCTATAATTAAAAATATAAGTACACTAAATAAAATAAGCTTTCGCATTTTTTAATCCCCCTGTAATTAACGTTTGCTAGTCACAGTGTGGACAATATCGAAAGCTTTTAAACTTTTAATCTATTAATTTTTCGATAAGGAGGACTTTTATCTAGTAACAATATGTGGCATTAGCGCTATTACGATGTAGTAATAAGCGGTCCTTCCTTCGTAAGAATAATCGTATGTTCGTATTGAGCCACAAAACTTTCGTCGGTTAGGAAGGTCCATCCATCTTCGGATTGGTAAACTTCTTCTTCCAATGTCGAGATAAAAGGTTCAAAGGCAATGACCATACCATCTTTTAAAATTTCGTCATCCCAGCGCGAGTAGTAATTGAAAATATGATCTGGTGCTTCATGAATGGAGCGCCCAACACCGTGTCCAGTAAGATTTTTGATGACGGTTAAGCCGTGTTGTTTTGCTACATTGTGTACAGTTTTTCCGAGCGCGCTTTTTTTCGAACCTGGTTTTGCCTTCTTTAGACCAGCGTCGAATGCTTCTTTAGCAACGTCACATATTTTCTGTAAATGGCTCTCTCCTTCCCCCATTACAAAAGAAATTCCAGTGTCTGCGAAATAACCGTTTTTCGAACCTGAAACATCAATATTCACAAGGTCCCCTTCTTGAATGGTCCGATCTCCAGGAATCCCGTGCGCTACTTCTTCATTGATGCTAATACACGTATATCCAGGGAAATCGTATACTCCTTTTGGAGCAGATTGAGCTCCTGCTTTTTCAAACATCTCTCCAGCAATTTCATCGAGTTCTTTTGTAGTAATTCCAGGTTTAGTGCAATGGACTAATTCATCTCGAATCGCTCCACAAATTCGACCAATTTCTTTTAAACCATTAAAATCCTCTTCAGTTTTTGCAATCATCGTATAACCTCACTTTTTAACGTAATTTTATGCCTTTCGTTTTATCTCCGAAACGGCTTTTTCTTTAATAAGTTGTTCCTGCTTACAACATCGCTCGTACAATTCGGTCTTTGCCATTGATGTCTTGGAAGATGGTCACTTCACTGTTAGGAAATTGCTGCTTAATCAGTTGATTAACTACTTCTGCTTGTTTATGGCCAATTTCAAAAAAGATCATGCCTTGTTTATTTAATACTCGACCTGCTTGGTGAATAATTTGTTGATAAGCGGCTAAACCATTGTGATCTGCAAACAACGCCATTTCCGGATCAAAATGTTTTACGGTTTCCGAAAGACCCTCAGCTTCACCGTATGCAATATAAGGAGGGTTGGAGACGATAAGATCGACTTTTTTTCCTTGTGTGATGATTGGTTCTAAGAAACTCCCGTGATAAAAGTCAACCTTCGCTTCATGTTTGTCTGCGTTTTTTTTAGCGACTTTTAATGCCTCTTCAGAGAGATCTGTTGCGAGCATTTCGATCTGCCTGTTGTGTTCCCATTCTTTTGCCAGGCTGATAGCGATTACGCCACTGCCTGTTCCGATATCCACACAAGTAATATTGGTTTTATCCACAGCTTCTATTACCTGTTGAACGAGTTCTTCTGTTTCCGGTCTTGGAATGAGCACATGTTTATTAACATGGAAGATACGACCATAAAATGCTTCGATACCTGTTAAATGCTGAACGGGGATTTTTGTTTCGGCATGTTGTTCGACCTTTTGCTGAAATTCGGCTAACTTACCTTCAGCAATCGAATCGCGTAAATGAATGATTAGGTCGGTTTTTGACCAATCCATTATGTGTAAAAGTAAAATTTCTGCCACTTTCGGTTCACAGTTATGTTTTTGTAAAAAAGAAGAAGCCCATTCCAGGGCCCCATGTACAGTTGATATTTGCATGTTATTCACCGATTTCTTCCATTTTCTTCGCTTGTTCTTCGATGATAAGTGCATCGATTACTTCTTCCAGCTTACCTTCTAAGATTTGATCAAGCTTTTGAATGGTCAGACCGATACGGTGGTCTGTTACACGATTTTGCGGGAAGTTATACGTTCTGATCCGCTCTGAACGATCACCAGAACCGACAGCAGATTTACGTGTTTGATCATATTCTGCTTGTGCTTCCTGTTGGAATTTATCATAAATACGAGCACGTAAAACTTTCATCGCTTTTTCTTTGTTTTTAATTTGCGATTTTTCGTCTTGAATCGATACAACTATTCCTGTTGGTTCATGCGTTAATCGGACTGCAGACATCGTGGTATTTACCGATTGTCCACCAGGACCACTAGACGCAAAGGTATCAACGCGGATATCTTTTTCATTAATGTCGATTTCCACTTCTTCTGCTTCCGGCATAACGACTACGGTTGCTGTTGAAGTGTGAATACGCCCGCCCGATTCAGTTTCCGGTACTCGTTGTACACGGTGGGCACCATTTTCAAACTTTAATTTCGAGTAGGCGCCAGTTCCATTGATCATGAAAACAACTTCTTTAAATCCACCAACACCAGTCGTATTGGAGTCCATTATATCAATTTTCCAGCCTTGTGATTCCGCATAACGGGAATACATTCTGAATAAATCTCCAGCAAAAAGGGCTGCTTCATCCCCTCCAGCTGCACCGCGAACCTCCATAATAACGTTTTTGTCATCGTTAGGATCTTTCGGTAGTAATAAAATTTTCAGACGTTCTTCCAACTCTTCTTTTTGATCAGAAAGCTCCGCAACTTCCATCTTTGCCATTTCGCGCATTTCATCATCAAGATCGTCTTCTAACATCTCTTTAGCATCATCTAGTTGTGTAGAGACATCTTTATATTCACGATAAGCTGAAATCACATCTTGAAGATCTGATTGCTCTTTC
The DNA here is from genome assembly GCF_010994085.1 of Gracilibacillus saliphilus. Classification (NCBI taxonomy): domain Bacteria; kingdom Bacillati; phylum Bacillota; class Bacilli; order Caryophanales; family Bacillaceae; genus Gracilibacillus; species Gracilibacillus saliphilus. The sequence continues at coordinate 319,578 of NZ_WJEB01000002.1, read as the reverse complement.
GAATACTCTCTTAATTTTTTCGAATCATTAATGACTTCAGGGTCACTTAATAATTCATTCAATTTATCATAACGTGCTTCTAACGATTCTAAGCGATCTAACACGTTCTTCACCTCTTTCTCCGATTAGCAAAACTTCACTATGATACAGTATATTAAAAATAACGGAGACCGTCAAAATCTACTATGTGCTTTTAATTTACTTTTCGGATGATTTGGAACGTCGTGGTGATGTCTGCAACGCGGTTCATATGCTTCTTTGGCACCAACTAAAATAACAGGATCATCATAGGAAGCAGGACTGCCATTAATTAAACGTTGGGTTCTGCTTGCAGGTGAACCACAGACGGGACATACTGCATTTAATTTGGTGACAAATTCACTAATCGCCAAAAGCTGTGGCATCGGTCCAAATGGTTCACCGCGGAAATCTGTATCTAATCCTGCAAGAACAACACGATGACCTCTATCAGCCAGTTCTGACACGATATGAATAATATCATCATCAAAGAATTGTACTTCATCGATTCCGATTAGATCAATATCATCCGTAATGTCTTCTAATATGTCAATTGCTCGTTTGACAGGTTTTGCTACTAACTCTGACCCATTATGGGAAACGACACATTCATCTTTATAACGATTGTCAATTAGTGGTTTATATACAGCAACAGAGAGGTTACCGTAAGTTGCGCGACGTACTCTGCGAATTAATTCTTCTGATTTGCCTGAAAACATGCTTCCGCATATTAGTTCAATCCAACCGGCATGCTTCATAATGTGCATGATAATGTTGCCCCTTCCAGCATTATTGTTTCTCTATATTTAAACATTTTACCATGTTTTTCGTATAAATATGTAGCTGATTACATTGTCCAGCCTCTAAACATCAAATAAAAAACAGGCAAATTTTTGGTGCATTTGCCTGTTTCAAGGATTTGTATCCTATTATATCGTCGTACAGTGAAAAAATACCAATTAGCTAAGGTTGTATTTTTTCTTGAATCGGTCAACACGACCGCCGACTTTATCAGCTTTTTGCTTACCAGTATAGAACGGGTGAGAAGCTGAGCTGATTTCTACACGGATTAATGGGTAAGTATTGCCATCTTCCCATTCAATTGTCTCTTCAGATGTTGTAGTAGATCCGCCTAGAAATTTGTAGTCAGAGCTTGTATCAAGAAATACAACTTTGTGGTATTCTGGATGAATATCTTTTTTCATGTCTGTCCACTCCTTTTGCCCTGAATCCTGAGGAAACAGAGTTAGATTCATGCTTGCTGAGCATTTTTGTCATACAGAAGAATTATAACAACCTAAAGCACTGTTTGCAAGGGTATTTTATTATTTGCGTGAATTAACTTGATTTCTTCGTTCCTTTACGCTTCATTTCTTCTTCTAATACCGATAAAAATTCCTCGTTACTCTTAGTCGAACGTAATTTACGTAAGAAACGTTCTAAGAAATCAGGTGAATCCTGCATACTTTTGCGAATTGCCCACATTTTTTCGAGATGTGTTTTCGATACAAGTAGTTCTTCTTTTCTAGTACTAGAACGTAAAATATCAATTGCCGGGAAAATACGACGTTGTGCTAAATTACGATCCAAGTGTAGTTCCATATTGCCTGTACCTTTAAATTCTTCATAGATTACATCGTCCATACGTGAACCTGTCTCTACTAGGGCTGTTGCCAGAATAGTGAAGCTTCCACCATCTTCAATATTTCTTGCGGCACCGAAGAAGCGTTTTGGTCTATGGAAAGCAGCAGGGTCAATACCACCGGATAACGTTCTTCCACTTGGCGGAATCACAAGGTTATAAGCACGGGCAAGACGTGTAATACTATCCATAAGAACGACGACATCTTTTTTGTGCTCAACAAGTCGCATCGCACGTTCTAACACTAGTTCAGCTACTTTAATATGATTTTCCGGTACTTCGTCAAACGTGGAGCTGACAACATCGACATTCTCATCAACAGAACGCTCTATATCAGTTACTTCTTCGGGACGTTCGTCCACTAAAAGTATGATGAGTTTCGTGTTCGGATGATTTTTGGTAATACTATTTGCAATTTGCTTAAGAAGCATCGTTTTACCTGCTTTTGGCGGAGCAACAATTAAACCACGTTGGCCGTAACCTACAGGTGTTAATAAATCCATGATTCTAGTTGAAATCAACTTTGTATCCGTTTCTAAATTCATCAAGCGATCTGGATATAGCGGTGTTAAAGCCGGGAAATGAACACGTTCTTTCGCTGCTTCCGGATCTTCACCATTTACGGCATCTACATGTAATAGTCCGTAATATCGTTCATTTTCTTTTGGCGGACGTACTTTACCAGATACTTTGTCACCATTACGTAAGTCAAAACGACGAATTTGAGATGCAGAAATATAAATATCTTCTGCACTAGGTGAATAATTGATTGGACGGAGGAAACCGAAGCCTTCTGTTGGGATGATTTCTAAAATACCATCCATAAATAAATAGCCGCTTTTTTCCGCTTGTGCTTTTAATATCGCAAATATTAGTTCTTTTTTTGTTAATTTTGCGTAATAAGATACTTTGAATTCTTTTGCTTTAGCATAAAGTTCTTTTAATGTCATCTGTTCTAGTTCTGAAATTGTTACTTCACTCACAAAATCACCACACCTATTTTTTTATTATATATTCCATCTTCATGTAATTTTCGAGATTAACAGTTTGTAGATTTTAAACGTGGGGAACCTAATCAATCTGACAAATTGATCTTTCGTTTGTTTATACATTTGTTTTATCTGTCTATGGTCAATCAATATATGGAAACTCAATGGGAGCACCGAGATCGCTTGAAATCTCAAGAAGAGTATGAGATGGAAGCACCTTCATCCAACCCGTTTGCAGGATGATATTGGAAGAACTCAATTACTTGGAATAAATGAGTCAATGATATTCTTTCTATATAGTACATGGTTACAACTATATATTCAACTAATTTTTATGAAAAAGTGATTTTTTTGTAAAATTAATGTGAATTTTCAAGGAATGGTTAGGTAAAACTTTATTTTATCCACTTTGACTAAACCGTCATGAATTGTTGATACATACTACGAAGTAATGAAAGTTTTGTTTGTTCGAAGTAGTGCAGCAATTAGATGTGCGGCAATCTAAGACATCATTTTGAAATATATAGGGATGATTACTACCACTCCGGCTGCCCACTTCCCTTTCCGTGGCGTTTGCCCTTCAGCTAACTTTTTCGAGCAAAAACCGCTCGAAAAAGTGGATCTTCAGGTCAAACGATTCCCACAGGAGTGGAAGTGGGCGGCCTTTGTTAAAATATGCTCCACAACACTAATCCGAAATCAGCCAGTCGATTTTTCCACCATATGTAGCATAGGAAACAAAACAGAAAATTAAAATCCAAGATTTCATTTCTTTCTATAATTAAAGAACAAAAATAGCGTAGGCAGAATACGGAGACTCCTATGGGACTCACAGATGACAACACTTCTCAAAATAACAGACGGAGGAGAGTAAATCCATGCACACTTTATGCATCATTTTCCTAATATGCAACAGAAAAGAGAGACTTCGTGGTCTCTCTTTCTTTAGGAATTCTGAAATTGTTGTATCTCTTTTTCAGTCATTTCTTCTCGCCAAACTCGGGCACCGAGCTCGTCTAATTTCTCTGTTAGGTTAGCATAGCCTCTGTCAATATGTTCCAACCCTGTAATCTCCGTTACTCCATTTGCCATTAGACCGGCAACAATCAGAGATGCACCTGCTCGTAAATCACTCGCCTTTACTTTTGCACCCTCCAACGGTGTAGGTCCTTGGACAATGGCTGAACTTCCTTCTACTTTAATTTGAGCATTCATTCTTCTTAATTCATCGATATGTTTAAAGCGTGCTTGGTATATAGTATCTGTGACAACTCCTGTACCTTCTGCTTTTGTCAATAATGCTGTAAAAGGTTGCTGCAAATCCGTTGGAAAACCAGGATGTACAAGGGTTTTGATATCAACACTTTTGAGCCCATTTCCTCTATGTAGAAGTAATTGCTCTTCCCCTTCTTCTATCTGTACACCCATTTCCCTTAATTTGGCCAACAATGGTTCAAGGTGTTGCGGAATAACATTATCAATCAAAACTTTCTCGCCTTGAGCAGCGGCCATTATCGTATAGGTACCTGCCTCAATACGATCGGGAATAATAGTATGCATGCATCCAGTTAATTGCTCTACACCATCAATACGAATAACGTCCGTACCTGCACCCTTAATTCTCGCACCCATACTGGTTAGCAAGGTGGCTACATCAATAATTTCCGGTTCTCTTGCTGCATTCTCAATAACTGTACGTCCTTTTGCTTTAACAGCAGCAAGCATAATATTGATCGTTGCACCTACACTGATAACATCCAAATAAATACGGGCACCTTTCAGTTCTTTTGCTCGTAAATAAATAGCTCCTTGTTCATTCGTAACGGTCGCACCGAGGGCTTCAAAGCCCTTAATATGCTGGTCAATTGGTCTTGGACCAAGGTAACAGCCACCAGGTAAACCAATCACCGCTTCCTTAAAACGCCCCAGCATAGCACCCATAAAATAATAAGATGCTCTCAATTTTTTAACACGTCCATTTGGTAGCGGCATAGCTGTCATGTGAGCAGGATCTATATGAACCGTCTGTCCTTTTCGCTCTACTTCCCCGCCAATTTCCTCTAGTAAATAGCTTAACGTTTCTACATCAGAGATATCTGGTAATCCTTCAATAATTACTTTTGTATCTGCCAATATAGAAGCTGGTAATAATGCTACCGCACTATTTTTAGCACCACTGATCCGAACGTTTCCATTTAATAAATGACCGCCCTCTATAAGCAACTTCTGCATATATTTCCCTCACTTTCAAGGATTCCTGTAAACATACAGCAACAACAATATTATTAACTTATTCTGTACGAAACCTGCCAATATTATGTAATAAAAACAAACTTAAAATCATTATATCTCATTTTCGAGTGATTTAAAACAGGAGATTGAGACAAGGGAAAGTAGATCGATTAATTTCTGGAGTGATTTAATGTGAACTATTCGGATTTACTATCGACTTCGGGTCGTTTTCTGGTAACTTTCTGGATTTACTGGCAACTTCGAGCTGTTTTCTGGCAACTTTTCGGATTTACTGGCAACTTCGGGCCGTTTTCTGGCAACTTTTCGGATTTACTGGCAACTTCGAGCTGTTTTCTGGCAACTTTTCGGATTTACTGGCAACTTCTATTATCAATGCAGAAAAAAACCATACTCACTTAAGAGTATGGTTTTTAAATGAATTTATGCTTTACCTGAAGAACCGAATTCGCGCATTTTACCGATTACTGTATCTTTAATCGCGTCACGACCTGGTCCTAAATATTTACGTGGATCGATCATTTCTGGGTTCGCTTCTAATACTTCACGAACTACTTTTGTTTGTTGAATTTGGTTTTCTGTATTTACATTGATTTTAGATGTACCATAGGAGATTGCTTTTTGAATATCTGCAACTGGGATACCAGTTCCACCGTGAAGTACTAATGGTACTCCAGCTACTGTGTTGATTTCTTCCATTTCTTTGAAGCCTAAGTTTGGTTCACCTTGGTAAGGACCGTGAACTGAACCTAATGCTGGTGCAAGACAGTCAACTCCAGTACGTTCAACTAGCTCTTTACATTCGTTTGTATCAGCATACATGATACCACCTTGTACACCATCTTCATTACCACCAACTGTACCAAGTTCTGCTTCAACAGATACTCCGTGGAAGTGTGCAAGTTCTACTACTTTAGAAGTTACAGCAATATTTTCTTCAAACGGATCGTGTGATGCGTCAATCATTACAGAAGTGAAACCTGCATGGATTGCTTTTGCACAAGACTCAAAGCTTGAACCATGATCTAAGTGGATTGCTACAGGAACGGTTGTACCTTGTGCTTCCATTGTAGCTTTTACCATTGCTACGACTACATTGAAACCACCCATGTATTTTCCAGCACCTTCAGATACACCAAGGATTACCGGTGATTTTTCTTCTTCAGCTGCTTGAAGAATAGCTTGTACATACTCTAGGTTATTAAGATTAAATTGACCTACAGCATAACGATTTTTATTAGCTGTTTCAAGCATTTCTTTCATTGAAACTAATGGCATAATTGCTCCTCCTTTAAGGTATGTATATACAATTGATTTAACAATCGATCCTCTTACGAAAGATTGCACCCATTAATAGAATACCAATTCCGACAAAAAGGTGCAACAAAACAATCGATAGTAAACGCTTACCCCCCGCAATTTTCTCAAAATCTTTGAACCATTGCAGAAAATTTAATCAGTTATTCCAAAATCTTCTTCAGTAATTGTCTGATATCATTTAATTGAAATGGCTTTCCTATAGTTTTGGACACAGATTTTAGATTTTGTACATCATCTTCAGCTTTCTCTGGCAAACCACTCATTATAATAGTTGGAATGACGATATTATCATTTTCCAATTTCTTGACTAATGTTGGACCATCGATGATTGGCAACTTATAATCTAACATAATCAAATCAGGCTTATTATCCAAAATTTTGTCTAACGCTTCTTTGCCATTTAAAGCTAATTCTACATTATACCCTTCTTGCTGAATTACTTCCTCAAGTAACAGCCGAATACCAATTTGATCATCGACTACTAATACTGTTTTGCTCATGCTCTGCCAGCTCCTTTATGTTTTTCTATTTATATATATTTAGTTGCTTGATACATTGTCATAAATTGCGAATTGGCGTCCATTTTGTAATAAGCCCTTTTTCTTATAGTTCGATATGATAGACGAAAATCCTGCAATATTCGTAGTATTTTATTAATTTTGTCTTTATTTGAGCTGAATAAAAGCAAAAACAAAGCGATTTTAGGTAAAAAGAAACCGTCATAGTAATGTACTATGACGATTAGTAAAATGGAACTTCTTCCCACATTATTATTTGTTTACGGCTGCGTTGATAAAGCCTTTAAACAATTGTTGTGGTCGAGTTGGTCTTGATTTGAATTCTGGATGGAACTGTGATGCGACAAACCACGGGTGGTCGTTTAGCTCGATTGTTTCTACTAGTTTTTCATCAGGGCTTGTCCCTGAGAAAATAAAGCCATTTTGTTCCATCTGATTGCGATATTGATTATTAAATTCAAAGCGGTGACGATGGCGTTCATATACCACATCTTCATTATGATAGGCATCTTTTGTTTTTGTTCCTTCTTTTAAGCGGCAAGGATACAAACCTAAACGTAATGTTCCGCCAAGATCAGAAATATCTTTTTGCTCTGGTAAAAGGTCGATAATCGGGTGTGGTGTATTTGGATCAATTTCAGCTGAATTAGCCCCTTCTAATCCTAACACATTACGTGCGAATTCAACCGTTGCCAGCTGCATACCTAAACAAATACCTAAGAAAGGTAATTTGGTTTCACGAGCAAAACGGATTGCTTCAATTTTACCTTCAATGCCACGATCCCCGAAGCCACCTGGTACTAATAATCCATCAACGTCTGCTAATTCCTCTGCCACATTTTCAGCACACACTTTTTCCGCGTTAATCCATTTCACGTCGACATCTGCATCATGTGCGAACCCTGCATGTTTTAATGCTTCTACAACAGAGATATATGCATCTGGTAATTCTACATATTTACCTACAAGTCCTATTGTGACTTTTTTCGAAAGGTTCAGTACTCTTTCCACTAATTCGTTCCATTCTGTCATATCTGCTGGACCACAGTCTAAACCAAAGTGATCACATGTTAGTTGATCCAGTTTTTGTTCCTGCATTGCTAAAGGGATATGATAAAGGGTATCAGCATCACCTGATTCGACAACTGCTTTTTCATCAATATCACAGAATAATGCGATTTTCTCTTTCATTTCCTGGCTGATTTCATGTTCTGTACGCAATACAATTACATCGGGCTGGATACCTAATGAGCGTAATTCCTTCACACTATGCTGGGTTGGTTTGGTTTTTAATTCTCCAGCTGCTGTAATATAAGGAACTAATGTACAGTGAATATACATGACATTCTCTCTACCAATGTTACTTTTAATTTGGCGAATTGCTTCAATAAAAGGTAACGACTCAATGTCGCCAACAGTACCACCAATTTCAGTAATGACGATATCTGCGTTTGTTTGCTTTCCTGCTTGGAATACTTTGTCTTTAATTTCGTTCGTAATATGCGGAATAACTTGAACAGTTCCACCTAGATAATCACCACGACGTTCTTTCTTAATAACCGTTGAATAGATTTTACCTGTTGTAATGTTACTGTATTGGTTTAGGTTGATATCGATAAATCGTTCATAGTGACCTAAGTCCAAGTCTGTTTCAGCACCATCATCTGTTACAAACACTTCACCATGTTGGTAAGGGCTCATCGTTCCCGGGTCAACATTGATGTAGGGGTCGAACTTTTGAATGGTTACTTTTAATCCTCTGTTTTTTAAAAGGCGGCCTAGAGATGCTGCTGTGATTCCTTTTCCAATGGAAGAAACAACACCACCAGTTACAAAGATATATTTCGTCACACTGTATCCCTCTTTCTTTTGTAATTGTTCTATCTTTTGCTTAGTATTCTGTTTTTATAATAGTAGGCATACTAAGCTTGATGATAAAATGATTTAAGGGGATGTTCAAAAAGTCCGGGAAAAATTGCTTTGAATCTCTGCGTCAGCTTACTTCTCCGGTCCTCACGTATTGAAAGGCATACGCTCCGGTCCTCAAAGGCTGCGCTTCCTTGATCTTCTTTGCCCTTTTTGTCCTCCTTTTTGAACATACACTTTAAATAATAATTGCTTGTTAAAAAATAAAAAGCGCTCCCCTTGAGCAGGGGAACGCTGTGAAATTCCATTAATTTATGGAGCCCAATAAAAATTTTACTCAGAAGCTTGTGGAAAGTCAAGTACTCTGATGGAACTATTTTTCTAGTTCGTCATTTGTGTCAAAATCATCATCTACTTCTTCTTCGAGGTCATCATCATCGAAGTCAAAGTCATCATCCACGATGTCATCTGTATCTAGATCCTCATCGAAGCCAGTTAAATCCTCATCACCAATAACTGTTTCATCAAGATCTTCTGTTTCCTCCAATGGTTCCACTGGAGCTTTTTTCTTCTTCGCTTTTTTCTTTTTCTTCTTTTTCGGTACAGGAGTAATGTCTTCATCAATCTCTTCTACCGGATACCATCTTTTTAATCCCCACAGGTTAGAACCTTTCGTCATAAAACGGCCATCTATATTTAAATCAGTATAAAATTGCGAAATCCAGGCGTCTTTTTCCGTCTCGGATAATTCCTTTAACTTTGCAACACGTTCAAAGATTTCACGGAAATCCATTGCCTTGTTTTCTTCTTCTAAAATTAACGTTGCAATATCAATCATTGCCAATTCATCTATTCTTTCTTTTGTTAAGTCCTTTAAACTCACGCTTTAGCACTCCTTTTTATCTAATCTATGTAAACAAATTCACTGACTAGTTAAGTTCTACCATCATATTATATGGCTTTGTGAATTGAATTGCAACAATCTTTAAGGAAGCTATTTTTGAATGAAACTTACCAGCTTATCAACCTTTTCTTCCGTTAAATCACCGGAATTATCAAAAATGTTGATGTTTTCTTTTGGGATATCCCAATTAATGGTTGGTACAAAATCTACTCTAGTTTCATAAGAATCCCAATTTTCCAACTTCCATGTATCACGGTCTGTGCCTCGCTCTTCAATTCGTTTACGTTGTTGCTCCATATCCTGCAATGTTACAACTACAACCTTCACATCAACCTCTGCTTTGGATTTGCCACTTGCTGCAATTACTTCTTCGATCCATTCTTTATTTTTTAACTCTGCAGTAAACGGTGAAATCATAAAAACATTTTGTCCAACACGTAAGTTTTCAATACATATATCTTTCGTTGTATCATACTCTAAATCGCGAAGGTTTTCCTTATAAAATGTTGAATCACGATCTTTTGGATCTAGATCATTCATTTCTAGAAAACGTTCTACAAAACGTCCCCCAACTGTATCACGATCAAGAAATGCACAAGAGATATCTTCTGATACTTTTTCTGCTACTGTTGTTTTACCTGTTCCTGCTACACCTACAAAAAACACTAATTTTTGCACGATTAACACCTCTTTTATTTATCTGTCCTTCTATATGTTAACTTATTATCGGGAAAAACGCATCCATTATGATGCTTATGATTTTAACCTTTTTTGGGTATAGTAACAAGAAGAAAAGAGGGAAAAATATATGTTTTGGATAATCATCCTTTTTATTCTCTTACTAATTATTGATTTCCAACTTGGCCGTTTTCTTGTTTCCCATCGTAATAAAAGTCAGAGTTGGCGGACCACTACTGAAGAAGTCGAATTGTTTGCTGACGGGAATTCACTATTTGAGACGATGCTTTCCGATCTCGAGAAAGCCACTGAGTCGATTGATATACAATTTTTTATCATTCGTAATGATCGAATTAGTAACCAGTTTTATACCCTGCTCACACGTAAACATGCGGAAGGAGTTCGTGTCAGGTTGTTGGCCGACTGGGTGGGCAGTTTTAAATTTCGCGAAAAATGGCTTGACCAAAAATTTTCCATGCGCAAAATGAATCCCCCGCGCTTTCCTTTCTTCTACCATCTACAACAGCGGAACCATCGCAAAGTGCTTGTAATTGATCAGAAGATTAGCTACCTTGGCGGCTTTAATTTAGGTGATGAATATGTTGGCAAAGATGTGAAACTGGGAAGATGGCGTGATTATCATTTGCGAATGGTTGGGGAAATTAGCGAAGTGTTACGGAACAGCTTTGCTATCGATTGGGGAGAAACAAATACTAGCCAAAATGCTCAAACTGGTGATGTACAGGTATTAGCGACGGAAGGGGATCTATTGGAGCATACATTGTTGGATTATATAAAGACAGCAAACCAATCGATTGAAATCGGTTCTCCTTATTTTGTACCCACCCGACAACTTGCAGAGGCTCTTATGGCGGCATTGGTAAGAGGTGTTGAGGTGACCATCTTAATTCCAGCAAAAGCGGATCATATTGTGGCTAAGGCTGCAGCTCTCCCTTATTTGAGAAAACTGAAAGAACACGGTGCAACCATTCATCTCTATGTTGATGGCTTTTTTCATGCAAAAGTGATATTCTTTGATCGAAAAACTTGTGATGTAGGTACAGCCAATTTCGACCGCAGAAGTCTGCAGTTGAATCAGGAGTTAAATCTGATCGTTAGCCATGAGCACCCTATTTACCAGAAAATGCGCAAAGCCTATGACGTCGATATCAGCAACAGCAAAATAATGACAGATAATTGGCTCACACACCAACCGCTGTACCTTAGAATCTTGTCTTGGGTTAGCATCCCATTCCGGATCTTTTTATGATCGGTTTGGAGCACCTTTCATTTCGTATTTCATTCACCCTATAACGTTTGGCACTAAATCAAGATATACTAAGTACCAAATTTCCTTTCTGCATGATTAGATTTGGTACTTAATTGCAATTTAAGTACCGTTTTGGCTTCTTCAAGATTAAATATGGCACTTAGTTCAAAAGGTGTTATTAAGAAAAGCGCAGAACGCCCGCTTAAAAACGTAGCGACTGGAGCTAATCAACTGAGATAAAGGAATCACTGAGCAAAGCGAACCGATGATGACTTATCGGAGGGCGATTCGTGAAGTCGCCTAGTTTTTGGCGCTCGGAGCTAGACATCTCCGCAAATTTTATACTTTCCTTACAAGTCAAAAGAAAAAGGGTAGCCATAAGTCTTTAACTAAACTTATGACTAGCCCTTTCTTACATACTTTCCGGTGCGTGGACACCGATTAGTTTCATTCCGTTTGCCAGTGTGATGCGAACTGCTTGCATTAATGCGAGTCGTGCTTTTGTTGCATCTAAATCAGTTTCATTGATTACTTTTTCGGCATTGTAGAAGCTGTGTAAGTTTGCTGCAAGATCAAAAATGTATTGAGTGATGCGATGTGGTGTGCGGTTTTGTGCTGCATCGGCAACCACTTGGGTAAACTCGCCCAGCTTTTTCAATAAATCTTCTGCTTTCTCAGACTGCAAAATGGTTGCATCATAATCTGTAAAGTTGATTCCCTTCTCTTCTGCTTGCTTAAGCATCGTACAAATACGTGCGTGCGCATATTGTACATAATAAACTGGGTTATCGTTAGACTCTGACTTGGCTAAGTCCATATCAAAGTCTAGATGAGAGTCTGCTGAGCGCATAACGAAGAAATAACGCATGGCATCAATACCGACTTCTTCCATTAACTCTCTTAATGTTACTGCTTTACCAGTACGTTTACTCATCTTTACCTTTTCGCCATTTTCAAAAAGATTGACCATTTGAATGATTTCCACTTCCAATGTATCGGCATCATAGCCTAAAGCTTGGATTGCTGCGCGCATTCTTGGGATATACCCGTGGTGGTCTGCGCCCCAAATGTTAATCAGCTTATCAAAGCCGCGATCAAGCTTATTTTTATGATAAGCGATATCTGGTGACAAATACGTATAAGAACCGTCTTGCTTGACTAAAACACGATCCTTATCATCTCCGAAATCCGTAGTGCGGAACCATGTCGCACCATCTTGTTCATAGATATAGCCTTTTTCTTTTAATAATTCAATTGCCGGGACAATTTTGTTTTCTTCATATAAGGATGTTTCGGAGAACCAATTATCAAAGGTTACACGGAATTGTGCTAGATCCTCTGCTAATTTATCTAATTCGAATTTCAATCCATATTCACGGAAAAAGGATTGCTGCTCTTCTTCTGATTTTTCCAACAACGCTTCTCCGTGTTCCTTTGCTAACGTTTCCCCGATTCCGATAATATCGGCACCATGATAACCGTCCTCTGGCATTGGGAATTCTTTCCCGAAAGCTTGCATATAACGTGCTTGGACGGATAACGCTAGGTTATTAATTTGATTACCAGCATCATTAATGTAATATTCACGCTGCACATCATAGCCTGCTTTAGCTAAAATATTGCACAGTGCATCACCGACAGAAGCACCACGAGCATGACCAAGGTGCAAGTCTCCTGTTGGGTTGGCTGAAACGAACTCTACTTGAATCTTTTCGCCATTACCAGTGTTTGATGCTCCGTAGCTTTCAGCTTGTTCTAAAATAGTTGGAATTAAATTTGTTAAGTATTGATTGTTGATGAAAAAATTGATAAAGCCTGGACCGGCGATATCGACACTTTTAATTGAAGCTTTCGATTGATCTAATTGTGCAACAATGTCTTCTGCAATTTGGCGTGGTGCTTTTTTAGCGACCTTAGCCAGTTGCATCGCGATATTCGTTGCATAATCACCGTGCGCTTTGTCCTTCGGTTGCTCGAGGACAACAGCAGGGATTTCTGCTTCCGTTGCCAACTCTGCCGACAGAACCGCACGCTTTATTTCTGCCTTTAAGTTTTCCTGCATCTTTTGCATCACGTTCATACAATAACCTCCATTAGTTTTCTTTTGCTAAGCTAATCGTTAAGCGGTGACGTCTCGGTGTTTCCCCATTCAAACTGGTTTGATAACTGATGAATAATTTACCATCTTGATTTGCAACAGGTGGTTGGTATACTATTTGATCTGTTTCAGTTTCCATATGCATCGTACCAAACTGATGCCGATAAACATTTTCGGTTATTTGCTTGTTTTGGAACTTTTGCAGCATCGATACCGCTCCAGACCTTTTGACACTAACTTTGTCCGTTTGAATCGTAATCAAGGAATCAGTTTGCTCATTATTTTCGTTTGTTTCACTAAATTTCAATACAGTAGTATCATCTTTCTCCAATAAATGACCTTTTTCTTCAACAACCGTAAGATCTTTGTTTCCTAGTTCGATAATTTCCATTGTCATTTTAATGGATACGGGTGATTTGTTCATTTTATTCATCCTTCTATTGATCAAGGGCGTTTAACGCCTCAAGAGGTAATCTCGCATAAAAATAATCATCACGTTCTTCAATAAAACGTTGATAAGATGTCCGTAACAAATATTTATCCTGCTTAGCTCGTCCTAAATAATATTGTTGAAAAGGGGTAAGTTCCTCGAAACTTTCTAATATACGGATACATTTGTCTAGCTCATTTTCTGCCAAGGCAATATGGGCTTGCTCTGCCTGGTCATCACTTGTGACACCTTCTGTCTTTTTATAATAAGCGGCGATAAAAGGCAACGTGAAGTTTTTCAAACCATACATCGCTCGTTCATATTGCAATTCTCTAGCAATCTCCATTGCAACAGAAACATGATACATAGCCTGGTCATAGCTTTCAAATAAGTAACCTTGTGCTAAAATATTATGAATATCAATTTTTTTACATGGATTATTGGTGTCCGTTAATAATTGATAACCATACTTCCTTGACAAAATCAGTTCATTTCGCTTCCAATGATAAATAAACAACGTCTCATTTAATCTCGATTCCAATAAAGTATACAATAATGGATCTTTTACATGGAGAAGATCTTTTTTAATCGATTGATTAAACGTACCAATTTTGCCATACTGATGCATATCAAAGTAACAGAAAATATGAACAAGATCACGAAGTATTTTCAAAAAATATTCATCATCCTTTATCCTCAATCGATTTACGGCTTTGATATATTTTGCTGGCGCATCTGGCTTTAGTTGTTTAGATCTTAGTGTTTTCCGGTCATACATGATCTGAAAAATTCGTGATGTTTTACGAACCAGCTTGTTGGTAGCATATTCTGTCTTTTCAATTAAGAGCTTTAATTCAGGAAATAAACCATTGGCATACAAATATTCCATCGCGGCACACTGATTTGCTGCACCTTTACTTTCTAAGCAAATTTCACTCATATCTTTTATTTCATTGGGCTGACCTTTCAACTGCTGATATACAACATGTAACGGCATCTCTGTCTCATTCAACAAAAAATCTCTCACGATTTGATTCCTTTTCATGTAATATCCCCTAATCAAAATATAAACTGTAACATATTTTATCATATTTACGTCATAGTTTACATCTCGTGTGACTTATTTTACCCAACCTAACAACATTTCTCGGATAAACTTGCTCGCAGCAATTACAGTCTGTTCTGTTGGGTCATAATTTGGCGCTACTTCGACAAGATCTGCTCCGACTACATGCAGATTCGATCGAGCAATCAAATGAATAGCTGCCAATAATTCTTTTGACGAAATCCCTCCTGCTTCCGCTGTTCCTGTACCGGGTGCAAAAGCGGGATCTAATACATCAATATCTACGGTAACATAAACAGGACGACCCGCTAATTTTGGCAACACCTGCTCTAATGGCTCCGCTACAGCAAATTTCGCCATATACATACCACTTTCTTCGGCATAACGGAACTCCTCACGGTCACCAGAACGGATGCCGAAGGAAAAGACATTTTCGGGTCCGATTTTTTCACATACTTTGCGAATTGGTGTCGAATGGGATAACGGCTCGCCTTCATATTCCTCGCGCAAATCTGCATGGGCATCGATATGGATGACCGCAAGATCAGGATATTTTTCATACACCGCTTCAATAATTGGCCAACTGACCAGATGCTCGCCACCTAAACCTAATGGAAATTTTCCTTTTGCTAGAATTTGATCGATATAATCCCGAATCATCTCCAGACTACGTTTGGGATTACCAAAAGGGAGTGGAATATCACCTGCATCAAAATAATTCACTTCTTCTAAATGACGATCTAAATAAGGACTATATTCCTCTAGACCAATCGATGCTTCCCGAATCCGGTTAGGACCAAAACGTGACCCCGGACGAAAACTGACTGTCCAATCCATTGGCATCCCATAAAGGATGGCATCTGCCTCTTCAAAATCCGGGCGCGACATAATAAATACTTTTCCTGAATAGGCTTCGTCAAATCGCATTCCGCTCCCCCCTTTCTAAACAGTTAAATCTTCTACGAATCTCGGTAAAACAAAACAAGCATGGTGCAGCTGCTTTGTATAATATTTCGTGTCTATTTCAAAAAAGCGTTCCTCTTTTACTTTTAATGGATCATGAATTTTACTACCGATCGTAAATGTCCACAATCCACTTGGATAAGTTGGAATATTTGCCGTATACAAGCGGGTAACAGGAAAAATTTCTTTCACGTCTGCATATACCTGGCGAATTAAATCTGCTTTAAACCAAGGATTATCGGTTTGTGCTACAAAAATACCGTCATCTTTTAATGCTTTTGAGATCCCTGCATAAAAACCTTTGGTAAAAAGGTTGACAGCTGGCCCGACTGGCTCAGTAGAATCGACTAGGATGACATCGTACGCCTTTTCACTTTCGGCGATATGCATAAAGCCATCTGCTACACGTACCTCCACACGCGGATCATCTAGTTTCCCTGCGATCGACGGTAGATATTTTTTAGAATATTCAATGACTTTTCCATCGATATCAACTAGCACTGCTTTTGTAACAGACGGGTGCTTTAAAATTTCACGAATGACCCCTCCGTCACCACCACCTACAACTAGTACTTCTTTCGGATTGGGATGTGTAAACAGTGGAACATGTGCAACCATTTCGTGATAGACAAATTCGTCTTTCTCTGTTGTCATCACCATGTCATCCAATAACAGCATGTTGCCCCATTCTTCCGTTTCGACCATGTTCAGTTTTTGAAAAGCCGTCTGTTCTGTATGGTATGTTTGCTTAATTTTTGCAGTAATCCCAAAGTTGTCTGTTTGTTTCTCGGTAAACCATAAACCCATCTGGATCGCTCCTCCATCTATGCGTACAGATAATTATTTTAGTAGTAAACAATACTATTCTAGAGTTTTTCCGTAAAAAATCAAGTAATTCTTCCATCTTGTATGTTTATCCCCGGTTTTTTTTATCCATAATGCTAATGATGAGCATTCTACTCATAAATGCTTCTTGATGAGATAAGAAGTGGAGGTGTGGTCCGGTGAGGCGTAGATATAGACGCAGGAAGAGAAAGAGACGGTTATTAAAGTTTAGTTTTTTTCTAGTATTAATGATGGGGTCTTGTATTGCAGTGCTGTTGATTGCTAGCTTTTTACTTGGCCCACCGTCCTTAGAACGACCGCAGAATACGATTTATTATAGTAATACAGAAGAAGTGATTGGGGAGGAATACGGTTCAGAACAAAGATACTGGGTATCCCTTGCTGAAATAGATGACCGCTTGGAGCAAGCAACGGTTTTAACAGAGGATCAACATTTTTATGATCACTTCGGGTTTGATCTTAAACGTTTAGTCGGAGCAATTTGGAAGGATATTCAGACGATGTCCCTGAAAGAAGGGGCAAGTACGATTACACAGCAGTATGCTCGAAATCTTTTTCTTACACATGATAAAACATGGAAACGGAAATTATATGAGGCTTTTTACACGATTCGATTAGAAATGTTTTATGATAAAGACGAGCTGTTAGAAGGATATTTAAATACGATATATTATGGCCATGGTGCGTATGGTATTGAAGCTGCCAGCAAGTACTTCTTTGATAAATCTGCAGCTGATCTCAGTTGGGCCGAAGCAGCAATGCTGGCAGGGATACCGAAGGGGCCGTCTCACTACTCGCCTTTTCATAATTTAGATAACGCTAAAAACAGACAAGAGTTAATCTTAAACAATCTTCTTGAGAAAAACGTGATCGATGATAGCGAATATGAAACAGCCATGAATGAAGAATTATCTTTTTCTGAGGATCGTGATATTGCTAGCAAAAGTGTTGCACCGTATTTCCAGGATGTCGTTGTGAAGGAATTGCAAGAATTGCTGGATGTAAACATCGAGGATATCCGTTCAGGAGGATATCAAGTTTATACGACATTAGATTTGAAGCAGCAACAAGCAATGGAACAAGCTTCTGAAACGATCGATAGAGATTCAGAGATCCAAATTGGGGCATTGGCAATGGATCCAGATACGGGTGGTGTCACCGCACTGCTTGGTGGCAGGGACTATGAAGATTCTTCCTTTAACAGGGTAACACAAGCAAAAAGAATGCCAGGGTCTGCTTTTAAGCCGTTTCTTTATTATACAGCTTTAGAAAATGGGATGACGCCTGCCACGACCTTAATGAGTAAACCGACCACTTTTGAGTTAGCGGATGGCAAAAGTTATCAGCCTAGTAACTATAATGACTATTATGCCAATCAACCGATCACAATGGCCCAGGCAATGGCACTCTCTGACAATATATTTGCTGTCAAAACGAATTTGTATGTGACACCAGAACGGTTTGCACGAACAGCAAAAAATAAATTTAAATTTAATAGTGAACTGGAACCAGTCGCATCGTTAGCATTAGGAACAGAGGTGGTAACAATGCAGGAGATGGTGACAGGATACAGCATGATAGCGAATGGCGGTATAGATGTTGAAAGCCATACGATTACAAAGGTGACCGACGCGTATGGAGAAGTGTTGTACGACCGAGAGGAAGAACAATCAGAGAATAAAGGATGGAATCCATTCTCTAAACAAGATGATAACCAAGTATTGCGAAAAGAATATGCCTATATTCTTGCTGACATGATGAAAGGAATGTTTGAGGAAGAATTAAACGGCTATATGAGTGTGACTGGTGCTTCTATCGCTGACAAGCTAACACATGAATATGCTGGAAAATCTGGAACAACCAATGTCGATAACTGGATGATGGGCTTTAGCCCTGCTCTGACCGCTGGTGTTTGGGTTGGATATGATGATAATCGCGAAATTGTACAAACTAGTGATCAGCAGTATGCGAAGGAAGTCTGGGCAAATTTTATGGAATCAGCTCATGATAACTTACCTGAAGAACATATCGTAAAACCTGACAATGTGGTGGAAGCAGCGGTTGATTTAAATACAGGTTTCCTGGCAGGAGATGGATGTGGACAGACACACACGATGTCATTTGTCCGAGGAACAGAGCCAACAAGATATTGTACCGCCCATTTAGATGATGAGCATGAGCACCCTGAAGAATTAGATGAGATGATCCCTGAAGACCGCCTGCTGGAGAATTGGTGGGAATGGATGTGGACAGGAGAAGATGAGCAATAGAACGGAAAAAGGCTGGGCTAATGCCCAGCCTTTTCCGGTCCTAGTAACGAAGAGTTACCATGTGTGTATATTTTAAAAAAATTGATCTCTTAGGACAAGTATAATCGCTCATTTTCAGATAATGTTCACAAAATGTTCATTATTCTGGTAAAGCTTTCCTTAATTCATCGGATGAATTTTCCCACATCTCTGGATCAAATTCGCGTAAGAAATCAGCGAGTAACTTTTGTGACTTTTCATCCATATGCTCGACAATCACATGTCCTTTCATCGATTTATCCATATGATTGACATGTTCTGGCATTGATTTATAAGCACGTTTGATCGAACGGTCAACACGGATTTCACACCCAGTTACACCATGATAGTAAGGACCGGTATCTCCACGTTCAACCGTAACCCAAACAATCCAGTACAGTTTACCATTTGGCACATCTTCTTTATTTGGGAGAAACTTCACACGGCGTTCTACTTCACTTCTTGCGTGCATCGCTCCCATATCAACAAAGGCACGATCTTCATTCGGATCGACAATCACGGGGGAGATATTTTCTAAACTAATCGACCCGACACCATATCCGCCATGACCATCCGTGGAATCGTCCTTCATGATCGTAAATTGATTGGATTTCTTTTTTTCTTCACTCATGACAATCCATCCTCCTACTTATTTTACTTATTATTGTAGCATGTTTAAAACTGAGTTTTCATCTTCTGTGTTTCCCTCTTTTTGTTTTTACGATACAATTATATCGATATCCCATAACAGAAGGAGAGAATACATATGCCATACGTAACAGTACAAATGCTAGAAGGCAGAACAGATGAACAGCGCAAAGCTTTAATTGAAAAAGTAACAGATGCGGTTGTAGAAACAACTGGGGCATCTCGAGAAAAAGTGGTTGTGTTTGTCGAAGATATCGATAAGCGGAATTATGGCGTTGGCGGCAAGCGGTTAATCGATTGATGCGTATTCGGATTCAAGAAGATGAAGGACACTTTTTTCGGATTTGATGTTTTTTTGTCCTTCATTTCGCTTATGATGGACACTTTTTTCGGACTTGGCGTTTTTTTTGTCCTTCATCTCACTTATGATGGACACTTTTTTTCGGACTTGGCGTTTTTTGTCCTTCATCTCGCTTATGATGGACACTTTTTTTGGATTTAACCAATTTTTGTCTCTCATTATCCATTATGATCCTTATACTAGCAATAAAAAAGGATGTGTTTTATTTGCTTTACGCGGGTTTAGGTAGATTGCAAGGTGGCGATATGTTTTTCGCTCTTATTTCGTTTATCCTATTTCTAAGCATCATTACTATTTTAATCCTATTGATATTTCGTTTAGGAAGGAAAAAGAAACAATTAGAGCGAATCGAAAATAAGCTAGATCAATTATTAAATGAGCAGAATAACAACATATAATTGCAAAGAAAAATAACCCATCACAGGTGGGTTATTTTTGCAATCTATCGATAAATGCCCAGGCTTCTTTGATATCCTCTGGTGTATAGTTCGATTTCTTTTTCACTTCTTGTACCTTTTGTTCGATCTCAGGCATTGGTAAATGATCGAAATATAGCATCGTACTTACAAGCTCCAAAAAGCGTGAGCTCTGTTCTTTCATCTCTTGCAAAAGCGACTGTTCTAATGGCAGCTCGGTGTTGGAATGTTGGAGAAAATCTTCTCCCTGCTCTGTTACTTGGTATCGATATTGATAATAATTGCTCTTCTTTTCTCTTACTTCTGAGACAAAACCTAGATTAGTAATCTCCTCAATTCGCAAACTTAACTCCTCAGAATACGGCCCGTAAAAATAGAACGTATACTTTTCTTCAAAAGGTAGTCCAAGTTTTTTCATGATGTAAATGATTTTTTGCAACTTTTTGCGCCCTACTATTCCCTCCGATGCTGCGATCACTTTAACAAGCTTTGCATGATTATCTAGCAATGAAAACACCCCAGTTTCTTTAGCTTTCTTGTTTATGTAAAATTTTCTTTATTTGCTGTTTCTCCGGTCTATCCTCTGGCAATTTCTCGATTAAATCTTTTGGATAATATAACTTATGATCGGTCCGTTTCTTCCCTGAGATTGCCTCTACAATGTCAGACTGACGAGACAATTCACGTAATTCCTTATTTGGCATTAGCAAATGAATCGGTAACCGTTCTTCTTCCTCACCTGGTCGGTAAAAATCATACGGTAAATCGGAGGAGGAATCTACTACTAAATAATAGTCCGGATCAAGGTCTATATCTCGGAACAGTTGATACAACTCCATCCATTCATTCATTTGCAAATTTGGATTAAATTCGGCATATTTAAACAAACGACGATTGATAAAACGATAGGCCAAATCACTTAAAATCGGGTCATCTTCATCCGCCCACATTTGGAAATAATACAAGACTACCGCTTCATCTAACTTAATGTAATCCTCCAGTGACACCTGCTCCTCGAAGAAAGATACAAATGGCGTCGGCTCCACTTTAAACGTGTATCCCCCGTCATATAATTGTTTGACACGGTGCAAAATCTTCGTCAAAATTACTTCGGCACTACGAGTAACCGGGTGAAAATAGACTTGCCAATACATTTGGTAACGGCTCATAATATAATCTTCTACTGCGTGCATACCCGACTCCTTGATCACAACCTGATCTTCTACAGGGCGCATCACGCGTAAAATCCGCTCCATATCAAAGTGACCATAGCTTACCCCAGTAAAATAGGCATCACGCTGTAAGTAATCCATCCGGTCCGCATCAATCTGACTCGATATCAAACTTACTACTAATTTGTCGTGATACGTCTTATTAATAACATCGGCAACTTTTTGTGGAAATTCAATACTAATATTTGTTAATACTTGATTGACTTCCGTATCACCAAGAATAATCGATCTCGTGAAATCCTCGTGATCTAATTTAAAGACTTTCTCGAACGAATGGGAGAACGGCCCATGTCCTAAATCATGAAGCAGTGCGGCACATAAACAGAGCAATCGTTCCTCATGATTCCAGTTTGGCCTGTCCTCAAAATTAATGAGTATTCGACGAACAATTTCATAAACTCCTAATGAATGGTTAAAACGACTATGTTCCGCTCCGTGAAAGGTTAAAAAAGATGTGCCTAATTGCTTGATCCGTCTCAATCGCTGGAATTCTTTGGTGCCGATCAAATCCCAGATCACTCGATCACGAACATGGACATAGCGATGGACTGGATCTTTAAATACCTTCTCCTCGTGTAACTTTTCATCTTTATAAGCCATGGCAAATACCTTCCTCTTTTTTCTTACTATTAGTATAATATAGTTTTAGGTGAACGAAAAGGTTTGGAGGATAATAATGAAAGATTGGAAGCAATTTTTTAAAGATAAACAAATTAGAGTGATCGACCATAGTGATCCAGAGGTGCTAGGAACAGCAATGGCATCATTCGCAGTCGATGATACGTTGTGTGAATCGATAGGGCGAAGCAGTAACGAGGTTGCGTGTCGGTTCTGGGTCCATGACAACACGGTTGTTCTTGGCATTATCGATAGTCGCTTGCCAGCCGTGGACGATGCTGTCGTTTTTTTACAAGAAAAAGGATTTGATGTTGTCGTTCGGAATTCTGGTGGTCTTGCGGTAGTGCTTGATCGGGATGTCTTGAATTTTTCATTTGTGGTGCCAGATTTGGATGAGATGGGGATTCATTCCGGGTATGAGTTGATGACGGCGTTTGTCCAGGATATGTATGGAGATCTTACGGATGGAATTGAAGCGTTTGAAGTGGTTGGTTCGTATTGCCCTGGTGATTATGATTTGAGTATTGGTGGCAAGAAGTTTGCTGGTATCTCACAGCGACGGGTGAAAAAAGGGATTGCGGTGCAAATCTATATTTGTGTACGTGGTAGTGGAGCGGCACGTGCTGAGTTAGTTCGTGATTTTTATCGTGTGGGGCGTTCGATTGATGATGAACGCTTTGCGTACCCGGAAGTGGAGCCTGATACGATGAGGTCCTTGTCAGAGTTGGTTGGTAAGGAGTTAACAGTCGAGGACAGCATAGATCGCGTTTTGCGTTTGTTAGGGGATGTACAATACACTGACTTAGCAGGTGATGAGTTAGCTATTTTTGAAAAAAGGATGACACAAATGGTAGAGCGGAATCAAAAAGCACTTAAGTAAGTACTTTTTGATCCGTTGTGGGCAGGTTGAGATCGTAGCCAATTCCTGACTCTTTTGGCAGCGTAACATAACCGTTGTGGACTTCAACCTCTGGAGTGATAATATCTTGATGCCAATAACGATTGGATGCTCCTGGATCTGCGGGTAGTGTGAAATTTGGTAATGTTGCTAACGCCAATGATTGGGCACGCCCCACTCCTGCTTCCAACATTCCACCACACCAAACAGGAATGTTGTGTTCTTGGCAATAGTCATGAATCTTGATCGCATTGTTGAATCCACCAACTTTTGCTAATTTAATACTGATAATTTTACAACTATTGAGTGCAATCGCTGTTTGAACATCTGCTAGAGTATGGATACTTTCATCAAGGCAAATAGGTGTATTCATTTCTTGCTGGAGTTTGGCATGATCGATGAAATCATCAGATGCTAGTGGTTGTTCAATCATCATTAAGTTGTATGGATCCATTTTTTTAAGATGGGCGATGTCGTTGATTGTATATGCAGAATTGGCATCGACCATTAGTGGTGTTGTCGGATAATGGCTGCGCACTTTTTCTAACGTGTGCAAGTCGTTTTCCGGCTTTATTTTTAGTTTGATCCGCTGATAGCCTTGCTCTAGTGCTTGTGCAATTTTTTCAATAAGCTGCTCATCGGTGGATTGGAGGCCAATCGCAGCTCCTACTGGTATTTGGTTAGTTGTACCTCCGATTGCCTGATAAAGTGGTTGTTGCGATCGCTTCGCATAGAGATCCCACACTGCACCTTCGATAGCTGTTTTTGCCATATGGTTACGGCGAATGTTGTCGAGCTTGAGTTCTGTCGGATGGTTGATCTGCTGCTTTTTGATTAATGGCCAAAGGTGGTGCTCCATCATGAATTGTACTGTATCTGTCGTTTCCTCTGTATACCAAGGGGAATCAAAGGCTACAGACTCGCCGTAACCAATGAATCCATCTTGATCATGAAGCTCGGTAATGATGATATCCTTTTCTATGATCGTTGTGCTACTGTTCGCAAATGGATACTTAAGCGGCATTCTTAATCGGTGTATGATTAATTTTTTGAATGAGATCATATGCGTGGCTCCTTTTTATGAGTTGCATTTTATTGGACACTTTTTCAAGTTTATTGGACACTTTCGAGTATTTACTGGACACTTTTAATCGTTTATTGGACACTTTCGGGAATTTACTGGACACTTTTTGATGTTTATTGGACACTTTTAATAAAAAGGGATTAATTTGGGATGTTTATAGATAGCATTTTTATTTGCTCCTTCTTTAATGAAGCCTGCGCGTACCATCAACTTTCGAACAGCGTCAGGAGATTTCATACATAAAAAGCGAGATGCTAACTGCTTTGTCACTCTATTATTCGATAATAATGCGATTTTGTATAAGAGCTTATGGTGTGCATCGGTGCTTCTCGTTCGACAAAAAGGACATTGCCAACGCATTCGCTCTCTTCGCATGGGCCGTTTGTTACAAGAGGGACATGGTAATCCTTTGTGTAAATCATCCCACAAAATGGCGTGTTTTTCTAGTATCGAATTCGCACGCTCGCGATGATTTTCCACTAAAAATTGTTTGATTTGTTGATTTGCTTCTTTGGAAAGGATGGGAGGGTGCTTTTCTGCTAAATTTTCTAAAATAGTTGGCACTCTTTGGGATGTTAGTACGCGTTGATATTCAGGATAGTCATGTAAACGGAGGATCGCGTTAGGATTGACAAAGACTGCGAAGCGATAAGTTGGTAATTGGTCGATGTTGTGAGCGGTGAAATAAGCTCGTAAATTAGCATATTGGCGATCAACTTGCAAAAGCGGATCTTCAAAACCTTCTTTGATGCCGTCTATGATACGTGTCAACTGATGGGATTTCGCATCAAAATAGATTTCTCCTGTGTGACTTTTCACTTCGAAAATAACTCGGAATCCTAATCCAAGAACGAGCCAATCGTGTTGGAATGCACTGTGGTGTTCGAGTCGTAACCTTTTGATACATGATAGATATGGGACCTGTGCTTGATCGAGGTAGTAAGCGAGGTTGTCTTCTCCAGCTTGTCCAGCTTCTTGCCGGCGGAAATAATTACTAATGTTGGGGTACTCAGGATGTTGTTCTGGAAGGAGTTCTCGGAGCGCCCAATATTGTTGCAATAAAATGGGGCTGTCGGGTTTCATAACTATTCTCCTTTCTCCCCTTAATATAGCAAAAAGCACAGTAGAAATCTACTGTGCGTCTAATGCTTGTGCTGCGGTGATTAGTGCTAATTTATAAGCATCTTCACTGCTGCATCCACGTGATAGGTCATTTACAGGCTGGTTAAGTCCTTGCAGAATTGGGCCAACTGCATCAAAGCCACCTAAGCGTTGAGCAATTTTGTAGCCAATGTTACCTGCTTCAAGGCCCGGGAATACAAAGACATTTGCGTCACCATTCAAAACAGAACCTGGTGCTTTTTTCTCTGCTACGGATGGTACAAAAGCTGCATCAAACTGGAATTCACCATCTAATGTTAATCCCGGAGCTTTTTCTTTTGCGATGTTAACTGCTTCAGCAACTTTCTCTGTTTCTTCTGATTTTGCTGAACCTTTTGTTGAGAAGCTAAGCATTGCAACACGAGGGTCAATATCAAACAGTTTTGCGGTTTCAGCACTGCCGACTGCGATTTCTGCTAAGTCTTGACTGTCTGGTGCAATATTGATCGCACAGTCTGCGAAAACGTATTTCTCCTCTTCACGCACCATAATAAAGACGCCAGAAGTTTTCTTGGTACCTTCTTTCGTCTTGATAATTTGTAACGCTGGGCGGACTGTGTCTGCTGTGGAGTGCGCTGCACCACTTACTAAGCCGTCTGCTTTGCCCATGTACACAAGCATCGTACCAAAATAGTTTTCGTCTACTAACATCTTACGTGCATCTTCTTCTGTAGCTTTCCCTTTACGACGTTCCACGAAAGACGTAACCATTTCATCAAATTCAGCGTAAGTGCTTGGATCGAGAATTTCCACTCCATCGATAGCAACGCCTAACTCCTTCGCCTTCTGTTCCACTTTTTCATGTCTTCCGACTAATACAGGTTCAACTAATCCATCTTTTTTCAACATGCTTGCTGCAGTTAAAATTCGTTCGTCTAAACCTTCAGGAAACACGATTTTTCTAGCATTTCCTTCTAATCTACTTTTAATATCCGCAAATAAATCGCTCATGTTATAACCCTCCAAATTATTATCTGTATTATATGATACGCGTTTTTGTGTAATAATGAAAGTAGGAACCAAAATGAATGCGTTTCATTATAAAAAATTTTAAAATTGTTCATTTTTCTGTAAAAATTTGTTATTCGATACAGCATTTCAATAAGTATTTTTCCCCAAATATGTTATATTAAAACGAAAGAATCAATTCTAAGGAGTGAATCAAAATGCCAGAAGCAGTCGAAACAATGGATGGTTGGTACTGTTTACACGATTTACGTAAAATAGATTGGACAAAATGGAAAAAAGCTACCGAACAGGAGCGCAACGAAGCAGTCGATGAATTACAGAAGATGCTCCGTGAATGGGAAGAAGTATCAGAAGCACGTGATGGCAGTCATGCGTTCTACTCTATAATGGGACAAAAAGCAGATATCATATTAATGATTCTTCGCCCAACCATGAAGGAACTAGAAGAAATCGAATTGCGTTTTAATAAATCAAAATTTGCTGAGTTCACAACACCAAGTTACTCATATGTATCAGTTGTAGAACTATCCAAATATATGTCGAAAGAAAACGACAATCCCGAAGACAATCCTGGTGTTCGTGCACGCTTGAAGCCGAAGTTGCCACAATGGGATCATATTTGCTTCTACCCGATGGACAAGCGTCGTGAAGGTAATGATAACTGGTATATGCTGCCGATGGATGAACGCCGCCAATTAATGTATGAGCATAGTTTGACGGGCAGAAAATATGCTGGTGAGATCAAACAAATTATTACCGGTTCTATGGGTTTTGATGATTGGGAGTGGAGTGTTACGTTATTCGCCAAAGACGTGCTACAACTTAAAAAAATTGTCTATGAAATGCGTTTTGATGTTGTCAGTGCACGATATGGTGAGTTCGGACCATTCTATGTTGGCAATATATTAAAAACAGATGAGATTCCAGCTTATTTAGCTGTCTAAACACACGGTATTTACCGTGTGTTTTTTCTTTATGCATGTTTACGAAACAAAATGCATATAGATGGCTAGTAGGAATGCGGAAAAATACACGAGCATATTTCCGATTATAGAAAGGAGTCTTTTATCGATGAGTCAAAATCAAAACCCGAACCAACAGCA
This sequence comes from Gracilibacillus saliphilus, assembly GCF_010994085.1. Lineage (NCBI taxonomy): Bacteria > Bacillati > Bacillota > Bacilli > Caryophanales > Bacillaceae > Gracilibacillus > Gracilibacillus saliphilus. Next base: position 291,942 of record NZ_WJEB01000002.1, on the reverse strand, counting down.
ACCTGTGAATATGCAGCCATATACTCCACAAGGCTATTATGGTATGCAAAGTGGTTATGGAGGATATCAGTATCCATATGGACAAATGCCACGGATGGATCAACTTGGACAGATGGGTCAGATGGCACAGTCAGGAGGAACAATCGGAACTGGCCAACAACAGCAACCATCTGTTTCAGACGTACCTGGCATGCTTCCGGCAGAGGAGTCCTATATTGAAAACATCCTTCGGTTAAACAAAGGCAAAAGGGCTACCGTATACATGACGTTCGAAAACAATGACCGCTGGAATGCAAAAGTATTTAAAGGAACTATCGAAGCAGCAGGCCGTGATCACATTATTTTAAGTGATGCAGAAACAGGTAAGCGTTATGTGTTATTGATGGTATACTTAGATTATATTACATTCGATGAAGAGATAAATTATGATTATCCATTTAATCAAAATCCAGGTACCGTAAACTATTCACCACGCTAAAGCTTATCGCCATAACCTGAGTTATCTTACACTTTGTAGATTGAAAATTGCTCTACATTGATTAACTACTTTACTATAAATTACCTAACATGGAAAAAGAATATACTTCAACAGCCCAGACACAAGTAATTGCTTGTGTCTTTTTTATGGAGGTAAAGATCGTGAAGAAAAAAGCTTCAAACGATGAAATAACGATTGCCTGTTTTAGTTTGACACTTGTATTTATTATACTCGCATGGCAAAATCAATCGACTTTGCTAGGGGTGATTGCTTTAGCAAGTTTAAGTATAAATTTATTTATCGAAGCTTGGAAAGAGTGGAAAAAGGGGCATTCATTTTTCTTTTCACAATTTATATTACGAGGTATTGGCATCATCGGAATTATGGCGCTTATACTTTTTCTATAGGTAAAAACAATGACCCTTTGGTGGTAGCAAAGGGTCATAAAAAGCTAGATAAACTTAATTACGGCATAGCCTAACAACACCCAGCCGACTAAAAATGCCAGTCCGCCAATTGGTGTAATCATCGCAAATGTTTTGATCTGGGTTGTGGAATAGATATAGAGACTGCCAGAGAACAGGATGATTCCCGCAAAGAAAAACCAGCCTGCTGACACCATACTTCCAGACGTAATTTTAGGCATTAATAAACCTGTTGCAAGTAAGGCGACAGTATGAAACATTTGATATTGTACTGCTTTTTCCCACGTAGCAAGCATCTTCTCTGATAATTTACCTTCTAGACCATGGGCACCAAAAGCTCCCAGAGCCACGGCCAGAAAACCATTTAGAATACCTAATAATAAAAAGATTTTCATCTGTATCTCCACTCCCTATTTAAAAGTCAAGTAGTGAATCTCCATTAGCACCGTCATCTTCCACCTTTTTCTCTTGTTTCATCGGTGGTTTTGGCGCAGGTTGTCCCACCATTTTCTGCCACTCTAAACCGTCAATTGAGCTCGTAGATTGAGACGGTGCACTCTTATCCTGATCTAATAATAAATCTGTTAAAGATTGCACTGCTTTCGCATGCTCTCGTACTTTGCTTTCATTGTTTAATGCTTGTTCACATTCGGCTATTATCTTTCGTAAAATCTGCTGATTGGTAATCGCCATAATCGCTCATCCCCTCTCACGCTATTATACTATTCCAAGCGAATTTAAGAAAATGATAGCAATGATGAATGGTGCGATAAATTTCACTAGTACATACCAGAGACCACCAATTGGGTTATTCGTTAAATCCGATGCTTCCAACGCCTCTTGTTTAGTAAAATACCAGCCGACAAATAATGCCATCGTGAATCCTCCAATGGGTAAGAACACATTGGAGGATAGAAAGTCCATCGAATCTAAAATGTTACGATCACCAATTAAGGTGATACCGCTCCATTTTCCCATTCCTAAGGAAACTGTGACACCTGATGCAAAAATCACGAGTCCGACAATAAGTGATGCTAATTTTCTCGACATATTAGCCGCACGCATCAAATAGGCAACTGGTACTTCTAGCAATGAAATCGAAGAAGAAATCGCCGCTAAGCTTAATGCTGTAAAGAATACCAAACCAATAATACCACCGAAATTCATTTGATAAAAAATTTCCGGTAATGTGATAAATACAAGCGGCGGTCCAGAACTAGGGTCAATGCCAAAGGCAAATACAGCTGGGAAAATGACAATACCTGAAATGATCGCGAATAAAGTATCCATCACACCAATTCCCACTGTCGCACCAGGTAACTGATGTTGTTTCGTTAAATAACTTCCGTACGTCATCATCGTACCAACACCTAAACTCAGTGAAAAGAAGGCTTGTCCTAATGCCGCAATATAGACAGAAGGGTCCTCTAATACAGACCAATCCGGTTGAAAAAGGAAAGCAAGTCCTTCACCTGCGCCAGGCAATGTCACACTATAAATCGCTAGCGCAATCATCATTAATGCTAAAATCGGCATTAATATTTTATTGGCTAACTCTATTCCCTTCTTTACCCCGACTAATACGATAAACATAGTAATCCCCATGAAAAGCGCATGCCAGAATAATGGCGCATAATCCTGTGAAATAAAAGCCTCAAAGGATCCACCAAATCCATTGTCCGGCATCTCGGTCATTGCACCTGTTACATATCTCCACCAATAGTACAACGCCCAGCCAGCTACAACACTGTAGAAGCTTAGAATCAAAAAGGCACTCGCAACACCTAAGTAACCGACCATAAACCATGGTTGTTTCGGTGCTAATTTCTTATACGATCCAACTATATCTCTTTGCGCCTTTCTTCCGATACTCACTTCTACTAATAATAATGGAATACCGATAACTAATACACTCAAAATATATAAAATTAAAAATGCGCCTCCACCATTTTCACCAGCAACATAAGAGAACCGCCAAATATTACCTAAGCCAACAGCAGAACCCATGGCAGCTAGCATAAAACCTAATCTTGATGCCCAATTTTCTCGTTGCATATATTCTTTTCACCTCTATTACCTATAAATAAATTCTTTCCTATTGTACACGATAGAACCTCGCTTTTCTACCTTGATTTTCAGATGCTATACTAGTTTTACAAGGAGGGAGCGTTATGCACGAAAAGTTACAATTAATCGGGGATGATTCCCCTGTCCAGCTTGTTCAGCCAATAGCTGGTGGTGATATCAACCAGGCTTATTATGTCCAAACAGCTGAGAAGCATTATTTTATCAAAACCAATCAACATGTACCTGCAGATTTCTTTAAAATAGAAGCGGATGGCTTAGAACGAATTCGTGCTACTAATACCATTGCTGTACCAGAAGTATTTCATTATGACATCGCTAAAGGTGATGAAGAAATGGTGTTAATCATGGAATGGGTGGAAGGAAACAAAAATAACTCGACTGGTCGAGTATTAGGAGAGAATTTAGCAGCTTTACATTTAGCTGAGACAAGTTCATCTTATGGGTTAGATCAAACAACTTTTGTCGGGGAATTGACACAGAAAAATATCTGGTATGACAGCTGGGTTGACTATTATCGAGAGATGCGCCTTCGCCCGCAAATGCAGCTTGCTATAAAAAAAGGGAGAATGAAGGGTAAAAGACAGAAGCGGATGGAATCTTTGTTAGTAAATCTCGATCAATACATACCGAAAACACCACCAGTATCACTGCTACATGGCGATTTATGGGGTGGTAACTGGCTTGTTGGAAAGGACGGAGAACCTTATTTAATTGATCCATCTGTTGTTTACGGGGATCATTTATTTGAAATAGCGTTTACTGAGTTATTTGGTGGTTTTCCGGCTGATTTTTACCAGAGTTATCAAGCTGTGTTTCCTTTGGAGAATTATTATGAAGAAGTAAAGCCGATTTATCAATTGTTTTATTTGCTTGTTCATTTAAATTTATTTGGTGAAGGATATGGCGGGAGTGTAGACAGAGTTCTTGCACGGTATGGCACGAGCCGAAAATCCACTTTACAAAGTTAGTTGAGACCGTGCCCTTGGAAAGCGAAGTAATTAGTCGAAGCGTTGCCATAAAATATTTCACAATAACTACTTCGTTTAACACGTTCATTATGCTGATATTATATCTTCTTTGCATACAAGAAAAGCCATCTTACGATGACTTTTCTTGGTATTGATATACTTGATCTGACGATTGGCGTTTGTTTTTTCGTTCTTTCCACCATTGTTGAATGCGGTCTGTTCTTCCTTCGACGATTGGTTGGGTGAAGGTTACAACCCATTTGGATGCTAAGAACCATACAATGGCAGCCGCAATCACAGCAAGACCCAATGTGTCAAAGTTTTGGTCTACGGCCAATAAATGCGCTTGACGGCCGTATTGGATAATAACACCATGTAATAAATAGACATACATCGTATTTTGACCAAGTGTTGTAAAAGAGTAATGTTTATTCGGGACTAAAAGTAATACCGAAAAAACCATTATTGTTGCTACGATATATAACAATGCTCGAATCAAACCACCATTAGCCGCTGCATCCAACACCTGATAAGATTGGGAACCAAATAACCATTCGGAAGGTATTGTTGGTGTAACAAAACTTACAATAAACACCGCAATTAACGCGCCTACTGCGATTGCCTTTTTATTGACTGTCTGCCAGCTAAATATTTGATCCTTGCTTAGCCAGTACCCGATTAAGAAAAAAGGGAAAAAGACAAGCGTTCTTGATAAACTAAAAGATGGTCCGATAAATGGTAAATAACCAACCAAAACACCTATTACAAAAGCTAAAGAAATTCCGTAAAAAGGTTTTAACTTTTTAAATCCAATCAATAATATGTGCCAACTAAATAAACTTAATAAGAACCATAATCCCCAATGCGGATCATACAACGTGGTATCCCAGCTATTCTTACCTATGCTTAAAAAGTAGACAGAATAAAATATCTGGAATAAGAAATATGGAATTAGGATCCTTTTAGCTAATTTAAGCAAGTAGCCTTTATCACTTGCACCTTTAGCAAAAAAACCACTTACTAAGATAAACACCGGCATATGAAATAAATATATCCATTGATATAGAACATTAACTAATTCGATATGCTGTTTTAAAGGTTGAATTAAATGACCAAACACAACTAAAAATATAAAGACTAGCTTGGCATTATCAAAATAAGCTTCACGTTGCATCTATTTATTCTCCCTTTTCTAACGGTTTTATACTATCTTACCCTCTATAAGGAAGAACAAAAAGTAATTCCGTTTATTGTTAACAATTTGTAAATGTTGTGTTAAAGTTTTGAAATTTTTAGAAAGAGATCGCCCATGTACCATTACGGAAAATCGCCTCTTTTTCTCCGTCTTTCGTAATTCCATCAATATTCATATCTGCAGAACCAATCATAAAATCCTCATGGACAATACTGTCATTGACACCGTATTGCTCCATTTCCTTGTCCTTCATATCAGAGCCGCCTTTTATATTCGTTGGGTACGCTTTTCCTAAAGCTATGTGACACGAAGCATTCTCATCAAATAGGGTATTAAAGAAAATAATCCCCGCTTGGGAGACTGGAGATTCATGCGGTACTAAGGCAACTTCACCTAAGCGAGATGCTCCATCATTATCTGCTTCTAATAACTGTTTAAGCGCTTTTTCTCCCTTCTCACATGAGTAATCAACTACCTTACCGTCTTTAAATGTCAGGGTGAAATTCTCGATTAATTGACCTTGGAAACTAAGAGGTTTTGTACTTGTTACTTGACCATTAACTCCGTATTTATGTGGCATCGAGAATACTTCTTCTGTCGGAATATTCGGATTGAATGTCACGCCATCTGTCGCCTTTGCTGCTCCTCCATGCCAAATATGTCCTTCAGGTAATTCAATCGTTAAGTCAGTACCTACTGCTTGAAAATGCAACTTAGCATAATTTTTCTCATTTAAATATTCACGAGCATTGCGTAATAATTGATTATGTTTATTCCACGCTTCGATTGGATCATCTTGATCAGCACGTCCAATACGAAAAATTTCTTTCCAAAGTGTTTCCTTCGCTTCTTTTGCATTTAAATCTGGATATATTTTTTGTGCCCACTCCGTCGTTGGGTAACCAACAATCGACCAACGTGCTCGGTCGTTCATCAAGTAATCACGGTATTCTTTTAAAGCAGTAGAACTTGCTTTCGTTACGGCTGCCATTCGTTTCCCATCGATATCTTGCAAAAGGTCAGGGTTTTCACCATAAATATTTAATACTGCATAGCCCTCCTTCACCATGCTAACCATGGCATTTTTTCGCCATTCCGGGAACGTTTCTAACACTTCCATTGGCGCATGTTTCATTTTCAAATAAGTTAATTCATCATCTTTCCATTCAACATGGACATTTTTTGCTCCCATTTCATATGCTTCTTTGACAACGATTCGGACTAATTCAATCGCTTCTATCGGGGCCAGGACTAGTAATCCTTGACCTTCTTGTAAATTCACACCTGTATGTAATGCTAGTTGAGCATATTTTTTTAATAATTTTTGCATGTTTTTATCCTCCTCTAATTAGGGTACTATCATATTATGCTCTCTAATTGGATAAAATTGCAAACGTTTGTTGTTTTCATTTATTTCATTATATACAATATACATAATGGAGACCCCCAACAGTGAGAGTAATTTAGTGAGGTGAAGTTTTTGGAAACTTTAATTAAATATCGAAAAATAGTTTGGATTTTCGTTTTATTATTAATCATTACAGGAATTTTTACATACTTACAAACGCCAAAACGTGATATACCGGAAATAGAACAAAACATTGCTACTATTTCTACTGTTTATCCTGGTGCAACTCCTGAAATAGTGGAACAGATGATTACCGACCTGATTGAGGAAGAAGTAATGGAAATTGATGGTGTTGACCAAGTAACGTCAGCTTCAACATATGGTTTTTCCAATATTTCAGTTATTTTAGAAGATGATGTTAATAGTGATTTCGTTTATTCTAAGATAAGGCAGACTGTACAAGACACTCAAAATAGCTTTCCAGAAGAGGTTGCGACACCCAATGTAACAACAGACCTGGCGACCTCTAGTGTTGCTACTTATCATCTATTAAGTGAAGACCATGAACAGTTGTTGTCTACTTATGAACAAATAGAAAATTGGAAATCTATTTTAAGTGAAATAAACGGAATTGCTACTGTTTCGGTGAAAGGATTACCAGATCATAAAGTGGTTATTGCATTGGATCAAGAATTGCTACAAGAAAATCGTATTCAACCAAATCAAGTAATTGAAGCGATCCAAAATGAATTAACACCAAGTGCATTAGGAACAGAACGGGATGAGGAGCAGAATATTCTCTTACATATTGACTCTACCAACGAACTGTCACAATTAGAAAATATCATGATAACTGCGGACTCGAATTTATCTGATCTTGCTACAATTTCAGTAGAAAACGATCCTTTAGAAGATATAATCACACAGAATGAAAAAGCGGCTATTTCTCTGACATTGTTCGCGGATAATGGTGTGAATATCTCAAGCCTGCAAGCCAAAATAGATGATGAGATAACCAGCTTAAAAGAAGATTTACCTACTAATGTTTCTGTAGAGCGATTTTATTCCCAAAGCACTGTTATCGATGAGGTTTACACGAACTTACTCATTTCCTTTGGAATATCCTTACTTGCTGTTATTGTTATTATGATTCTAGGATTACCATTATCATCTGCTATTTTGGTGGCATTCGCTATTCCGATCTCGATTATTATTGGTTTAATCCCTTTGCCATATGCAGGAGTTGATCTGAATCAAATTTCGATTATAGGTATTATTGTAGCGATCGGTATCTTAGTTGATGATGCGATTGTTGTGAACGATAATATTATGCGACGCTATCAATTGGGAGACCCACCACTAGAGGGAGCAAAAAAAGGGGTAAAAGAAGTCGGTGTCTCAATTGTAACATCTACTTTATTAATCGTGTTCAGCTTTTTTCCCTTGACCTTTTTATCCGGAAGTAACGGGGAATTTATTAAAGCTTTACCAATCGCTCTTATGGGAACGATTATTTCTTCTACGCTTATTGCCTTAACCGTTATTCCTACTATTCAATATACAAGACAATTAAAGTTATATCGCACTAAAAAACGCCAATCTGGTTTACTTACAGCCCTTTTTCGTCGCTTAGAAGAACGTTATGCTGAAAATATTCTGCCAGCAACACTGAAAAAACCATGGCTAACCGTTGCAAACGGGATGATCGTTTGTATTTTATTACTGTTGCTAATTATAAAAGTACCGTTTGAATTTTTTCCTGCAGCAGATCGACAGGAAGTAACACTTTCTCTAACGTTGGACGAAGGTACACCAATAGAAGAAACAGACCAAAAATTAGCCGAAATAGAACAATATATCCAAGACAATACCGAGTATGTGGTTGAAACAGTTCGTTATACAGGGGGTGGGCTACCTAACATCTTCAATTCAAGCTTAACGAGAGCTGGCGAAAATACCGGTCAAATAGTTGTGCGCGTTAATCGTGACCAAACTACAGCAACTCAATATATTGAAAACTATCAAGAAGAATTACGAGAGCAATTTCCAAATGGAGAAATATTTCTAGAAACAATTGTATCAGGACCACCACCATCTCCAACAATAGAGTTAAAACTAAAAGGGTCTGATTTAGCAGTATTGTTGGAGCAATCTACTTTATTAAAGAATAAATTAAATGAACTCAAATCTGTTGAAATTGCAACATTAAATGCCGGAACAAGTCAATTAGTAAAAACGTATGAAATTGATCGTGATTTTATCGCAGAAAATGGCATTGCAATTAGCCAAATAAAAAACACGCTTCAGCTTGCAAATGCTGGTATGCCACTATCTAAAATTAACACTGATAATAACAAGTTAGACATGGTATTAATTTTGGATGAGGGAACAAACGAGGAAATTGACCTTAGTTCACTACAAGTATTTGTTGCGTCAGAAGAAGGAATACCAGCGGCTTATTCATATGATGAATTTGTATCTACTTCAACTGAAGAGCAAACTGCAGCAATTACTCATGAAAATGGAGAAAGAATTATCACAATAGCTGCATATGACTCAGGGGAAGGAGATTTCGCTGCCGATACTGCAGCAGTAATTGAAAGAATGCAGACAAAACTTGCTGGATTAGATGATGATTATGTATTAATGGAGGGTGGAGAAGCAAGTGCAGAAACAGAATTTTTTGTTGAGATTGCTAAGTTGTTTGTGATTGTATTATTTCTAATCTATTTAACACTTGCCGTGCAATTTAATTCGTTGTTGATGCCTGTCTTAATTACAAGTACTGTGTTTTTTGCTGTGACAGGTGCAGTTGTTGGTTTATTTATTAGTGGGCAACCACTTAGCTTCTTAGCAGTACTTGGTATTGTTTCTTTATCTGGTATCGTTGTTCGCAACTCTATATTGATCATTGAATTTATTGAACAAAACAAACAACAACATGATGGTAATATAGTAGACGCCATCGTTGCAGCAGGACGTGCAAGATTACGACCGATCATATTAACGACCTTGACTTCGATTGCTGCGTTGACACCTATTATCATTGTCGGTGATGTATTATTTAAACCACTCGCAGTATCCATTGTAGCTGGGATTATTTTCTCGACAATATTGACTTTATTATTACTTCCAGCTCTTTATATAACGATGGATCGATGGAGAATTAAAAGGTAATAATGCAATGATAAAATCCCCTCTTATGGCTAAAAGAGGGGATTTAAAAGTTAATTATAAAGAAATGTCTTTATTAATTGCTTCTTTATCATTATACGTTTTAATGTTTAGTTTTTTTATGAATTTAGATGTTAATGTACCCGATAAAATAGAGCCATTTACGTTTAATGCTGTACGCCCCATATCGATTAATGGTTCTACTGTGATAAGTAAACCTGCTAGTGCTACAGGTAAATTCATAGATGATAATACGATTAGCGCAGCAAATGTTGCACCACCGCCAACACCAGCAACGCCAAATGAACTAATACCAATGATTAAAATCAAAGGCAATAAGAAACCTGGTGATAACGGATCGATTCCTTGACTAGGTGCGATCATTACCGCTAACATCGCCGGATAGATACCCGCACAACCATTTTGACCAATCGTTGCCCCAAATGATGCTGCCATATTCGCTGTACCACTATGGACACCTAGACTTTCCTTCTGTACCTGAATCGTTAACGGAATAGTACCTGCACTTGATCTAGATGTGAAGGCAAAGCTTAATACTGGTAATACTTTTCGTGTGTAAGTAAATGGATTTAATCCAAACAAAGCTAACAGAATCATGTGAATGATAAACATGATAATCAACGCAACATAAGATGCACCAACAAATTTACCGAGTTCAATAATACCTGCTACATTTGTTTGTGCTACCGTATTTGCCATTAATCCTAAAATACCAAATGGTGCTAAGCGTAAAATGATGGTCACAATACGCATGATTACAGTGTAGAAAGTGTTGACGATATCTACGAATTTCTCTGCTTGTTCCGGTTGTTTTCTTCTTACACCTAATACGGCAACCCCAACTAGTATAGAGAAAATAACAACAGCAATAACAGATGTTGCACGCTCTCCTGTCATATCTAAGAAAATATTAGATGGAATAAATTCTAGAATTTTTTGCGGTGTCGTCATCCCTTCAACTGATCCTAGTGTTTCTTCTAGTGACTCCGCTCGCTCTTGTTCAGCTTGCCCCATTTCAATTTGGTCTGCATTTAAATTAAAGATAGAAGAGCTAGTTACACCAACTACTGCGGCAACCATAGCGGTAGAAACAAGAATACCAATAATCCATGCTGACATTTTTCCTAATTCAGATGATTTCTCTAAATTAATGATAGATTGAATAATAGAAACCATTACTAATGGTATAACGATCATCATTAATAAGCGGACATAACCACGACCTACAATGTTATACCAATCTGTCGTAGCCGTAACGACTTCAGAATCTGCTGAATAAGCAATCTGTAAAAAGGCACCTAGAAGAATCCCTAGACCTAAACCTGCGAAAACTCGTTTACTGAACGATACATATTTTCGCTGCATACCTATTAAAATACCAATGAATAATAACATAATGGCAATATTGATAATTATGAAGACTGTGTTCATCTTTTTTCCTCCTTTTGATTAATCTGATATAAATACTTGGAATATCATACAGTTAATTATGTATTATGTCAAAACTTATGTTTTGTGCTTGTATCAACGCAATATATGGTCATTTTTGTGATGATTATCGTAGGGCTCTTTCGGGAAGGCGCCTAGTTTTTTGGCGCTTTAAGCTAGAGATCTTTGTTTATACTTCGTTATCGGAAAATAAGAAAAACCGGGAAAAAGCCCACCCGATCCTTTTCATTGACCAACATAATATATCGATGGTATAAAGTAGTTTATTTTCCATGGGGCGTGTTGTAAAGAAGATCGCTTTCCAAAAGTGGATCTTCAGATCACGCTGATCCCACAGGAGTCGAAGTGGACAGCCGCAGCGATGATTTCCTGTACAAGCTATTTCAAAATGGCTACTCTGCTTAAAAATGCGTTGATGCCGCGGATTATACACTTTCCTATATTATAAAAAAACTTGCACTCACGAGGAGTACAAGTTAGCTTGCAATTGAAAGGTCTTCTTCTAAGACTAGTTCGACGTTTCCTTTAATTGCTCGAGAGATCATACAGGATGACTCTGCTTGTTTAACGATATTTTTGAGTTTTTGCAAATGATCGGCAGTTGCCTCTTTTTTTAATACGACAACCGGGCGATGAGTGATTCGTTGATAAGTAAATACTCCATTGGTGACATCCACATCACCTACAGAGCTTAACTCTATGTGTTCAAGAGGCAAATTCGCTCGTTCGATCATCGCTGCCACCGTAATTAAATAACAAGTAGCAGCAGCACCTAATAACATTTCATCTGGATTCGTACCAACTCCTGGACCATTCATTTCAGGCGGAATGGAGATCTTAGTATTTAAATTACCTGATTCAATATGTCCTACTTCATTTCTGCCACCAGGCCACGTGGCATTTAATGTAAATTGGTGTATCGCCATTTATATCATCCTTTCTATTTCCATTATAAGTATCGGAATTCAGACGATAAAATGATTTGTTTACGCTTCAGCATCTTTCTTCTTACTAGAAAGGAACCAACCAGCTACAGCGATAGCCACTAAAATGATATAGAATGTTAATTTCCATGGTGTCGAATGCGGGAAATCATGTGGTATTAATAGTATATCTTCGTGAGCTAATACACTTACGACTAATTTAATCCCAACCCAGCCAACTATAACAAATGCAGCCATTTCCAATCCTGGGCGATCATGCAGTAATCTAACGAACACATTCGCTGCAAAACGCATAATGATTAAACCAATCATTCCTCCAGCAAGTACTACAAGGAACTGGCCTGTATCAAGACTACCGACCGTACCAAGGTTTGTTGCTGGTAATGCTTGAGCTAACGCAACAGCCGCTAAAATAGAATCAACCGCAAATGCTAAATCAGCAAATTCTACTTTAAGTACGGTCATCCAGAAGCCTTTTCCACCTTTATTCTCAGCTTGTTCTGCTAGTTCTTCTGCCTCCGTTTCACCTTTATTTTTCTTCTTAAATGTATCATACAAGTGCTTAATGGAAATAAACAATAAATAAGCGGCTCCGATTGCCTGTACTTGCCAGACATCAACAAGGAACGAAATAATAAATAATGAACCGAATCTTAAGATAAAAGCACCAGCCAAACCGTAAAACAATGCTTTTTTTCGTTGTTCTTCAGGCAAATGCTTCACCATAATCGCTAAAACAAGTGCATTATCTGCTGCTAAAATCCCTTCTAAACCAATTAAAACTAATAAAACCCATCCGTACTCTAATAATAATTCCAAACTACTCCATCTCCTTTAAAAAATGATCTCCACCAGTTGGTAAAGATCACACAAAAAAACGAGACCTTTACCACTGGTGGTAAAGGTCTCGCCAACAACGCCTGAGTTGCCAATAATGCCGGAGATAATTCTCGAAATGACGACATTTATTGTAACAGCTACTCCCCTTTATGTATGTTATTACTATAAGTCTTTTTTTATTTCCTGTCAATCTCTACCCTTCAAAAAAGAACCTATACCATCGCAGTGATAGCATTAGGTTCTTCTTTTTCCCAGTCATTATACATGAATAATCTTGTTTATTCTTTCCTCTACTTCTGCTTGGATAGTTTGCAATAGCGATTTGCTCTTCTCAGCGTTATCTGTTTTAACACCAAAATAGCTTTTAATTTTAGGTTCCGTACCTGAAGGACGGAAGCATATCCATGCATCATTTTCCAATAAAAATTTCATAACGTTTTCTTTTGGTAAAGTAATGTCTTCCTCGGTTGCATTTACTGGTAACTGACGCTTGCTGCTTTGATAATCTTCAATAGCCATTACTTGTAAACCACCTAATTGTGTAAATGGATTTTCACGAATATCTTCCATAATGGTAGCAATTTGCTCTGCCCCATCTTTACCTTTTAATGTTAAGGACTTCTGTCCCTCTAAGTAATAACCATGACGTTCGTACAATGTGTCTAATGCTTCTAATAATGTTTTGCCTTTCGCTTTCCAGTAATTCGCCATTTCACATGCTGCTACTGCTGCTTGTACCGCATCTTTATCTCGAACGAAATCTCCAATTAAGTAGCCATAACTTTCTTCATAACCGAAAAGGAAATGTCTTTGATCTGATTCAAATTGCTTGATTTTCTCACCGATAAATTTAAATCCTGTTAACGTGTCAAGCGTATTAACACTATAATAGGAAGCGATTGCTCTTCCTAACTCTGAGGTTACGATTGTTTTAATTACTTGTCCATTTTCAAGTTCCTTCTCACTTACATGAGATAATGTGTAATCTAACAATAGTGACCCAAGCTGATTACCTGTTAACACTTGATAGGACCCACTGCTATTCTTTACAGCAACACCTAAACGGTCAGCATCTGGGTCTGTACCAATTAGAATATCCGCACCGATTTCTTCCCCTTGCTTGATTGCCAACTCAAATGCTTGATGCTCTTCAGGATTTGGCGACTGTACTGTTGAGAATTCCGGATCAGGCTTTGCTTGTTCTTCCACGACATGTACTTGATCATAGCCAATTTGAGCTAACCCTTTTAATACGAGGTCATGTGCCGTTCCGTGCAATGGTGTAAAGACTATATTCACATTATTTTCTTCTGCTTGCTTTTGAATGGTTTTGAGTTCGCTAAGATAGGCATTATCTACTGTTTCGCCAACCCACTCCAATAGACCAGCACTTTCGACTTCTTCCTTGCTTTTGACGGTAACATTTAATTCATCTTCTACTTTATTTACCTCCTCTATGATCGCAGCAGCTTCTTGTAATGGTACTTGTCCGCCATCCTCGTTATACACTTTAAAACCATTATACTCAGGAGGATTATGACTTGCGGTAATCATAATACCAGCAGCTGTCTTTAAATAGCGCACCGCAAATGATAGTAATGGTGTCGGGCGTAGTGATTCAAATACATATGCTTTAATATCATGTGCACCTAAAACCTTTGCCACTTCAACGGCAAATTCTTGTGACATATAGCGGGAATCATACGCAATAACAACTCCTCTGTTATGCGCATTATCTACATTTTTCGTTATGTAATTTGCTAATCCTTCCACCGCTTTACGAACCGTATAAATATTCATTCGATTGGTTCCAGGCCCTAGCATCCCGCGCATTCCACCTGTACCAAAAGTTAAATTCTTGTAAAAGGAATCTTCTAACTCCTTCTCATTTTTAGATAGTTGTTTTAATTGTTCTTGTAAATCTTCATCTAGCGTTACATGAGTTGTCCATCTTTTTAATGTATCTTGCCATGACATGTGATTTCCCCCTTAGACCTACATTATATATTCTTATACTAGCATAGACTTTCTTCTGTTTCTATTGTAATCTCACACTATTTGGAAGAGACTTGTGTTCCAAAAACCATTTTTTTCATTTTATATGATAGAATAGGATAAACGAATAATGACAGAAAAGGTTGTGGCACTTTTGTTTGAAAAAAAGAGCATACGGATTCTCGTAACATGTATACTTATTTTTACTTTAATCTATCTCCTCTCGTTAACTAAGTTTATATTTGAACCTGTTGGTGCTTATTTGACTGCCATTGCGGTTCCTATCATAGGAGCTGGGATTATCTTTTATATTACAAATCCTATTGTTAATTGGTTAGAAAAAAAGAAAGTACCGCGCATTGCCGGTACGTTTATCGTATTTCTCATCATCGTCTTAGTGATTACGATTATTATTAACTTCGTTGCTCCTATTGTACAAAGACAATTTTCAAACTTTGTTGATAGCATCCCAAAAATGGTAGAAAACGCAGAAAGTCTGTTTGGAATGTGGCAGGAAAATCAAAACATTATACCACCGCAATTTGAAAATGCGATCCAAAATGTAATGGATAACTTAGACCAATATGCAGAAACCATTACGTCCAGTATTATCGGAGTAATCGGCCAGATTTTCAGTTTTGTTTTTGCCTTTTTCCTAATCCCGTTCTTTCTTTTCTTTATGTTAAAGGATGGATATAAATTTGTACCTTTTGTTTCAAAATTTCTAAGCCCTAAAAAGGCACAAAGCTTTAAAACTTTAACTACAAACATTAATCATACATTGGCGTCTTTTATCCAAGGACAGTTTATCGTTAGTGTTTGTGTCGGTGCTATGCTTTATATCGGTTATTTGATCATTGACCTTGATTACTCCTTGTCCTTAGCGTTGTTCGGATTATTAATGAATTTTATTCCATTCTTAGGTCCGTTTTTATCAGCAATTCCTGCCATTATCGTTGGGTTCTTTCAAGAGCCGATTATGGCTGTATGGGCTGCAATCGTGATGATAGTCGCACAACAGATTGAAAGTAACCTTATCTCACCAAATGTAATGGGAAGAGCGCTATCCATTCATCCGTTAACGGTTATTACCTTGATTCTAGCTGCGGGAGGAATTGCAGGATTTTTAGGATTGTTGTTTATCATTCCTGCTTATGCAGTTGTCAAAACGATCATTGCTCATTTCTATCGTGAGTGGAAGAAAAAACAACCAGAAGAGGATCCGGATTTGTTTTAAGAGTGAAGGATTGATGATAGTATAAGATACCATGGCATTTCGCCAATTAGGTTGGCGAAAGCCTGTTACCTTATAAGATAATATAAGATCTGTAATAATGGGATACTTTTAATACTATTTTAACTGCTTGACCATAATATAATTATTTTGTTCCTCATCTCCTATATAAATCGAGTAGGATCCTCTCTTTTCAAATCCCATTTTTTCATGAAAATCAATAGCATTTTTGTTTTTTCGCCATATGCCTAACCAGATCTCACTTTTGTCTCGCTCTCTTGCGATATCAATTGCTGTTTGTAGTAATAATTTACCTAATCCTTTCTCATGAAAGGTATTTTTTACATAAATGCGTTCGATTTCCAGTGCATTATCACCAATTTGGTATGTTTGAGCTTCTCCTTCATTTACTTTTAAGTAACCTGTGAGCATTTTGTCTACGTATTGGAATAAAAATGTTGAGGATGGATTAGATAATTCTTTCGTAAGTTGTTCTGCATTGAAGGCTTGGTCTAAATATTCGTTAATATTTTCGGGTGTGTTTAGATGACTGTAAGTTTCATTATATGTTTCTGTACCTATGTCCTGTAACAAATGCAAATCTTCCAGTGTACATTTCCTGATACTTGTCTTCACTTAACCCTCTCCTTTACAGTTAGATTTACATTAAACTTTGCTTATGCAGCAAAATTTAACGGCAGATAATTTAAGTATATTGTGAAATTCATTCAGAGTCAATGAAAGCGAATTCAGATTTAGATTTTTTTATGTATAGTCCTTATCACTAAATATTAAGTGGATCTGCGATTGTTGTAGTAGCCATTTTGAAGTATATAATCGCATAACCACCACTCCGGCTGCCCACTTCTCTTAAAATCTGCTCTACAACATAGGTCAGAGCTAAAAACTTAAAAAGTTGTGATACCAATGTTTAGACAGAAAAAAAGCCTTAGCATTCTGCTAAGGCTTTTTAGTGAATGTTTATTCACCCATTATTTCTGCAATTTCTTCTTGAAGTTTATCGAAGATTGCCGGATCAATACCTTCTACTTCATCACGATAGTATTGGTGTACGGGTTCTGCAACCTCTCTAAACTCAGCAATTTGATCTTCATCTAGTTCAATAATTTTAGTTTCGTTTTCTGAATCAGCTTCAATTGCTTCTAAACCTGCTTCGTTTTGAGCTTTTTGCTCATCAAATACCCAATCTTGCATTTCTTCTACAGTTTCATCTACTACTGCTTTTACATTGTCATCAAGACCGTTATACCAATCCGTATTAGCCGTAGTCATCGCTACATAATTATTATGGTTAGAAATGGTGACAGTGTCTTGTACTTCATGGAAACTTGCAGATTCAATAAAGAAAATTGGATTTTCTTGAGCGTCAACTGTTTCACGGTCTAGTGCTTGGTACAATTCACCCCAACTTAATGACTGTACTGTTGCACCGTATGCATCATATGTTTCACGCATTAATGGTGACTCTTGCACACGCATATTGAGCCCTTCCCAATCAGAAGGAGATTCAATACCAACATTACTAGACCAAGCCATTGCACCTTCAGTCCAGAATGAAAGTGGTGAAATACTGTGTTCTTCATATTTTGCACGTAAGTCCTGGTTCAAAGCTTCACTATTTGTTAATACTTCCTGTACTTGCTCTTGATCAGATGGGAAGAAATAGTGAAGTGAGAAAATCTGTCCATCTGGTACTTGCCCACCTGTAAAACCTGGTGACATGACTGCAAGCTCAACTCCACCTTGTTGTAATAATTGTGCTTGGTCAACTTCACTTCCAAGTGCACCATACTCTAGTGGTTCTACGGTAATTGCTCCACCAGTTTTTTCACTAATACGGTTAGCAAACTCTGCTGCATATTCGTATTGAACCTCTCCTTGAAGTTCTTCTGTTACGAATTGCCAACTATCTTCTTCAAAATCTCCAGCAGCTTCTTCTCCGCCTTCGTCCGTTTCTTCTGTAGCTGTATCGTCACCTGTGTCTTCTGTTCCTTCTTCTTCGTCGCCTCCACCACATGCTGCTAGCAAAAAGCTAAGCGTTAAAATGGAGATCATCATAAGGAAAAACTTTTTGTTTAAAATGATCATTACCCCCTAATAATTTTTGTAACAATTTATTTAAAGTGGCTGAATAGATAAACCACTTTAGTAACTTAGATTAATACTAATGATAATTGTGGGAACATAATTAGTAGAACACCAATTATCAGTAACATGATAATAAATGGCGGTGTACTTCTAATTACTTCTAAGTAAGGTTTCTTAAATACCGCACTTGCTGTAAAAATATCTACACCAAATGGTGGTGTTGCTGAACCTAGTGCTGCTTGGAATGTAATAATAATTCCAAGGTGTATTAAGTCTACACCTGCTTGCTCTGCTGCAGGAGCGAAAATAGGTGTCAATATTAAAATAACCACAATAGGATCTACGAACATACATCCTACAAAGAAAAATATACTGACAATAATTAAAACATATATTGCACTTGGGTCAGTCCCCAACACCGCTTCAGTAATTTGTTGTGGAATTCTAGCATAACCCAGCACCCAAGTAAATAATTGTCCACCAGCCACTAAAATAAATACGGCCGATGTAACTAATCCAGTTGAAAGGGCGATGCTAGGGATTTTTTTCCAAGGTATTGTTTTGAAAATGAGTACTTCTAAAATAATCGCATATAATACCGAGATACCGGATGCTTCAACCGGAGTAAAATATCCTAAATAAATACCACCGATGATAATGATAGGAAAACCTAGTGGTAATAAAGATTTTCTTAAAAACTTAAATCTGTCGGGCCATGATACTCTTTCTGCTAATGGAATATCTTTTATTCTTGCATAAATAACACTATAAATTGTAAACGCTAAAAACACCATCAGACCCGGAATAATACCAGCAATAAATAAATCACCAACTGATACACCTGACCCTGCCGCCATAGCGTAAATAATCATCCCAATACTTGGAGGTACAAGCAATGCGGCATCACTTGAGTTAATGATAAGTGCCATGGCACTAGAATCTTTATAACCGACCTTTAATAATCTTTCCCGCATTGGTCGACCTATTGCAACAACTGTTGCCTGTGTTGATCCCGAAATTGCACCAAACAATGTACATGCAGCCGCTGTCGTAACTGCATATCCCCCGCGAATATGTCCTACAAACGCACCAATAAAGTCCAATAATCTGTTTGATGTTTTTCCAGATGTCATAATGTCTGCTGCAAATATGAATAACGGAACACACAATAATACAGGTGATTCAATACCTGTTAACAACTGCCCCATTAATAAATCCATATTTAAATTTGGATTAAAAATTAACATGATGATAACGGGTCCTAATATTAACGGTATCATCATCGGGAAATTTAACAGCAATAATATAACCATTATCGTTAATAATGTGGCTAACATAAACTTTTCCTCTCTACTCTTTTATCGTTTATACAGATAAATCTTCCAACTTTACTTCTTTTGTCTCTTTATCATTGTAATCTACTGCATCGATACCTAAATATACTTTATCTTTTGCTTTAGCTGTAAAGTTAACGTACGTATTACGTAAAAATTGAATACCTGCTGTTACGAAACCGATTGGAATAAAGACAGCCATCAAATATCTAGGAAGTTCTAATGAAGTCGTGATTGCTCCTGTACTATGTTCAAACATCACATAGCTGTAGGAAAAGTATGCCATAGCAAACATCACAATCGCGGTTACGAAATTAATAATAATCATCATAACTTTACGCACTTTGAACGGAGCAAAATCATAGAATGCTGACATACTGATATGTCGCCCTTTTCTAGCTGCATATGCAATCCCCATGAATGTAGCAATAACGATAGCAAATTTACTTACTTCATATGCAAAGTAGAAAGCTCCCGATTGAAACACTTCACGTGCTATAACATTACCTACTATCATGATGGAAATTAATATAATCGAGAAGCTAAGGATAAATTCCTCCAACTTCATAACAATCTTGTCTATCCAGCGAAATATTTTCAACAATTCCTTCCTCCTCTGTATAAAAGGATTACTGCATATCCGAATTTATACTATATTTAATGTTACAAAAATGTTGCATTCTTCACAAATTTACTATACCCCGATTGAGATCAATTAAACCACAAATAGTCGTATATAAAAAAAATGTTCGGCTTTCATGGATATATAATGTCATATGCTCATAAATAATTCATAATCCTCCAAAAAAGGTACATCCTTTTCATTTTTTTGGTAGTTTTTGTTTATTTTAGTAAGTTACTTGCCTATTCCCAATAACTGATTTAGGCTTAATTAAGAAGATTCTATTTAATTGGAGTGAAGATTATGAATAAAAAAGAAATCGAAGCGGAAATAGAAGACTTAAAAGCTGATTATACAAGACTATCTGCCGACCTTGAGAAATTAGTATATGTTGGCGGGAACACAGAATATAATGAAAAAGAATTGGAACGTTTGGCAGCTAAAATTTCCTCCCTTCGCCAAAAGCTCCAGCAGCAAAAAAGCTAGCAACCATTTGTTGCTAGCTTTTTTCATTTCTTTTTCCCTCTAGTTTTTCCTTGATTTTATGAAATTCTTTACTTGGTGGTGTTAAGCTGACAATCGTATCGCCTGCTATTGCTGTTGTCTCTAAATCTTCGGTAAAGAACTCGATTTGTTTAGACTGTTTTAACACAAATAACAGTACGGTTTCCTTGTCACGATCTTTCAAATAATCTTCATACAAATAACGATCTGTTAGGGATGTTTTTCGTAAAACATAACCGCTCTTTAATTTGTATTTCAATTCTTCGATGCCTTCTGTAGGTGTAAATACTTCTCTTCCACCAATCGTATGATCAATATCTACTAAATGATCACCGCTATGATTTTGTTTTGGTAAGCGGAACACATTCTTTCGGCCAAACTCAGGCAAGAATGTAGAACATACTAAGGCATTATAGGAATCATATTCAGTCGCTGTTAACAAGTAATCATACGGTGTGAAATCCATCGTATATTCTGTTTGCTCTGATAAAATTTCGCAATGATTATGCTGAATGCCTGCTTTTCTGGCACCGTTCAGACGATCCCACGATGAATCAACAACAACTGCTGGAATACCTAGTTCTTTCATCGTCTTTGCTAATCCATTTGTAAAGCGGTTAGAACCGACAATTAACACACCAGGATTTCCTTCTGATGAAAGGTTTAGTTTTTTCGCTAGCCAGCCAATTGAAAAGCCATGGACAACAACCGTGGAAAATACTAATGCAAAGGTTAAAGGTGTGACAAGTGACGCACCTGCAAAACCTTCATCTGCTAGAATAGTTGCAAAATAGCTTGCTACTGTTAAAGCAACAATCCCTCGTGGAGCGATCCAACCAACCAATGTTTTCTCTTGCAACGATAAACCAGATTTAATCGTTGATAAGAAAATCGATAGTGGGCGAACGACAAACAGCATTAATAATACATATCCAATAATTGCTGGTTGGAAAACATCCATTAATGTGTCCATTGTCAGCGATGAAGTTAAAAGAATAAATACTGTTGATATTAAAAGCATCGAGATATTTTCTTTAAAGTGACGCATATCCCTAATAGAAGATATACCAAGATTCGCCAGCGTCATCCCCATTGCGGTTACTGCTAATAAACCTGTTTCATGTTTCACTTCATCCGCTATGATAAAGCAAGCAATAACTAATGCGAAAACTGCAGGTGATTTTAGAAATTCTGGTATATGCCCTGACTCAAACATCCATCCAGTAATTTTTCCAAAGACAACCCCAAGTACTACAGCAAATAAGGATGCTAATAAGAAGAACAATAATGCTGTTGCGTCTCTTCCATCAGCTAACAAGAATAAAATAAATTCAAACGCAAAAACAGCTAATAAAGCACCAAATGGGTCGACGACAATCCCTTCCCATTTTAATATTTTTGCTGGCGTTGGTTTTAATTTCGATTGCCTTAACAATGGCAAAATAACAGTAGGACCTGTTACAATAAAGATACCACCGATGACAAATGCAACCGCCCAAGATAAGCCTGCTACATAATGGGCAGTTAGCGATCCGAAAATCCAAGCAAGAAACGCTCCCCATGTAACAATACGAAAGACTGGCTTTCCTAGCCCTTTTACTTCTTTAAAATTCAGGTTCAAGCTTCCTTCAAAAAGAATAATCGCCACAGCTATGGAAATAAATGGGCGATACAAATCACCGAAAGCTTCCTCTGGATTCATTAGTCCGAATATCGGCCCAGCGAGTAACCCTGCTATCGACATAACGACAATTGCCGGCAGTCGAAATTTCCAGGCTACCCACTGCGAACCAACACCAAGCACAGCTATAAGCATGAGTATTAATAATAATGAGTCCATCATTATCCCCCTTTACCTTCTATCTTTTATCTATATTTACATTCATTAATTTCATAAGAAGCTAGAATTATTTTAAAGGTTAATAGGTGGGATGTAAATATTTTTATTTCAAACTTTTTTCTTTGTACGATAAAGGTATTTATTTCTATGGAAGTAAAACAATGAATGCGCCATAAATAACAGGCGATAAGCCAAGTTTTGCTATATGTATTGTGGTTAAAAAATGTTATGCTAACAATGAGTTTATTAAAAGGATGATATTTTGTGAGTACGTTGGATTTATTAAAAAAATATTTTGGGTATGATGCTTTCCGGCCTGGACAAGAAAAAATTGTGAACCAAATCCTCCATCAAGAAAATACGCTAGCCATTATGCCTACTGGCGGAGGGAAATCAATCTGTTATCAAATCCCCGGTCTCGCACAAGATGGGATTACCGTCGTGATCTCCCCACTGATTTCCTTGATGAAAGACCAGGTGGATGCCCTACAATCTTTAGGTGTTGCAGCCACCTACATAAACAGCTCCCTGACAACGGAAGAACAGTTCAGCAGATTAGCTGAGATTCGTAACGGTGAATACAGGTTTGTCTATGTTGCACCAGAACGTTTTGATTCTAATGCTTTTTTTGCTGCCATTAATTCGTTGGATGTATCATTGATTGCTTTTGATGAAGCTCACTGTATTTCACAATGGGGGCACGATTTCCGTCCCAGTTATCGGACCGTTGTCCAAGCTGTCCGTCAATTACGGAACCGCCCTGTACTGATTGGTTTAACAGCAACAGCTACCGCGGAAGTGATTCGTGATTTACAGCAACTGCTCGATGTCGAGGATAATGCTGTTGTTAACACTGGCTTTGCACGTAGTAACCTTACGTTCCAAGTTGTAAAAGGACTTGATCGTCAAGGATATGTTACGGATTATTTAAAGGCTCATCAGGATGACACTGGTATTATTTATGCGATAACCCGGAAACAAGTCGATCAGCTATATTTTTTGTTACAGGAAAAAGGATTCTCTGTTAGAAAGTATCATGCGGGTATGTCAGAAGAAGCTCGAAAAGAAGCACAAAATGATTTCATTTATGATAATGCACGAGTAATGGTCGCTACCAACGCATTTGGGATGGGGATTGATAAGTCCAATGTCCGTTATGTACTCCACTATGCCTTACCGAAGAATCTAGAAAGTTATTATCAAGAGGCCGGTCGCGCTGGACGGGATGGTGAACCAAGTCAATGTGTGATACTTTTTTCTGGACAAGATATTACGTTGCAAAAATATTTAATTGACCAGTCGGAAATGATGGATGAAGAAAAAAAGAAGGGTGAATATGATAAATTACAGGCGATGATTAATTATTGCCATACCGATCAATGCCTGCAGCAATATATTCTTCGTTATTTTAATGATACAATTTCTTCAACAGAAGCATGCGGCAATTGCTCTAACTGTGACAGTGATTTAGAAAAAGTTGACCGCACTAAGGAAGCACAGATGGTACTATCTTGTGTCAAGCGGATGGATGAACGATTCGGAGCCAGTTTAGTAGCGAAGGTTTTAAAAGGATCCAATGATAAAAAAGTAAAGCAATTTCGCTTTGATCGACTATCCACGTATGGATTGATGAAAGAGATGACAGAGAAAGAGCTTGTTTCCTTTATTCAATTTTTGATTGCAGAGGATTTTTTAGTATCTGAAGGCGGGCGTTATCCAATCCTACGCTTAAGCAAGCGAGCTCTTTCGGTTTTAACAGGAGAAGAAAAGGTATATGTGCAGTCAGCCAAGGTGGAAACAAAAGAAGTTGTTGCATACGATATGGAAATGTTTGAACAATTACGGAGATTGCGAAAGACTTTAGCAGATCAGCAAGGTGTTCCGCCATATGTGATTTTCTCTGATAAAAGCTTGCGCGAAATGTCTGTAGTCAAGCCGAAATCGAAAAACGAAATGCTACAGATTCATGGTGTTGGTGAGCGCAAGTTCGAACAATATGGAGAAGTCTTTTTGGAGTGCTTTTTGGAAAAGGCCTAGACTTTATTGGACACTTTTTATGAATTATTGAACACTTCCGGAAATTTATTGGACACTTTTTGAAGTTTACTGGACACTTTCAGGTGTTTACTGGACACTTTTCACATTTTATTGGACACTTCCTAATAAAAGAACTCTCGAAAGTCAAACGAGAGTTCTTTATTTTATTAACAGAAAGTATAAAAATTGGGTGTCTGTCTACGCAAGCGTCCAGAAACTAGGCGGCTTCGCGAATCGCCCTACGATAAAGAAGACTTGCCGATTGGTGAAACCAGAGGCTTAGTCGCACTTATACCTTTAGGTGACAGTCCTCATTCGTTCGTAAACTCACCGTGATTCCTTTATCTCAGTTGTTTCGCTCCACCCGCTACGTTTCTAAACGGGCGCTCTGCGCTTTTCCTATATTAATCAAAATCAATGGCCCATGCACCTTGACGGAATACCGGTTCTTTTTCTCCGTCTGCCGTTTCTCCATCGATATCTAAGTCTGCCGATCCGATCATGAAATCAACATGTGTCAGACTATCATTTACACCATGTTTGTCCAGCTCTTCCTCATTCATATCAGAGCCGCCTTCAAGGTTTGTTGGATATGCTTTTCCTAATGCAATATGACAAGAAGCATTTTCATCATACAAAGTGTTATAGAAAATTAAACCTGATTGTGATATCGGAGATGCATGTGGTACTAATGCTAATTCTCCAAGTCGTGTTGCTCCTTCATCTGTCTCCAATAAATGCTTTAATGTGTCATATCCTTGTTCTGCTTCAAAGTCGACTACTTTGCCATCTTTAAACGTTAAACTGAAGCCATCAATCATATTACCACCATATACAAGTGGTTTTGTTGCAGTTACTTTACCATCTACTTTGTATTTATGTGGCATTGTAAAGACTTCTTCTGTCGGCATATTCGGGTTGAAATTATTACCATTTGGTAATTTCGCAGATCCACCCTTCCAAATATGACCTTCTGGTAGTTCAAAGCGAATATCTGTACCTTCTGATTTAAAAATTAATGCTTTATAAGATTTTTTATTTAAGTATTCTCGAGCTTGTTTTAATGTACGATTATGTTCATCCCATGCAGCGACAGGATCTTCCTGATCAACACGAACGATTTTAAAAATCTCTTCCCATAAGCTTTCGATTGCATCTTCTTTAGATTTATCTGGGAAGATTTTTTGTGCCCAATCACCTGTTGGAATGGAAATGATCGACCACGGAATTCGGTCATTCATCGTATATTGACGAAATTCCTTCATCGCTTGTCCACTTGCTTTGTTTGCTTTTGCAACTTTCGCAGAATCGATATTTTTCAGTAAATCCGGATTAGTCGAGCGGATCGATAATAGCGCCGCACCATCTTCAGCAAAATCTAAATGCTTCGCTACTTGCCATTCTGGTATATTTGTTAATACCTCTTCTGATGCATAGTTAAATTTCAAATAGGTAAGCTCATCATCTGACCAATTAATATGGACATTTTTAGCACCCATTTCATATGCCTTATGGGCAACAATTCTCGTAAAATCTGCTCCTTCAATGGAAGAATTGATCACTAGTGCTTGTCCTTCTTGTAAGTTCACACCTGTTTTTAATGCGAGTTCTGCGTATTTTTCCTGTAGTTGTTTGTCTGCCATTATGATTCCTCCTTCAGTTCTTCTATTAAAAGGGATAGTTCTTCCCATCTTTCCATTTTTTCTTCTAGTTGTTGCTCGATTTCACTTTGTTTATTGTATAGTGGTTGAATTTTGCCTATATCACTACCTGCTTCGGCAATTTCTGTAGCGATTTGCTCAAGTTCTGTTTCCAATTCAGTTATTTCATCTTCAATTGTATCCCACTCTTTTTGTTCATGATAGGATAGCTTTTTCTTTTTTCGTTTCGGTTTATGCTTGGATGTCGCTTTGTTTTGCTTATCCTCTGATTCTTTTTGCTGTTCACGGAATTCAGAATAATTGCCATAAAAAAAGGTTAAAGTTTCATTTTCAGTAAAGGCAATAATCTGTTCAACGGTTTTATCCAGAAAGTAGCGATCATGAGATACTGTGATTACGACACCAGGAAATTGATCTAAATAGTCTTCAAGTATCGCGAGTGTTTCGGTATCTAAGTCATTAGTTGGCTCATCGAGAAATAATACGTTTGGTTCGCGCATTAATACGGTTAATAAATATAATCTGCGGCGTTCCCCACCTGATAACTTCTTAACATATGTCCATTGTTGTGATCTTGGAAATAAAAATCGTTCCAGCATTTGTTCAGCGGTAATAACACTGCCATCTATGGTATGGACAACCTCTGCTACGTCGCGGACAAGGTCAATTACTTTGACACTATCATCTAATCGCGGATGATCCTGGGTATAATAACCGATTTTCACGGTTTCTCCGATATCGATTGTGCCTGTATCCGGCTCGACACGGCCAGCTAAAATATTCAGTAATGTCGTTTTTCCACTACCATTAGCACCAACTATCCCTAGTCTGTCACCAGGCTTAATTAGAAAATTAAAATCTTTAAACAAGGTTTTTCCATCATATGATTTACCTAGATTTTTAACTTCCATAACTTTTTTTCCAAGGCGAGTGGATCCGACTTGAAACGATAGATCCTGTTTTTTTGTGTCGAAGGTTTTCTCTTTCATCTCTTCTACACGATCAATCCTTGCTTTTTGTTTCGTTGTTCTGGCCTTCACACCTGCTTTGAGCCAGGCAATTTCTTTTTTCAGAATATTTTTATGCTTTTGTTCTGCTTGTATTTCTTGTTCTTCTCGTATAGCTTTTTGTTCTAAGAAAGTTTGATAATTGCCTTCATATGTATATAAGTTACCCTTATCCAACTCAAAAATACGGTTGGTAATTCGGTTAAGAAAATAACGATCGTGTGTAACAAGCAAAATAGCTCCCTGATAAGTTGGTAAATATTCCTCAAGCCATTCGATTGTATCGTTGTCGAGATGGTTGGTTGGCTCATCAAGTATTAGTAAATCTGCTGGTTGAATTAAAGCTTTGGCTATTGCTACACGTTTACGTTGACCGCCAGAAAGATTTTCGGTTTTTTGGTCAAACGCCGGAACTCCTAATTTGGTTAGGATTGTTTTAGCAACGGTCATGGCGTCCCATGCCTCGATTTGATCCATTTTTTCCTGCATTTTTAAAAGTTGATTTTGCATGGTTACATTTTCAGGATCTCTCTCCAAAGCTAATACGGCTGATTCGTATTGTCGTAAAGTGACCATCATTTCAGCATCACCGTAATATATTTGATTTAGCACCGTGTCCCCGTCCGTTAATTGTGGATCTTGATCTAGGTATTCTATTCGGTAATCGTTTGGATGATCGATCACGCCAGATTCTGCCTGATCGATACCTGCTAATACTTTTAGCAAGGTGGATTTCCCTGTACCATTAACTCCAATCAAACCGATACGATCGCTGTCTGTAATCGAAAACGATATCTCGTCAAACAATACTTTCTCACCATACGTTTTGACTAGATCCTCTACTTTAATCGTGCGCATTGTATCTATCCTTTCTAGTTAAGAAAAACTAAGCAAAACCTCCACGTTCCTTTACGTTCACCTGATTCCTAGTCGATATAAACTGCGAAGTAATGTGGTAATTAGATGTGCGGTCACCTAAGAGATAATTTTGAAATATATCGTGATGATACCTACCACTCCGGCTGCCCACTTCCCTTTCCGTGGGGTTTGCCCTTCAGCTAACTTTTTCGAGCAAAAACCGCTCGAAAAAGTTAGCTGAAGGGCAAACCATTCCCACAGGAGTGAAAGTGGGCGGCCTTCGTTAAGATATGCTCCACAACGCTTATCCGAAATCAGCTAGTCGATTTCTCCACCATATGTAGCGTAGGGTACGACTATGCTAAAGAGGCATTCACACCCAATTAGTACTGTAATAAAACAGAAAATTTTAGTTCCATGAGTTCATTTCTTTCTATAATTAGAGAACAAAAATAGCGTAGGCAGAATACGGAGACTCCTGTGGGACAGCGAGAGCTGAAGATCCACTTGGTGAAGTGCCTTTCTTCACCAAGTTAGCTGAAGCCGAGCCCACGGAAAGCGCAGTATTCTGCCGGAGCGGTTTGCATGCACTCTCTAAGTCAAGAATGATGGTAGTGAGCAATTCCTTGTCCTCGTGACTGCGCAGTTTATGTTTTTTTGTACAGCAAATTGATTCTGTTTCTTTGTCCGAATTTCTACAAAATCGGTGAAATCAATCTTGAAATAGACTCTTTAAAACGAATCCATAAGGAACGTTGTTGATAGAGAGAATATGTAAGATTGGTTACGTGCTCCATATCTTTTTCAAATTCATCAACTAGCATTTCTGCCATCGTTTCATTATATAAAAAAGCATTTACTTCGAAGTTAAGACGAAAACTTCGCACATCAATATTTGCCGTTCCAATCGATGCTATTTTGCTATCGACTACTATCATTTTAGCATGCAGGAAACCTTTTTGATAAATATAAACGGTTGCTCCGGCTTTTAACATTTCCCCGATATAGGAATAGGTTGCCCAGTAAACAAAGGGGTGATCCGGTTTGTTCGGGATCATTATCCGAACGTCCACACCTGACAGACAGGCAATCTTCAAAGCATCCAACAGGCTTTCATCTGGGATAAAATAAGGCGTTTGTATAAAAATATAATCTTTTGCTGACATAATCATTTTTATATAACCATGTTTTATCTGTTCCCATTCGGAGTCCGGACCACTTGAAACAATTTGCATGCCGACATTACCAGCAGGGACAGGTATATAATAACGTTCATTATATTCAATATCATGACGGGATGCCTGATTCCAGTCCAGAATAAACCGTGTTTGCAAATGCTTCACCGCGCTACCGGTAATGCGCAAATGCGTATCGCGCCAATATCCAAATCGCTTATCTTTCCCTAGATATTCATCACCAATATTAAAACCACCTATATAGCCGACTTTGCCATCAATAATAACCAGTTTACGGTGGTTACGGTGATTGATCTTTAAATTAACTTTCGGAATCAATGGTGGGAAAAATCCTTCAACCTCTGCCCCCGCATGCCGCATTTTTCGAATTAACTTTCTGCTTAACATCCGGGAACCTAAATCGTCATATAAAAAACGGACTTCGACTCCTTCTTTTGCTTTTTTTATCAACGCATCTGCTAAGCGTGAACCGAGATGATCAGATCTAACTATGTAATACAGTAAATGAATATGATCGGTCGCATTTTCGATATCTTCCAATAAAGAATTAAACTTTCGATTGCCATCGGTAAATATGTTAACTTCGTTATCCTGTGAAAAGATGGCATCATTATTACGTAAATGCAAGTAAAATAAATCTTTATATTGATACATCCTAGGATCATTAATAAAGAAATCTCCATTTTCAATGTCTCGCAATTGATGCTGTACAGCAGTTTTGACACCTAGCTTGCTTTTTGTATCCCATGTAAAAATCGTTTTATTACTTAATTTCCGACCAAAAATAAGATATAAAATAAAACCAAAAATTGGGATGAACGTCAAGACCATAATCCATGCCCATGTAGCAGTAGCATTTTTGCGCTCTAAAAAGATAATGGTTAAAGATAAAAGAATATTAAAAATTAAGATAAAACTAACGACCAGTTGTGTAATCTCCACATGAAGCCCTCCCTTCCCTTGACACCTTACACACTATAAATATAGCACAATTATGACCAAGCTAATAGCAATCGCTATCAGCTTAGTCGATCGTAATCGAATCATTGTCTTTTTTCGTTTTAGGACCTCTAATTTCTAACACTCCATTTTGGAAACTTGCTTTGGCTGTCCTTTTATCAACTGCATACGGCAATGTAATAGTGCGTTCGTTACGATGCTGTCTTCTTTCCTTATGATAATAATGATATGATTCATCATACTGTTCGGTTTCCTCATGATGATCTATCATTACTGTAATTTGATTACCTACTATACGCAGTTGTATTTGATCTTTTTGAAGCCCCGGCAAATCGACACTAACGATCCACTCTTGCTCTGTTTCAGCAACATCCACAGGAATTTGTTTCGGTACTTTTGCTTGTTCAAAAAAACTATCGATTGTTTCCATCACATTGCGTGTCGGTTTTTCGTAAAGAAACGCATCTAATTTCTTAATGAAGTCTTCTCCCCACTCTGGTATTCCACCTTTTTGTGCCATTTTGCTCACTCCTTTCTAATAAAATTCCCACTTTATTTTATGCATCAAAGTGACAAATGATCCTGTCGTTAATTTTTATTAATATTCTGATTTTTTATTGACGGTTTCCAATATATAACTTATAATAAGTACAATCGAATTGTATAAGTAATAACTCTTATCTAGAGCGGCAGAGGGAATAGGCCCTATGAAGCCCGGCAACCGTCAGTTTGAACATCAAATTGAAAAGGTGCTAAATCCTACAGGTTTAACCTGAAAGATAAGAGGAGGACAACTAGTATTTTCAACCTCTTCTTACCTTTTGTTAAGAAGAGGTTTTTTATTTTATAAGGAGGGTACATAATGACAAATTCGTTCCAATTTCCAGGTAGTGAAACCAATCTATTACACGGAGGACAACAAGTAGACCCTGCAACAAATGCTCGTGCTGTTCCAATCTATCAAACTACGTCTTACGTATTTAACGATACGGAACATGCACAGAATTTATTTGCTTTAGCAGAAATGGGCAATATTTATTCTCGGATTATGAATCCAACAGTTGATGCGTTCGAACAACGTATTGCCCTGTTAGAAGATGGCGTAGCAGCAGTCGGTACAGCATCTGGTGCATCTGCTATTACGTTAGCTATTTTAAACCTTGCAAATGCAGGGGATGAAATTATTGCAGATAGTAATTTATACGGTGGTACTTTTAATTTGTTTAACAAAACATTGCCTAAATACGGTATTGACGTGAAATTTGTAGACGGAACAGATCCAGAAAATTTCCGAAATGCGATTACACCTAAAACAAAAGCAATTTTTGGTGAAGTAATTACAAACCCTAGTTTGAATATATTTGATATTGAATCTGTTGCTGAAATCGCGCATGAACAAGGTGTACCATTAATTATTGATAATACTTTCGCAACGCCATATGTATGTAAGCCCATTAGTTGGGGGGCTGATATCGTAGTACACTCCGCAACTAAATGGATTGGCGGCCATGGAACATCGATCGGTGGTATTGTCGTAGATAGCGGCAGATTCAATTGGAATAATGAACGATTCCCTGGCTTCACTGAACCTGATGAAACATATCACGGTATACGTTTTGGAATTGATATTGGACCACCTGCATTTGCCATTAAATTGCGGGTACAATTATTACGAGATATCGGTCCATCTTTAAGTCCACAAAATGCATTTTATTTCTTACAAGGACTAGAGACGTTACATTTACGTATTGAGCGTCATAGTGAGAACACGAAGGCTGTTGCAAATTACTTAGAAAACCATCCGCAAGTTGAATGGGTATCTTATCCTGGTCTTGAAAATCATCCGTCTCACCAATTAGCAAAAAAATATTTGTGTAACCATTTCGGCTCTATTATCGTCTTTGGTATAAAGGGTGGTAGAGAAGCAGGTCGTCAAGTGATAGATAATATTAATCTATGGTCTCATGTGGCCAATGTTGGTGACGCTAAATCATTAATAATTCATCCTGCATCTACTACACACCAGCAGTTAAATGATGAAGAATTAGAGTCTTCCGGTGTTAAAGAAGAATTAATTCGTTTATCTGTCGGAATTGAAACGGCAGATGATATCATTGCAGACCTGGATCAGGCAATTGCAAAAGCAACAAATAGTGAACCGACGATCGAGCCAAATACAGAGAAAGCCATTGCATGGGCTCTTTCATCTCCATTAGCTCGAGAGAATGGCGATATCCGTCCGAAAACAATTGCGGTAGCAGGTGATAGCGAAGATTCAGAGGCACTAACTAAATTGAATAAATTAGGTTATCAAATTGTTTCTGCAAATACTGCAGAGGGTGAAATCGATATTTTATTTGTCACCGATAGTAAGGAAGCAGCAACTGCATATACTGATCAAGCAAAAATTGTCTGGTTTGCCAAAGAGCAAACAGATAAGGAAACGAAAACTAAGGCGGAAGCAAACGGACAAATTATCGTT
The DNA here is from genome assembly GCF_010994085.1 of Gracilibacillus saliphilus. NCBI lineage: Bacteria > Bacillati > Bacillota > Bacilli > Caryophanales > Bacillaceae > Gracilibacillus > Gracilibacillus saliphilus. The sequence continues at coordinate 259,173 of NZ_WJEB01000002.1, read as the reverse complement.
GAAGATAAATGTCCGTTCCAAGAAGCAGATCGCTTACGCCGAGGAGAATAACTTTCTCCCTGAACATCGTTATTTATCTCCCCAAGATAAATATAAATACATAAGACCGCAGACCTTTTATATGGCTTGCGGTCTTATTCTATTTACAGCACATTTTCCTATTTACCATAAAATCTTTAGTGTGATACAATACATACCATTATATAAAACAAGCATTTTCAGCCCATGAACTGCATATCCTGTAACACATAACCAAAGATTAATTGTCGAGCTCTGCTCTAATTATTTGATTCGAAATAGATACATACTGCGAACCAGTGATCATTTATCTAGGTGCCTAACATTTACGAAGCGGACATTAAGTACGTTATTTGACTGAAAATCACCTATTTTTCAATGTTACCGGACATTGAATCCCTTATTTGGTTCATTTCGGCTTCCATTAGTTCTATTTTCGATGAATAACGGAATAGATGTCCGCGACTACTCTAAAAACGGCACTATTGTCACAAATAGTGGAACAAAGTCCGCGCTCTGCCCAAAATTCACTTGGAAGTCCACTTTATTTCGCGGTTTGTGTTATATTTAGATTTTCTGTTAACAAATATAAAAGACGGGTATAATCAAGAAAGAGACTTTTTATTGTAGGTGTTAATAATGAGCAAAAAGGTGTTCATTTTTCTTATGATGTTTATTTTCGTTGCTGGAATCGCTATCTTTCTATTGCTTTTCCAAACGAATAATAATAAACCAAATGAATCTATTTCACAACCTAGTGAAGAAACAGCAGAAGAGACGACAGAACAAGAAACAAGTGAAGAGGAAGAAGAAGAAGAATCACTTAGCCAAAACGTACGCAACGCAGTAAGAGAGGCACTTAGCTTTTTTCAAAAAGATACACATATTACTGCAATTGGCGATTCCTTAACCCAAGGGGTTGGCGATGAAACAGGCAATGGTGGTTATATTGGTATTTTAGATGAACGATTGGACGAACAAGATATCGATGTTACATTTGATAACTTTGGCAAACGTGGTAATCGTACAGATCATTTGTTAAAAAGACTACAGGAGAATCCTGAGATTAACGAATCTTTAGCAAAAGCAGATATGGTTCTTATTACAATTGGCGCAAATGATATTATGCAAATTATGAAAGATAATTTTATGAATCTAACAGAAGAACCTTTCAGCGAAGGACGCGGACCATATGGTGAGCGCTTATCAGAAATATTAGATCACATTATATCAGTACAACCAGAAGCTGAGATTTACCTGTTAGGCTTTTTCAACCCTTTCGAGAGATATTTTGGTGATATTGAAGCCCTAAATCAGATTTTGACACGTTGGAATAATGAAAGTTTACAAGTTACCAATCAATATGAACAGGTTCATTATATTCCCATGCAGGATATCTATCAATACGAGAGAGAGAATGTATTTTCAGATGATAATTTCCATCCGAATCATAAAGGATACCAATTGATGGCAGAACGAGTCATTACTTATTTAGAAAATGATTTACAAGAAGCCCAAAACTAAAGGATGACATGAATGAAAGACAAAATAACTAATTGGAAAAAATTATTTATTACTTTAGCTTCAGTTAATCTTGCTCTTATGGTGGGAATTGTCCTTTTCATTTTCTGGCCAGCGCCTGGTGCGGAACCACCAGAAAAAATTTTTCTTGAGGAGGAAGCGGGGGCAGAATTTACCATCCGCTCCAGCAAAGATAACTTGAATGAGCTTGTCAACGCTTATATCGCGAAATTACCGAAGCTGGATAATATTCAATATTCACTTCGGCTAGATGAAGAAGTCCATTTGATGGGGAGTGTGGAAGCTTTTTCAACAGAAGTGCCCGTCAACATTTCGTTTGAACCGATTGTACAAGAAAATGGAGACGTTATTCTTCAATCAACCGGTATGTCACTGGGATTATTACGATTACCACAAGATCGTATCTTGCAATATGTCAGCAGTCGCGTGACAACGCCCGAATGGATAACAATCAATCCAAAGGAAGAACATATTTATATTGCTTTAACTCAGATGGAATTAAAAAGTAATTTCCGTGTACGGGCACAGCAAATTGATTTAATCAATGATAATATTTCTTTCCGTATTAAAGTACCAAATGACACTTTGGGATTATGAAGAGGCAGGGCAAAGTTTCCCACCTTTTTGGTCACCTTCTATTCATTTTCTATTAATCCGTTTTGATAGGCATAGACCGCTGCCTGTGTACGATCTTGTACTTCAAGCTTGCTTAAAATATTACTGACGTGGACTTTGGTGGTTTTGAGCGCAATAAAAAGGGCATCAGCAATTTCCTGGTTGGTCTTACCTTGGGCGATCAATAATAAGATTTCCAGTTCTCTTTTAGTTAAGCTGTCATGTAAGCTTTTCGACTTTCGATTACTAAATTTCGCCATCATTTTAGCTGTCACTTCTTTTTCAAGAACTGATTCGCCAGCATAGGTATCACGAATGGCTTTGGCAATGACATCTGCCTTGGAAGTCTTTAATAAATAACTTGTCGCACCAGCTTCTAAAGCAGGATAGACTTTATCATCGTCAATAAAACTTGTAACAATTAATATCTTTGCTTCCGGCCATTTAGCGATAATTCTTCGTGTTGCTTCGATGCCGTCCATCCCATCCATGACTAAGTCCATTAAAATCACATCTGGTTTATGTTCCAAGGCCAATTCTACTGCTTTTTGGCCATTATCCGCCTCTGCAATCACATCGATATCATCTTGTGTCATCAAATACGCACTAACACCAATTCGCACCATTTCATGGTCATCGACAAATAATACGCTTATCATTCTTTCTCACCTTCTTCACTGATTAATGGAACACGCACTTCTATTTTGGTCCCCTCATTTGCCAAACTTACGATGTTGAGCCTGGCACCCACTTCTGCTGCTCGTTCATACATATTAGTGAGACCATAAGAACTTTCCCTTTTTTCCTGTACATTAAATCCAATACCGTCATCGACGATTCTTAGTATTAAAAAATCATCGCGTTCAATTAATAAGACGTCAATCGTCGATGCTTTCGCATGTCTTAACGCATTGGAAAGTGCTTCTTGTAAGATTCGGAACAGCTGATCTTCAATTCCTTTGTTCACTTTGATTTCTTCCAAATGCCAGGAAATAGCCATTGGAACCTTGGCATGAAGCTCTTCTAGTAGTTGCTCCATTCCTTCATTTAATGATTTATCTTTTAATAAGACTGGTCGCAAATGTAATAGCAGTGCCCGCATTTCTAATTGTGCCTGTTGTATCATTGCTTCAATTTGGTGTAATTGTTTGGTCTTTGTTTCTTTTTGCCCCTGATTTGATGTGATCACAGCAGAAACAAGCATAGATGCGGCGAAAAGCTCCTGACTGACAGAATCATGCAACTCTCTTGCTAAACGATTACGCTCCTCGGAAATAACTTGATTAATTGTCTCTTCCTGTGCACTTGCTCTTTCATCGATTAATTTCTGGGTTCGTTTCGTTTGATCCTGAATGTATTGCTGGACTTCTTTTAACCGGCTAAGCACATGATTCATTTCTTCATACGATACAGGATCAGAGAAAGTTTGGTTTTTCAGCAATCTTGCTAAACTATTTTCTAAAAATTGAATTCGGCGTTGCCAAATCGCAGCGACAATAATACCGATAATCGAACCGAAAAGGATCGTAATAGTCGGTAACATGACGACAAATGGAATCTCTAGAACTTTTGTCGTCCATAGTAATTGCCAATCATCAATTGGAAATGCTAAATAATAGAATACACTTAAAATGATGAGAAGGAATAAAGCAAACAGAGACCCGGTAGCGATCATTCTTGTATACATTTTCATCCTCTTCTCACCTCAAGCTTTCCGGCAATCATTTGGATAAAGATTTTTACCCTTTGAGGTGATTCATGGTACCCTTTTGTTTGCAGTTGAATATGGCGGTTGAAGGCGTTTTTCTCCTCATGATCAAATGCTTCAATATCACCAAATACAACAGCATGATCGATCGTAACTTCTACATCATACGGTACGACTATAACAATTTTTCCAGCAAGATGGCGAATAACCATAACTGACTCTTCCTTAGGCAGCATCGTATCATTTAAATCAACGACAACATCACCAACTGCTGATTGAATATTAAGGTCTTGCCAGGAGAAACCATTTTGAGTTGTATGGTATTTGCCAAACCATTTATTTTGAATTACACGGTCTTCATATAATGTTTCTTCTGTTATATCAATGTGATTAGGCAATGGCTGCTTTTCTTTTTGTTTCTGTTGATACCAATGCCAAGCGAAATAAAGTATAATAACAAAAATAAAAAAGCGTATCACAAATGTATTAATAACAGCAATAAAAACAATGAATGCGCCACCCCAGAAGAGCGTTTTACCTGTTGTAGTATGAAAGGAACGCCTCCCGAAGTACATGCCGACTGCCCCTAATGCAATAAGAAAAAGGAGGCCAGCATCCATAAAAATAAATTCTACAAGTAAAAATACACAGCCAATGATCAATAAAGTCTTTAATAGATCATTATTTGGTTTAGTTGACATTGGTGCAGACCTCCTTTTTGTACATTTTTAACGGGAAGTAAAAGGTGCAGTATAGACTGCACCTGCTTGTATTACTTCACTAACGGTCACAGAGAATTACTCGACCATGATCGTAGTCCCTCTTTATAGGATAGCATGTTTTTAGTTGTTTGTTGTAGCTTTTTTTTCTAATTCTTGAAAGCGTGCATCTAAAGTATGCAGGCGATAATCTGATTGGACACGCTGTTCAATGCGTTCAATGTAGCTTTCAAGCTCTGCAAATTTCGAAGCACTTTTGGAAACTAATTCAGTTTCCAACACTTTGTTCATCCCTTGTTTCGTACGAGCAACATTTTCTCTGCTGCGTAATTCTAGTCGCTTAACATATAGATCCTTTAATTTCTGTTTCATTTGGACATATTTCGTTTCAAGTGTTTCTAGATCTTTGACTGATTTATCGGACATTTCATTTAAATGGGCAACGCGTGCCTCGAATTGCTCTAATTCTGTTTGTGCCTCCGTTCGTAATTCCGCTTCTTGCATTTCATCTGCTAATTGGACTTGTCGTTTACGCTTTTCAACCATCATTTTGGCGTGGTTTAATTCTTTTGCAATATCCTGTTTTATTTCATATTGTTTCTCCACCAGCCGTTTGATTTTCTTTACTTCCTGCTCACACTCGCGAATGTATTGGTTAACGTGTGCGATTGGATTTTTCTCCTCTTTTCGATCCATAGCCTCGTGTAAATCTGCCATCACCGAATCTTTAATACGTGTAAATAAGTTTGACATATTATATTCCTCCTTAATTTGATTTAAAGCTTGTCCCACTCTAAGTAATCTTGACGTTCTTTTTCTTCCTGATATTTTTTATAACTGTAATACAAAACGACTAAAGCTACTACACCGATTAGTGCCGGTATGTTCGACAGTGACATGGAAACACCGATTAAGATGACTATTCCCCAGCCGACTTTCTTTCCGGTAGTATTCGCTAAGATGAATTGCTTCACACCATAGTAAGCAAGCACCACACTAATCAATAGCATGATCATCGGGCCTAGATTTGCTAGTAAAATGATTGAGGCGATCACCGCTAAACTGATAAGTAGAAATGTTTTCAACTGCGTTCCCTCCTTCCATAACTTAATGATAGCTTGTCTCATCGATTTGGGTAACGGACTGCGGATATATTTTAGACTAAGACCCGAGGCTTATTATTACTAGGACCATGCGTGTCAGCACCACTTTTTGCACATTGATACATTACCGGAGACTAAAACTAAAAACACACGCATCTCGTGAAAAGAGAATGCGTGTGTTTCATTCGGCTAATAGCCAAACAGCGCTGGCAGCAAAATTGGTGTGGTGCCATATACTATTCTATAGTTCTCTAATATCAAATGATATAACGCGTTCTGTTGTCGGGTTATAAATTACTGTTCCTCTGACAGTTATCCGTTCTTGCGTATTTTGTAAAGAATAATCGAAGACTTCTCTCACTCGATTTTGCGATGGCTGTGTTTTTTCAACAAAATTATAATCTGTCACATTATAGTTCGGATAAGCAGTCTGGGTAACTTCTAACAAATACTTTCCCCATTTAACCTGCTCCAATTCAGGTGATGGTTCAAATTGAATGGGCAACACTCCTACAGATGGATTTACACCTAATGCCTCAAATGCCCTGCGATGCAAGTTTAAATTTGTTTCCGGTGCGTTCGGTACTGTATCCACGACCGTCACAATAACTTCTCTAGCATTCTGCGGGTTTCTTACTTTAATCGTTTGACCACATTGATAAGGGGAATTGGTGCTGACAGCTACTGTCATGTATTGATTATAAGACCAAGGAATATTACATTGCGTTACATTCCCGCCTTCTGTCCAAGTCGCCTGCCCATTAATGAAGTTTTGCCGGAAGTCATACGGATACATGTGATATTGCGGGTAGCCGTACTGGTAATATGGGTACATATTCTTTTCCTCCTAAACATTTACTCAAGATATTCTATGAAAAACTGGGCAAATGTTGTGACTGGAAATATTCGATAACAAGCTTATCTGAACCTTTTCATAAGATAACCTGGGCAAACCTCGCTCGAAATAGTGGATCTTCAAGTCAAACAATTCTCACAGGAGTTGAAGTGGGCTAGGATCTAATCTCCACTAAATGTCAGACCTAGCTACTTTGGTTATTTTCATTTGTCATAGTTCAAAATCCTTTTCTTTCACGGGTTATATACTTTCTTTCCTTTTAAACAAAAAAACAAGAGCCTTAGTTCAGACTCTTGAAAAATAAATATATAAAATAATTGCTGTTAACTGTAAATTCTTTTCCATAATGGTATTTTCACATGATAACCACCATGATGCTCTAAATAAACGGGTAAATCACCGTGATAAATTAATTCTAAGGCTTTCCACTCTTTTAAGTCCTGCGGTTTTACCAGACATGCCGGTTTCTCATCAACATAAATCCCTGCCTCTTTCAAGATGGTAACGACAAATTCTGAACAGAAATAAGCGTGCTCGCGTTGCCATTCCAAGTTTAAGAGCACACCAAATAGACCTAACAAATTATAGCGGTATTGATCTGTTTCAGCTTCCATTTTTTCTATCCGTTGCTTTAATGCATAATATGTATCTTCTGATATCGATAATTGATAAATTGCACATTTCGAATGACTAAAAAATGGAGTACGTAAATTTTCTCTGACAAATCCGCCAATCCAAGGATTATATGGATGCTTTCTCCCGAAACTATATACTTCTGTTAAAGAAGAATCGAAAGCAATCGATGCATGATTTAAAGTTGATTTTGTACACAGATTAATCATACGCGATAAAAGCGTCCCAGTATCTGTGAAAAGAAGATAAACTTTTTTCATCTTTGCCCCCTCCTTCCATCTCTATATGATAGTTTGTCTTATCGGTTTGGATAATGGGCTATAGATATATTTTGATGTAAGACTTGAGGCGTATTTTCATCATTTATTTACTTTGATTTTCTTAGGTGGAAAAAAATTCAATACGAACGTATTTTTACTATAGTATATTTTTTACCGATGTGCAAGGGTGAGTTGTCAATAAGTGTAAGAAGATCTGTGATTAACCTAGTAGCCATGTGAAAGTGGGTGGCCTACGCTAAAAAACGATCTACATTTTTTTAACATACGGACATTATGTCTTTTATTTTACATTGTATAAAACCTCAAAAAGTTAGCTGTCACTTACGTTGTAGAGCTGCTTTATAGCGTAGGCCGCCCGCTTCAACTCCTGTGGAAACTGTTTTACCTAAAGATCCACTTTTCCAAGTGGTTTTTGCTTGGAAAAGTGGATCTTTAGGTAAAACCCCACGGAAAGGGAAGCGGGCAGCCGGAGCGTTGCTTTCCGTCTACATATCATTTCAAAATGACCACCTATGATACAAAAACACTATCATGCAGCGTATTTTATACTTTCTTACAAGTAAGAAAAAACAACGTGACGGAACTAACCACCACGCTGTTTTTTTCTTTTACTTTTTCTTTAATTTCGAAAGTGCATCTGCCAATGCAGTGTTGGTAAATTCGTCGTCCTGCTGTTTCATATATTTGTTTACATCACGTTTCGTTGCTTTATTCTTGCCTTGTTTTTCTTTTCGTTTTTGAAATGAAGATAACTTTTCACGATATCCACATACACAAGAAAAGGTTTGTCCTTCACCTTGTCCGCGTAGTTCCATTCTTTTATGGCAATTCGGGCAACGTGCATTTGTTTTCTTGGCGATCGGCTTACGCTCTCCACACTCTCTATCTTGGCAGACTAGCATGCGACCTTTCTTTCCATTTACTTCTAACATAAGTTTTCCACATTTAGGACATTTCGTACCGGTCATGTTGTCGTGTTTATACTTGGCATCAGTCGTCTTCACCTGGTGCACGATTTCCTTTGTATATCCTTTTATTTCACTGATAAAGGCTGTTTTCTTCAGTTGGCCATTTGCGATCTGGTTCAGTTTCTTCTCCCACTCTGCTGTTAACAACGGAGAACGTAAATCAGCTGGTACAAGCTCCAGTAATTGTTTACCTTTTGACGTAAGGTGAAGATATTTTCCTTTTTTCTCGATGTAAAAGGTATTGAACAATTTCTCGATAATATCCGCTCTCGTTGCAACAGTTCCTAATCCACCAGTAGCTTGTAGCGTTTTGGATGCGTGTTTTTCATTTTGTTCTAAAAACTTCGCTGGGTTTTCCATTGCTTGTAGTAATGTACCCTCTGTTAAGCGTTCTGGCGGTTTTGTCTCCCCTTCGCTCATTGTTAAAGTTGGTTTTTCCCAGACATGCTTTTCTTGGATTTCACTAATTTTTTGTTCATCATCATCGTCATTGTCATGGTTATAAACAGCTTTAAATCCTTGGTCAATCACATTTTTACCACTAGCTGTAAATATTTCACCAGCTATTTCTGCCTGTAACTCAATCTTCTCATATTGAAATGGCGGCAATAAAACTGCTAAGAAACGTTTGATTACAAGATCATATATTTTCTGTTCCTGATCAGATAATTTCGATAGATACACCGGCTCTTCTGTCGGGATAATCGCATGGTGGTCGGAAACTTTGCTATTATCAACAAATGATTTATGAGCTTTAATCGGCTGTTTTTTTATTTTGTTTGCAGTCTTCGCATACGGACCTACTCCACAGCTTGTCACCCGTTCCTTTAATGTAGGTACAATATCGGTAGAAATATATTTAGAATCAGTTCTTGGATAAGTTAATACTTTATGCTGTTCATATAGCTTCTGCATGATCGTTAATGTTTGTTTTCCGGAGAAACCGAAAATACGGTTTGCATCTCGCTGCAAATCGGTTAAGTCATAAAGGCTAGGTGCATAGCTTTTTTTAATCTTTTTGTCAATCTGAGTGACGGTTAACGGTTTATTTTGCAATCTGGATTGAAGTTCATTTGCCGTTGATTGATCAAACAGGCGTGTTTCTCCTGTAGCATTTCGCCAAGTTAGGGTAATGTCGTCCTTTGTTCGCGCCTTGATTTGAAAATACTTTTTCGGTTGGAATTGTTTAATTTCCTTCTCTCTTGATGCTATCATCGCCAGAGTTGGTGTTTGTACACGACCACTTGATAGTTGCGCATTAAATTTCGTCGTTAGCGCTCTCGTTGCATTCAATCCGACATACCAGTCAGCTTCTGAGCGAGCAACTGCTGATGCATAGAGGTTATCGTATTGTTTGGCTGGTTTTAAGTTTTGAAAACCTTGCTTAATCGCTTGATCTGTTACAGAAGAGATCCATAATCTTTTGACAGGTTTGTTCACACGAACCTTTTCCAAAATCCAACGGGCTACTAATTCCCCTTCTCGTCCAGCATCCGTAGCAATCACGATATCCTGCACATCTTTTCGAACAAGCTGACTTTTTACTGATTGAAACTGTTTGCCGGTTTTCTTAATTACTACTAATTTCAAACGATCTGGTAACATCGGCAATTCATCCAGTTTCCATGTTTTATATTTATCATCGTAAACCTCGGGATCTGCTAGTGTAACTAAATGTCCTAACGCCCAAGTAACGATATATTTTTGACCTTCTAAAAAGCCATTTCCTTTTTTATTACACTGTAATACGCGAGCTATATCCCGAGCAACAGAAGGCTTTTCCGCTAACACTACGGTTTTCTTCATGAAGGAACATCCTTTCCATAATCATTACACTTTAATATAACATACTAGCGACTTTACTGACATTTAAATGGGTACAAACATCTTATCATAGTTATTTTGAGATCGATATTGGGCGTAACAGCTGCTACGGCTTGCCTACTTCGTTTAATGCAGTTATTGCACTTATTTTATACTTTCTTTCATCCAAATACAAAAAGTTAAAAAATCACCATCGGTATATCCCGCATGGTGATTTTTTCTTTCTTTATCAACAAAATGAATCTTTTGGTTTCGGTACGGATAATCCAAACAACGGTCTAAGATATAGTGCCACAAAAGTGCCTGCTAATGCTAGAATCCCCCAAATATAACCGTGAAGGCTAAAGGAGGCAATTCCGCCAAAATAAGCACCAATATTACATCCGAATGCAAGACGGGCACCATAGCCCATCAGTAGACCTCCTATAACAGATGCCAGCGCATTTTTTCCAGTTATTTTTGAAAACTTGAAAAGTCCACCTGCTGCTGATGCGAGGAATGCCCCAAGAATAACACCTAAATTTAACACAGTAGTAGAGTCAGCGAAAATAGATGCATCTAAAGCTGACGCGTTTGCGCCTTGCCAATATCCCCAACTAGCTACATCGACTCCAAAAAATTGTGCTACTTTTGAGCCCCATAAGGCAAAAGCAGAGGTAACCCCCCATGGTGCACCACGCGTCATTAATGTTAAGGCATTAAGAACGGCCAAAACAATTGCTGCAGCAAATAATGGCCATGATCCTCGGAAAATCCTCCGCCATCCTTTTTCAGAAGGTAATGGCGCCATTTTAGGTGCACGTTTCTTTTTCTCTACAACTAAAGATACCCAAGCTATTAATCCAAATAATACAATCGATAAGATCCAAGCTCCACCATAACCAAGTCCTGTAGATGTTGCTAGAGAAACAGGTTCAAAGGCTGGTAAGTCTTCTGTCCAAAACGGTAGATGATAGGCTCCTATTGTTGAGCCAATAATAAAGAATAATAGCGTGACAAACATGACAGAGCGTCCACCACCGACTGCATAAAGAGTACCAGATGCACAACCACCACCTAATTGCATCCCTATCCCAAACATGAAGGCTCCTACAACGAGACTTACTCCAACCGGCGACACATAACCAGCAACTTCTCCTCCAAAGAATGAAAAGCCAAATGCTAGAATAGGAGCAAATAATGTAACAGCAACTGCCAACATTAACATATGTGAACGTAACGCCTGCCCATTTCCAACAGACATAAATCTACGGAATGCAGAAGTAAAACCAAAGCGTGCATGGAACAAGGTATAACCAAGTAACAGACCAATTACTAATAATAACGGTTGAACACTATTTTGGGTAAACATTAAATAAATCATTAATATGAAACCAACTGCTAATCCACCAATTATAAGTGGCATTTGTGGTTTATTTAAATTTGAATCTTTTGGTTGCACGGATTCTTTTGCTTCATTTATAGTTTGGAGCTTCGTTGTTGTTTCCATCAAACCACTCTTTCCCTATTAATTTACTAGGATTTACTTCTATTATCATAACGGCAAGTTGTCTTGGTGTCAAAGGAATAATTTAGGTTTGCGATCCTTTAAACAATTTTAAATGCTAAGTAGATCTGCGATTCCCTAGTAACCATTATGAAACTGACTGTTTGACCACCACTCCTTATGACTAAAAGAAATAAATTCACCATTTCTCTTCAGGCCAAACATATCCACAGGAGTTGAAGTGGGCGGCCTTCGCTATCATCACGCTCTACAACGCTTGCAGTTTAACACGGTCATTGCACTGATTTTATACTTACTTGTCTAATTTAAAAAAACGCCCTAACAATGTTAAGGCGCTTTTGACTATATGGTGGTCTTATTTTCTAAGAGATTATCTTCCAAATTTCACAGCAAATCACGAAGGCAAACTAAACGTTATGGTCCATTGGTAAGAATAGTTGAACAAAATCCGTGATTATTTGAATGGAACTAAATGATTCTAGCGAGAAAAGGTGAAGTCTGTTGACGATGAACAAAAAATAAGCTGTTGTTAAAAAAGAGAAATACAGAATTAACTCTCTTTTATTTTTTCTTTTCCATAACTGTTTAGCATCTATAATGATAAGCACTATAAATGCAAGCGATAATCCAGCAAACCACATCTTTTAGCATCCTTTCACTCTATCTCCGTTTGAGTTGGTTCGATAATTAATCCTGACCTTCGAATATTTGCTTCCACTTGAATATCAAATGTCACTTTTTCAAGCATTTCATCTGGCTGATCTTGAGCTGTTTTCCATGCATCCGGGTAGGCTCTTCTCAATTTCTGCCCAATCCCATAAATATCTGAACCCATCTCTTTTGCATGTTCAAATTCATTTTCAATCCGTGATGTAATCACTTCACCTATTTCCTTTTCCACTTGCTCCATTCTATCCGGCTCTAGTAGATCTGCTGGACATGTCTGATCAGAAAGGTTTCCTTCTACAAATATATCCAATTTATAGGTCAATTCCTCGTCTTTTAATGTCAACTCATCATCACTTTCATAGTCAGTGGACTGAAAGGAAAAAAAACCCTCCTCATTCCCGGGGCATACTCCTTCTACAACGAAATAATCATATGTGTCCTTCAAAAGCTCAGTACCCGCCATAATAGTACCACCAATATAGCCTACTAGTTGATCGTCTTTAAATATGGCGACATCATTCAGCTCGTAAGCTTCCACTTGTCCTCGTATGTTTTTCGGTTGTATCACATCAAGAGATGGATCAATTCCAGGCGTTGTTAATACTGTAGTAAAGTCACGCAGTTTAACTTTCCGGGCGATAATTTGTCGCTGTTCAGCTGAATCTAAAAGGTCACTCATTGCTTTTGCCGGAATACTGCCAAGCTCTATTTTTTGATTTAATAAATCTTGGGCACTGCCTCGGGTTACTACTACATAGGAACCAGCACGACTATCTCTATCTCGTTCAAACCATGTGATAATCGGCGCAACACCTTCTCTAGCTAATCCTTCACTAAAAATGATAATCTGAAGGTGGGACCAGTATAACCGTCGTGGGGAAAGTCTATTTAAATTTTTAATCGCATCCATGATCGTTTCACCTTGAGCTGTCACACTCCATGTTGGTAATTCTGCTCCTTGTTGATCATCTTCTTGCGGTTTAATTACCTGTGCTGTTATTTCATAAACACCCTCATTTTCACTAACTTTATCAATACCTACCCCAATTACAACAGCAACTTCATTTAATTCTTTCTTATCCCAGCAACCACTTAAAAGTACAATACAAACAAATAGCAAAACTAATCTTATTATTTTCACTTTTTTTGTCTCCTATTTAAATGGTTATTATCTCTTGAATCAGACATCCTATCCTTGTTTTCACCTGCAACCTCATTTGGCCGTTCTCTCATCGCCCACCATGGTGTTCTTATCAATAAATCTCCCCAATTGTCTTTATGAAAAGGTACAATAGGGGTTAAATATGGAACACCAAAGGAGCGCAGTGTAGTCAAGTGGATATACATAAATATCAGCCCGAAAATTAAGCCAAAAGCTCCGAGAACGGCAGACAATGTTATCAGCACGAACCTTAGCAATCTTGCCGATATTGCTAAGTTATAGGAAGGTGTTGTAAAAGAACATATTGCAGTTAACGAAACGGCAATTACGGTTGCTTGTCCAACTAGACCAGCTTCTACTGCTGCTTGTCCTAACACTAATCCACCCACGATGGATACTGCTGCACCAATTGTTTTAGGGAGCCTGAGTCCTGCTTCCCTTAATATTTCAAACGTTATCTCCATAAAAAGTACCTCAATAGCTATTGCAAATGGTACCCCTTCTCGTTGTCCGGTTAAGGCAATAAGTAGTGGTGTCGGTATCATTTCCTGATGATAAGTAAGCAACGCTACATAAAAACCTGGTAAAACGACGGATAAAAAAAATGCAAAACCTCTCAGCATTTTAAGAAAACTTGCAAAATCATATCGTTGATAATAATCTTCATTCGATGTCAAAAATAAGCCAATTGTAGCTGGTACCACTAAAGCACCTGGGGTACCCTCTAACAAAATGGCGATTCTTCCTTCTAACAAACCAGCTGCAATTCGGTCAGGTCTTTCTGAATTAAAAATGGTTGGAAATGGCGTATAACCATTTGGATCTTCAATAATCTCCTCTAAATATAAAGAATCCAGAATGCCATCTATTTCGATTTTCTCCAAACGGCTTTTAACTTCCTCATACATTTCTGGTTTCACAACACCATCAATGCCTAATATAGCGACCGGGGTTTGGGATAACTCGCCAATCTTTATCTCATGAACCTTTAATTTATGCGTATGGAGACGTCTTCTAACTAAACCGATGTTGGTTTGTAACGATTCATTGAAGGACTCTCTTGGGCCGCGGACAACTGTCTCCACTTCAGATTCAGAAACTTGACGTCTCTCCCCACCTGCAGTATCAAGTGCAATTCCACTTGTTTGATTTTCTCTTAAAACAAGCGAATATCCTTGTAACAAGTATGTAAGGGATTCCTTTAAAGATGATGTAGCTTCTTTTTTTATCGTAGCGAAATGAAGTTCTTTTAAGTTTTCATCTTTCTTATAGTTTTCATTTAATTCACTGATTACATATGCTTCAATCGATTCCCTTTCGATTAAACTGTCTAGATACAAAACGGCAACAGAGCTCTCCTTTTCACTGTCAATAAAACGAACAACTAAATCAGAACTATCCCCAAACAATTCTTTGATGATTTTGATATCATCATTTAGGTTACCTTGAAAGCAAAGATCCTCTAGTTTCCTGTTCTGTATCTTATTTAACTTTGGTTTTCTTCTAAACATATCATTCAACCTCTTTTTAACTGCTTAAATTGACTGATTAGGAGTAACAGTAAGGGAATAACTAATGCTATAAAAGTTGAAAAGTATGGATAAATATGCATTAGAAATCGATATACCCCAATTAAGTCATCACTTGTAATTAAAGAAAAAATAGCTAATAAAGCAGCTGTTGGAATTGTTAACATTTTGTAATCATCTAAATGAAATAATTGTGCCAACCCTAACACAATTGCGTAGAAAAATAAGGCAATTTTGGAGAAGGATCCTAATGACCATAATAAAACGCCAAGAATATCCAACCTTTGCAGCGCACCAATCTCGATATCTCTTAATGTTTGAAAGGTCGGAAAGTATAGCCCCATCGCACGCTCTTCTCCGAAAACTGTCACTACACCTGTTACAGGGCCCAAGAACATAACGATCAAAATCAGCATCGTCAGAATACTAAACCTCTTCAATTTTTTCTTATTAGAAACAAACGGAAAAACCATAGCCAAAACAATAAATGAACTATATAGTGAAGTAATGTTAAATGCCCCCATCACGACAGGACTGAATCCGTCCTCAAGTATGGGGAGTAAATTTTGATAGTCTTTATCTTTGTGCGTTAAAAATGATGCCAATATTCCAATTGGTATCATTAATATAAGAAAGGTTTGATTCGTTCTTGCTAATATTTCTAACCGATTTCGAATTGCATATGTGGCCAGAATTAACATTGCCACCAAATAAATCATCAGTGGTGTTCGTGGAGTAATCGCAGAATTGTAAAATTCGCTAAAACCTCTTAATGATAAACTTGCCTCATGAAAAAAATAAAAAAGAAATATAATGGCTATTATTTTTCCAATCCATTTACCAAGAATAGTCTGTGAATATTCAATTAATGATTGTTCAGGATACCGCTGTGCAAGTAAAGCTATCACAAATCCAATCAGAACGGCAGGAATGATAGCAAAGAGTAAAGATATCCAACTGTCTCTCCCGGCATGATTAATAATAACGGGGATAAATAATAAATGACCTGTCACAGTAATGCTAGCTACTCCCAACATTAAAGCTTGAATGGACGAAATCCTTATACTTTCCATATATCCCCACCTCCATAGTACATACAGTTATTAACCAGTATTGTCTATTGGTGGTACATTTATACAAACCTTAATGATGAATCACCCTATCTGTATGCAGAAGGTTTAAAGGGATGGTATTATTATGTAGGAAACGAGTTCTTAGAAGATTCAAAAGGCGTTTAATCGATTCCCTACTCTTTTGCACCTATACAAGAGATTTGGAGCACGAATTATACATTTATCTGACATTAGTGTTTTTAATCTATATAATGGAGTGAACCAGCTTGAAAGCATGGATAAGAAGTTTATCAAAGCAGCAACTTTTAATATACATCCTGATAATTGTAGGCTTTATCAGTTCGATTATTTTTGTCAATCACAATCACGAATTCTATGACAAACCAATTGCCAAAATTACCAATACAGTAGAAACCGATAAAGCAGAAACGGTTGACCAGCACCAAAATCGAGATTATCGGGTTACCCAGGAAATCACCGCTGAAATACAGAACGGTTCCAACAAAGGGGAAATGATCGAAATAACGAATGAGTACTCCGGATCACAGGCAGTTGATCAAGCATTTAGCACAGGGGATGAAGTATTTGTCACCATCGATGAATCCACTTATAGAGGAAGCATTGAAGATGTCAAACGTGATAAGTATCTCATTTTGGTAGCCTGGGTTTTCATCATTATTTTGCTGGTCGTCGGCAAGAAACAGGGTGCTCTATCGGTTATCAGCTTAGCAATAAATGCCTTCATCTTATCGCTGGCACTCGATATCTATCTGCAAAATTCAGACCTTAGTCTAGTAATCATTTGCGGTATTAGTATTGTCCTTTTTACCGTGATATCGTTACTGTTAGTCAGTGGTTTTGATGAAAAGACATATACAGCGATTGTCGCCACCTTACTTGGTACATTAAGTTCACTCTTGATTGCCTACTTTGCTCTATCTGTGACAGGAGAACAAGGATTACGGTATGAGGAAATGTCCTTTCTAAGCAGAAATCCACAAATTGTTTTTATGGCAGGGCTTTTAATTGGATCCTTAGGGGCGGTAATGGATGTCGCCATCACCATGTCGTCATCTATCTTTGAACTATATGAAAAAAATAACCAGATAAGTCTAAAGAAGCTTAAAGCATCTGGCATCGATATAGGCAAAGATATTATGGGGACCATGATTAATGTATTATTTTTTGCTTATGTAAGTGGATCAATCCCGATGCTACTTTTATATTTTAAAAATGCATCACCAATAGGGTTCACACTATCCATGAATCTATCTATTGAATTGGCACGTGCCTTAGCTGGTGGTATCGGAATTGTACTGACTATTCCGATTGCTATCTATACATCGATTTTCTTTATCCGAAGAAAGAGGGCTAGAACATGAATGTATTAGTGTTATTGTCGATCATCTTATTTACGTTGATGGCAATTGTTGGAGGAAAAAAAGGAATAAAATCTTTCATCGCTTTATTCTTAAATTTTGCCATTGTTATCGCCACGGTTTTAGTGATGAACGATCCAAATGCCAATCCGATTTGGCTAACGCTTTTGGCATGTGCCTTCATTAGTGCTATCAGTCTGTTCTATATTAACGAGGTTAACAGTAAAACAATGATGGCCTTCTTATCTACGATTGTAACGTTAGTGATATTGTTACTTTTCATCATTATCATCACGGATCAATCGATGATCCAAGGTTTCGGTGAGGAAGAAAGAGAA
Source organism: Gracilibacillus saliphilus (assembly GCF_010994085.1). Lineage (NCBI taxonomy): Bacteria > Bacillati > Bacillota > Bacilli > Caryophanales > Bacillaceae > Gracilibacillus > Gracilibacillus saliphilus. The sequence continues at coordinate 241,249 of NZ_WJEB01000002.1, read as the reverse complement.
GAAATGATGGCTTTTTCCTTAAATATTGGGATTGACTTTGTAAAAGTGGCCACTTCGGTGATTATTATGAGTACAATCGGGGCAATTGTTGATACAGCCATTTCGATTACTTCACCGATGCGTGAAATCCATTACCATAATCCAACGATTAGTAGAAAAGAGTTATTTCTGGCTGGAATCCGAATCGGAAGAGATATACTTAATACAAGTACCAACACATTGTTCTTCGCCTTTTTCGGTGGTTATATGGGGCTCTTGATGTGGTTTAAAGATTTATCTTATTCATTCGGGGAAATTATTAATTCCAAAGTATTTAGTGACGAAATGATTACCATCTTTACTGCGGGAATGGGAGTTGCGATTGTTATCCCAATCGCTTCGGGGATGACTGCCTATTATCTTGTTAGCAGGAAGCAAAAACACTAGGCTTGAGAATATTATTGCGCGGACATTCGTTCCGTTATTTGGTTAAATACTGCCCTTTTTTAGCAGTGAGCGGACATTTAATCCCTTATTTGGCGAAATTAATCAGAAATAAGAGCTATTTATGTAAAATAACGGAATAGATGTCCGCGAATACCTTCAAAACAGCAATTCTGTCACAAATAGCGGATTAAATGTCCGCCTACTATTTCAATTTATTATATTCCAACATCATCTGGTCATAGTTTAGCGGACCAAATACATTAAACTGGATGATACCATTGGAATCTAACATATAGGTGGTAGGAATAGGACGAATTTGATAGCGATCGCCCACGATATTTCCCTGATCTAACGGAATCGTAAATGTCAGATCATATTCTTCGACAAACTGACCAACATCTTCAAAATTAGCTTCCGTATCCGTTAAATTAATCGCTAAAATGTTCATGTCTGTATCCTGATAAAACCGTTGCATATCTGGCATTTCCGATCGGCATGGAGGACACCATGTTGCCCAAAAGTTAAGCATTACCGGCTCACCGCGGTAATCAGATAATTTCACCGTTTCACCATCCAACGTTTCCATTTCAAAATCCGGCGCAATATTTCCTATTTCCAAACCAATATTATCTGCTTCAGTTACCTCGTTATCTGTCACCATGTCGATAACAGCCCATACTACCATTGCTAGTAAAACGGCACTAATGATCCATTTTTTCATCATAGACTCCCCCTGTTACGGTAATATGTATATCCTTGGAGAACGCCAATCATGACTAAAAAGATATAAAAGATTAGATGTGGTGTAAATTGAAAAATTGATGTTGATGTTACTATTTGCAGTAATCCCCATCCGATCAATGTAATGTTTGCAATGATGATTGGTGATTTTTTATCACTAGAGTAGATGATAAATAATAAGAGTGTGATTAAAGCTATAAGATATAACCAGTTCTCATGGTACAATATATGATTCAAAAAAGAATAAATGAAACTAGCACTGAGAAATACTGTGCTAAATACATAGAGATTGTCATAATATTGATCAATCGTCTTGATCCATCTCCAGTTACTGAACAGAATGGTTATGATAACCGCTAGGTAAAATGCATTCGTATTAGCTGAATAAGCTAAGATAGCAACAGGGTCTGACAAGAACGTTTGGAATTGAAGCACTATTTTTCCAATCCAAATGGAAATCACGAATGTAATAAAAATATTAGAAACCGTATCGATTAAGTTCTGCGTTTTTTCCTTTTGATATGGGCTAATCCAGTAAAAGAAAAGAAAGCCAAGTACAAAACCAATAATGATTAGAACCAAATCAACCTTTATCACGAACGGGCCAATCAACCAAGCTTGCGGCATGTCCCCACCTCCATCCTCTATTATATATCGATTGGGAGAGAAGTTGATAGGGAAACACCATTTAATTTTCCACATGTTACTAAGAAAAGCTTAGTGCGCCCGATTAGAAACGTAGCGACTGGAACGAATTAACTGAGATAAAGGAATCACGGTGAGTTTACGAACCGATGATGACTTTCACCTAAAGGCATAAGTACGACTAAGCCTCTGGTTTCACCAATCGGCACGTCTTCTTTATCGTAGGGCAATTCGTGAAGTCGCCTAGGTTCTGGGCGCTCGGAGCTAGACATCTGCGCAAAATTTATACTTTCTTAACATATAAGAAAAAACGGGAAAGCCCACTTTGCCCTATCCAAAGTAGTTATAATTTGACATGAATAATAGGCGTAACAACCGCTGCGGCTTGCCCACTTCGCTTTCCGTGTGGCGTGTCTTTAGCTAACTTTTGTAAAAAGAATCGCTTTACAAAAGTGGATCTTCAGATCACGCTGATCCCACAGCAGTCGAAGTGGACGCCTACGCTAAATAACGTTCTACATTGTTTTAACGTACGGACATTACGTCTTTTATTTCACATTGTATAAAACCTCAAAAAGCTAGCTGTCACATACGTTGTAGAGCTGGTTTATAGCGAAGGCCGCCCGCTTCAACTCCTGTGGAAACTGTTTTACCTGAAGATCCACTTTTTCAAGCGGTTTTTGCTTGGAAAAGTTAGCTGAAGGTAAAACCCCACGGAAAGGGAAGCGGGCAGCCGGAGTGATGCTTTCCGTCTACATATCATTTCAAAATGACCACCTATGATACAAAAACACTATCATGCCGCGCGTTATATGCTTTCCTTATAATTTAGAATAGGCAGAAATATTTAATAATATTCCTGCCGAAATCATCGTGACTATTAATGACGAACCACCGTAACTAATAAAAGGTAAGGTAATACCAGTAATGGGCAACATTCCTAAAATCGCACCTAAATTAACAAACGCTTGGATAATGATTTGAAAGGTAATCCCAATGGCTAACAGCTTACCAAATTCATCGCTTGCATGCATTGCAATACGAATCCCTTTTACAAAAAGAAAGAAATAGAAGCTTAACACAGCTATGACTCCAAACAGACCTAATTCTTCCGTTATAATCGACATAATAAAGTCTGTATGTGCCTCTGGTAAAAAGCCAAGTTTCTGAACACTTCCTCCTAATCCATTTCCAGTAATACCTCCTGTATGTATCGAGATATAAGAATTAACTAACTGATAACCTGATCCTTGAGCATCTGCAAAGGGATCAATGAAAGATGTAATTCGCTCGAGTCGATAAGGAGACATCATTGCGAAGAAAATAAATATCGAGACCGCAACACTTCCTAATAAAAATAAGTGACGAAATCGAATTTTTGTAAAAAACAAAATTATCCCACATGAAAATAATATTAATGTTGCAGATCCTAAATCTGGTTGTTTCAGCAACAAACCAAATATAATTGCCAAGATAATAAGTGGTGGAATGACTCCTTTACCAAAATGCCCAATATAGGCTTCTTTTCTACTATAAAAGTAAGCAAAATAAATCAGCATAGCTAATTTTGCAAATTCAACTGGCTGAAATAGAAATCCACCGATTGAAATCCATCTAGTTGAAAAATTCCGCTCCACTCCAACTCCAGGTGTTATAACGAGAATTAAGGCGGCCAACGTAAACAAAACAAGCAATGGACTTAACTTTCCATATATCTGATATGGTAATAACATAGCGCCTATTAAAAACAAACTGCTAATAAAAGCCCAAAATAACTGTCTGTGAAAATAGTATGCTGCACTATCATACTGGATATATGCATAAGGGTAGCTTGCACTATAAACCATTACGACACCAAAGGTAACAAACAACAAAAGGACAATTAACAATGTTAAGTCTATTTTTCTCATACGCTTCATCATATACTCCCTTTATGCTGCCATATCATTCTCTGATGCAAACATATAATCTTTAGAGCGCACATAAATACTTTGAACTAAGCCTAATGCAAGCATATTGGTAATTAACGCACTTCCACCATAACTAATAAACGGTAGCGCAATTCCTGTTACAGGCATTAATCCTATCGTCATCGCGATATTTTGAAAAATTTGGAAGGATAAAAGGGTAATAATACCAACACAAATATAAACACCAAATAAATCGTCTGTTTTTAACGCAATTACTATGATGCGATAAATTAGTAAGAAATAGAGAACGATTAAGATACTTCCTCCTATGAAGCCAAATTCCTCCCCAATCACAGCGAACACAAAGTCAGTATGCGCTTCAGGCACACGCCCACTTTGGACTTGATACCCTTGGTTAAACCCTGATCCTGTCAACTGACCTGCACCTATTCCTAACATCGCCTGTCTTAATTGATATCCGAAATTCATCGTATATTCAGCTGGGTTAATCCAGCTGTAAATACGGCCTAATTGATGTGGCTCAAAAAATTTTGATATCCATTCTTCCTGATACGTAAATAAATAGATTACTAATATTACGCCGGAGCTCAATACTGACACAACACAGGCAACCATCTTATTACTTATATTAGACATCAATAATAAACCTAGTGCTGCCACCGCAATTAAAAGAGCAGATCCTAAATCTGGTTGTTTAAGAATCAAAATAAACGGAATTGCCAATGCAGCGACAGTTTTTAAAACAAGTGGAATACTTTTGATAAAGGTTAATTTTTCTGTACCATATTTTTTATACATAGCTGCCAGATAAATCACTAAAAATATTTTCATTAATTCTGATGGTTGTAGATCCATAAATCCTAGATCCATCCACCTTTGAGAACCATTTCTTTCAATACCAAAATAACGAACATAAATAAGTAACAAAATCCCCAAAATATATAAATAAACGGCCCACTTTTCAAGTAAGTCATAATCAAAATAAGCAATTCCAATCATAATAGCGATACTGACGATGTACCAAATAAGTTGTCTTCTGGCGAAATAAAATGATTGCCCATCCGTGTATTGACCTGTTCCACTGTAAACAGCTAACAAACTAATCATTAATAGACCGATTAAAATAATGAGCATTAGATAATCGAGTGTAGGTTTCTTTGTCATTTGTCTCTTCCTTTGTTTAATGCTTCATTGATAATGATTGCATAACGTATTGTATAACTAATGCATCATCTAAATACCCTACAGGAAATAAATAATCGGGAATCATATCGATTGATGCAATAAAATAAAACAATGCGCTTCCCATTAATAAAAGCTCTTTTTTAGATGCTTTCTTTTCCTTGAAGGTTTGATACATATACTCCAACTGTTGTATATACGGACCTTGTCCCCCTAAAGCAGCCATTTTAGATTTAAACTGATCCAAAATGGTAGCTCTTCCCTCTTCTGTATTACTTTTTTTCTGATACTTTTGTATATTTTCTTTCAAGCTGTCAGCTGAAAAATCTTTTACAGGTAGATTCATTTCCGAGATAATGGCACGAACATGATTAAAAGATACTGACTGAGTTGGCTCACCACTTTCTTCAGAACTTACCAAGTCTGATAAAGGAATATATAAGCTTGTTGAAATTGCTTTTAGATGATCTAAATTTGCCTTTCTCTTCCCGTTCAGAATTCTAGAGATAGTGGAAACATTAATCCCTGTTTCTTTTGCTAATTGACGCATACTTTTATTACTTTCATGTAATGCTTCTTTTATTAGCACAACATCATTTGTTGACATAGGTGTGCACCTTCTTTTTAAAATCTATATTTAAGATAAAGGAGTGTTGACAAAATGTCAACACTCCTTATATGTATGGGTTTTACTTCCATTATCATTCCTCAGTTTATTCTATCCATATCGAAACATTTCGGATATAATATCTATGGAGCATTACTAAACTAAAATAGTTTTAAAATAAAAGAGATAAAAGGGGACACAACATGAAAGCGATGACATGGAGAAGATTTAATATGGTGCTTATTGGAAACCTATTTATCGGAATTGCTGTAGCACTGTTACGAATTAGCGCTTTAGGGACAGATCCTTTTTCAACATTAAACTTAGGAATAAGCGGGTTTCTTGGTATATCATTTGGTGTTTATCAATTGATATTTAACCCTTTTCTACTAGGTATTGTATTTATTTATTATCGAAGTTTAATTGGAATCGGAACTATCGTAAATATGGTTGGAATCGGTTTTATTTCTGATTTTATAGTCTTTGGTTATAACTTTTTCTTTGATGATATGTCAATCCTTTCCATTCGAATAGTGATGATGGCAGCAGCAGTTATTTTTGCAAGTCTAGGTGTTGCTTTATATATTACGCCGAGCTTAGGCATTTCACCCTATGATGCATTAGCTTTTGTTATTGAAAAAGTTTCAAAAAACAAAATTCCTTTTCCTATTGCGCGGATTACGACAGATATTTTATGTGTTGCGATTGGCTTTTCCTTTGGAGCGATAGTCGGTGTTGCTACCGTAATATTCGCCTTTTTTACCGGACCTCTTATCCAATTTTTCCGTAAGCATGTAGCTGAACCTATGCTCGCTCATGAGAAAGCACCAGCTGTTGCACCTGTTGCAGTACATAAATGATAGTTGAAATCAATTGGATGTATTTTGTGAGCCTTTATAAATTGTGTAAGGAGGATTGGACAAAAAAGGAATTAGATAGGAAAAATCCGAACATTAATGTCTGAGTACATCTATCGCTTCGGCAAAATACTTCGCTTTCCGTGGGCACGACTTCAGTGTAATTTGCCTACACTTAGATCAGATTGTTCGGATTCTCGTTCTATCTATTTAATTATGTCCTAGCTTCTTTTTATTATTTCATATGGAGTACAAATAAGCGAGAATAGAAGTCCCCGGCTACTTCGAGTTGTTCATTTTCTAATACTGTAAAAATATAGCTAGATTGATTTGTTTGTAGATGGAATTCTCTTGTTTGTTCATTATAAGTTATTGCCATATAAATACTCCTTACTTTAGTAATAATCCGGCAACCAATCTCCATGTTCTTCGATTAAATCGTCACATAAAGCGATAATATCATCGATGGATAACTCTGTTGCAGTATGTGGATCGAGCAGTGCTGCCTGATAAATTTTTTCTTTTTTCTTCGTGAGTGCCGCTTCGATCGTTAATAGTTGTGTATTAATATTGGTCCTGTTCAGTGCTGCCAATTGTTCTGGTAAATCACCAACATAGGTAGGTGTTACCCCACTGGCATCCACCAAGCAAGGGACTTCAACAACAGCATTTTCTGGTAAGTTGCTAATAAGTCCTCCCGTATTTAGTACATTACCACCAATTTTAAATGGCTGATTTGTTTCCATTGCTTCAATGATGTATGAACCATATTCATGTGTGCGTTCATGCTGCAAGTTTTGATCATTCACAAGGTCATCCCGCATTTTCTTCCAGCCTTCAATTTGGTTCACACAGCGACGCGGATATTCATCTAATGGAATATTATATTTCTCGATTAATTCCGGATATTTGCTCTTAATAAAGTATGGATGGTATTCCGCATTATGCTCTGATGACTCTGTCACATAGTAGCCGAACTTATCCATTAATTCAAAACGCACCATGTCGTCATGCTTTTCTTGTTGCTTTTCCTTTGCACGTTTTTTTATTTCTGGATAGAGATCTTCCCCATTCCTTGTTATTTCAAGTAACCATGCCATATGATTAATGCCAGCAATCTTCCACTGTACATTATCTTTTGGCATGTCTAAAGAATCTAATAAATGGCTAGCACATACTTGAACACTGTGGCATAACCCAACAGTTTTAATCCCTTCTTTTAGCATCACATTGGTTAACACTGCCATTGGATTGGTATAATTTAAAAACCATGCATCAGGGCAAACTTCTTTCATATCACGGGCGAACTCCTGCATTACAGGAATTGTTCTTAAATTTCGGAAAATCCCGCCTATCCCTAGTGTATCTGCAATCGTCTGGCGTAATCCGTATTTCTTTGGAACTTCAAAGTCAGTAATTGTACACGGGTCGTAACCGCCAACTTGTATAGCATTAATCACATATTTGGCATCCCTCAGTGCCTCTTTGCGATCATGGTAAGCAGTTACTTTCACATTCGCGTTTAAGCTTTTCTTTAAATTGTTTAACATCATCTCCGAATCATTCAAACGCTCATGATCAATATCAAACAAGGCAAATTCAAAACCTTTTAATGCCTCAACTGTCATACAGTCACCTAGAACATTTTTGGCGAAAACCGTACTTCCTGCTCCTAGAAACGTAATTTTAGACATATTTTCTCCTCCTCATTCGTACTAAATTGCTATTATTAAGTACCATCATATGGGGATATTAAACCGTTTACAATCGTAAATATTTTAGATAAGGGTAAAATATTGCTAATTTTAATCAATGAATAATCGATCAACCGGCATCACGTATTTATTTTGACGGTACTCACTTGGCGTCTCATTCAATAATTTTTTAAACACTTTACTAAAATAATTACTGGAAGAAAATCCGGTTTCTTGGGCAATTTCTTCTATTGTCTTCTCATTATTTTGTAAAAGGTCTAAAGCGTGCTGAATGCGTACTTTCGTTAAATATTGAACTGGAGTTTGATTGATAGAAGTAGCAAATAGTCTCGTGAAATGATATTTGGATAAACCAGAGACGGCAACCATATCATCTAATGAGATATCCTCTCTATAATTTTTTTCAATAAAAGAGACTGCCGTAGCGATCGCAACAGGCAACTGATCCTCTTGAAATTGCTCATGTTCAAAATATTGTGAGCATTCCATCAAAAAACTATAGGCATAGCCTGAAGCTTCATAGCCATGCTTAATACCTGTTGCTTCAATCTTCTGCAGTACTCGCAATATGTGTTTAATTGGTCTGGAATGGTCCGGGAGTTGAAGGATATGACCATGTTTTTCTGATAAATACTGAAAGTGACGAATGGCTTCATTTCCATAAACAGTCATATAGATGAAATCCCAGTTTGTTGATTCTTGAGGTAAGTAGTAACAATGGTCACTAGGAACTTTCACAAAAAAAGCATTCCCTTTCGTTAATGGGTAGATTTCGTTACCAATTCTAATTGCTCCTTTGCCACCTAACGTATATTGGAAAACTACTCTTCCTTCTTCTCCTCTTTTTAATCCATCCCAAATATAAGTATGCTCGGTCCGTGACTCCCTGCCGATTGAATGAAGTCCTGCAACGCGTTCTTGATAATCTCCTTTTAAACGAAAACCGTATGACTGATGTTTAGAATATGTCTGCATGAGATCTTTCCTCCTTACTACTATCATACCGAATTTCCTCAGAATGTCATTCCTTGATTGACTTCCTATCCCAAATCGCTTAAGCTTGCTTTATGATATGAGATAATGGAGGAATTTTGGAGTATGCTACAAGCAACTAATGTAAGTTTACGTTTTGGTGATAAGAAGTTATTTGAAGACGTTAATATTAAGTTTACTGCTGGAAATTGCTATGGTTTGATCGGTGCTAATGGTGCTGGTAAATCTACTTTTCTTAAAATATTGTCAGGTGAGATCGAACCACAGACTGGCCACGTTTCGCTTGGAAAAGGTGAACGCCTTGCTGTATTAAAACAGGATCACTTCGCCTATGAAGAATACGAAGTGTTAAAGACTGTTGTCATGGGACACACTCGTTTGTATGAAGTGATGCAGGAAAAAGACGCTATTTATGCTAAAGGGGAATTCACAGAAGAAGACGGTATGCGTGCTGCTGAATTGGAAGGCGAATTTGCCGAGATGAACGGTTGGGAAGCAGAATCAGATGCTGCAATTCTGTTAAAAGGTCTTGGTATAGGTGAAGACCTCCACACGAAAAAAATGGCTGATTTAACAGGTTCTGAAAAGGTAAAAGTATTATTAGCACAAGCTTTGTTCGGTAATCCAGATATTTTATTATTAGATGAGCCGACAAACCACTTAGATATTCAAGCGATTCAATGGTTGGAAGAATTTTTAATTAACTTTGAAAATACCGTTATTGTTGTTTCCCACGATCGTCACTTTTTAAATAAAGTATGTACACATATCGCTGATGTCGACTATGGCAAAATAGAAATGTACGTCGGAAACTATGATTTCTGGTATGAATCCAGTCAACTAGCCTTACAAATGGCTAAGGATCAAAACAAGAAAAAAGAAGAGAAGATTAAAGAATTACAAAACTTTATCGCTCGCTTTAGTGCCAATGCATCGAAATCAAAGCAAGCAACTTCTCGTAAAAAAATGCTCGATAACATTACACTGGACGATATTAAACCATCTTCCCGTCGTTATCCGTATGTAGCCTTTCAGCCTGGTCGTGACATTGGTAATGATTTATTACGTGTCGAAGGTATTTCGAAAACAATTGACGGCGTGAAGGTGTTAGATAATGTTAGTTTTACGTTGAAGCCTTATGATAAAGTGGCATTTATTGGACCAAATGAAAATGCTAAAACCGTGTTGTTTGATATCCTAATGGGTGAAATGGAGCCTGACGAAGGAAGCTATACTTGGGGTGTTACCACTTCCCAGTCTTACTTCCCGAAAGATAACTCAACATTTTTCGATGGCAATGACATGACCTTAGTAGAATGGTTGCGTCAATATTCACCAGAAGATCAAACCGAAACTTTCTTACGTGGATTCCTTGGCCGTATGTTGTTCTCAGGGGAAGAAGCATTGAAGAAAGCAAATGTTTTATCTGGTGGAGAAAAAGTACGTTGTATGTTATCAAAAATGATGTTATCGAATGCCAATGTGCTTGTATTAGATGAACCGACAAACCACTTAGATCTAGAATCCATTACTGCATTAAATAATGGTTTAATTAAATTTAAAGGTTCGATTCTGTTCACCTCACATGACCATCAGTTCATTAACAGTATCGCCAATCGCCTGATCGAAATCACACCAAAAGGTATTGTTGATAAGGAAATTAGCTATGATGAGTATGTAGCAGATCAGAAGTTACAAAAGGAAATTAGTGCGATGTATGCATAATATTTAGGCTATCTCTTTTTAAGAGGTAGCTTTTTTATTGCGGAAATTTAGTTTGATTATTGCGAATTAGATCTGATTTATTGCGAAATCCTGCTTGATTATTGCGAATAGGACCTCCTTTATTGCGAAATCCTGCTTGATTATTGCGAATAGGACCTCCTTTATTGCGAAATCCACTCTGATTATTGCGAAATTCGCTTTAATTATTGCGAAACCTCTTTGAACCTATTTATCCTAATTTTAGAATCTATATCTTTTCTTTTAAATTTCTCCTATAAAATTTACCATTCTAATATTTTTGTGTATGCTTAATAGATAGATATATGAGAATGGGAGGTTCCTTGCTATGAATAAAGGTATTTCAGTTTATATAACGGTTGGAGAGTGGATTTTTAAGATTCTGCTTTTAAACCTGTATTGGTTCATTTTTTCGGTACTCGGATTATTTATAGTTGGAATTTTCCCTGCTACCGCAGCCTTGTTTGCAACAATCAGGCAAGATATCAAATCAGAGGATGATATCAAACTTTTTCGCGAATTTATTCACTATTACAAACAGGAGTTTATCAAATCTAATATCCTTGGGTATATACTCGCTATCGCCACAGCTATTTTACTGTTGAACATTCAAATCTTAGGACAGTTAGACAGTTCACTATTAAACTCTACATTAATGGTGATGACCTATATTTTATTAGCTATTATTGCACTTGTTGCTGTGTTCATTTTCCCAATCTATGTGCATTATCAATTTTCCGTGCTTGGTTATCTTAAATATTCTGCTATATTGGTTATTGGTAAGCCACTGCATACGATTGCCATGCTCGTGTTAATTGCGGCGACTTTTTACCTTTATTATTTAGTACCAGGTTTTATACCTGCTTTAGGAGTTAGTTTACTAGCTTATATTATTATGCGGACGGCTTATTCTTTTTTTGCAACACCTGAACAATAGAATATGCTTAATCAATTGTAAGAACCACTTTTCCGTATCCGTGTCCTGTTTCGACTTCCCGGTGCGCCTCGACCACTTTGTCAAGCGGAAATGATTTTCTAACATGAATAGTTAATTTTCCTTTCATATAAAGGTTAACTAGTTCGGAAAGGCGCTCCGTTGAACGTTGACTTCTTATAGGGCGAACTCCAAGTTCCTCTACTAGGTCGAATGCAACAATTGTCCCAATACGGTCTTTGTGTGCGACAATGTCTATCGAAGCGATCAGAGCCTCGCTTCCCGCGGCATCAAGAGCTACGTCTACTCCATCAGGTGCGAGAGAACGGACTCTGTTAACAAGCCCATCTCCATAAGTGACAGGAACTACCCCAAGTGATCGCAGGTAATCATGGTTGTATTCACTTGCGGTGCCGATGACAGTTGCTCCCCATGCTTGAGCTATTTGTACTGCGAAGGTACCAACTCCCCCAGCTGCTGCGTGAATCAATATGGTGTCTCCCTTACCAACACCAAGTTCTTGTAACGCAGTGTGGGCTGTTTGACCTGATGCTGTTATGACACCTGCTTCTTCCCAAGTCATCTGCTGTGGCTTTTTCACGATTTGATCTGCTTTAACTACTACATATTCTGCATAACAAGCCATTAACTCCCAGCCTAAAACCTCGTCCCCCACTTCAAACCCTAAGACCTCTTTACCTACTTGATCAATCACTCCTGAAAACTCGTTACCAAGAACTTGCGGAAATTCCACCGTCAATCCTGGAGGTGTCCAGTCTCCCTTTCGCACAGCACAATCAAATGGTTGAATACCAGCGGATTTGACCCGAACGCGTACTTCATCGTTAGTTGCTTGTGGGTCATCAACTTCCATTACACGCAAAACCTCTGCAGGTCCATAATTAGAAAACGCTGCTACTTTCATATACCACTCATCCTTTGTTAGTGTTTATTTATATGACAATAATCATTTAAAAACCTCGACTGTAAAGCCTCCTGGTGCTTTCATATAAAATGTCCAACGATGTGCTCTTTTAGGAGCCTTTACATCAAATCCATCATTTTTCATACGTTGATTAATTTCATTTACCTGTTCTTCACTCTCCTGTTCAAAACCGATATGAAAGGAGTTAGGATAGTTGACCTTAGCCCCCTTCGTTAAAGCAAGCAATAGTCCATCATCATCTACCAACAAGGCAAAGGAATCTTTATAAGTGCTTCTAGTTTGTACATAGAAATATTTTTCTAAAAACAATCGGGTAGCGTTAACATCAGTAACAGTTAAGTTAATATGGTTTAACTTCATACATAACACTCCATTTCTAGGCTTCTGTTGTTCGTTATTTTTGTTGTCAACTTACAGTATTTATTTTAATATCATAATTAGATAAATGATAATATATATTTATTCATTAATATATATACTTGAGTATATGAATAATGGAGGGATATGGATGGAAATGTTGCAGTTATATTATTTCCGAACAGTTGCCAAACTTGAACATATGAGTAAAGCAGCAGAAGAAATTCGCATTGCGCAACCTGCTCTTAGTAAAACGATTGCCCGGTTAGAAGAGGATTTAGGCGTACCTTTATTCGAGCGCAAGGGAAGGAACATCAAACTGAATTCATTTGGGAAAGTATTTTTGAAGAAAGTCGAAATGGCACTGGGAGCTCTTGAAGAAGGGCGAAAAGAAATAGCAGACCTTGCAGGAATGGAACAGAGGCGAGTCTTTTTATCCACTTCCACTCATAAATGCTTTTCTGACATTATTGGCTCTTTCCTATCTAAGTATCCTGATATAAAACTTCAAATCAGCCAAGCCTCAACTCAAGAAAAGGTAAAACAATTAAGAAATCGTGAGATTGATTTTTGTATTACTTTCCCACCATTAGAAGAGGAGGGGATAAAAGGAAAATCCTTTCTCACTGAAGAAATATTATTAGCTGTTCCTTCTACACACCGATTTGCTAATCGAAAAAGTATCCATCTGAATGAACTGGCAGACGATTCATTTATAAATATAAAAGAAGGGAATCCTTTTCGAGCAATGACGGACTCTTTTTGTAAAGAAGCAGGTTTTACGCCGAATATAGTTTGTGAAGTTGACGAACTTTCTGCCATCAGTCATTTCCTTCGCACAGGTATTGGTGTTGCCTTATTACCGCAAACCTTCTTTGAAGATAATAATCCACCATTCCACTTGGTGCATATCGATGAACCCGTATGTCAGCGAACCTATCAAATCGCATGGCTTGAAGATCGTTATCTAGCCAAGGCAGCTTGTACATTTCGAGATTATGTAGTTGATTATTTTAACGATTTTTATAATTAAATATAAGATGTCATTTGCTGGCGAGATATCTAAACTTATCTCGCCAACAGATTAAATTATCTCATAAGTAGACTAGTTTTATCCTTTTACAGATCCAATTAATACTCCTTTCTCAAAATATTTCTGGATAAATGGATACAGGATTAATACAGGTAGGGAGGATACGATAATAACACCATATTTAACCTGATCGGCATAACGTTGTGCATAACCTCCACCTGTTCCACCGCTCCCCGCACCTTCGGCAAACACTTGATTAGATAACAAGATATCTCGCAACACAATCTGCAATGGCTGTAAATCGTAATTACGGATATAAATTAACCCAGTAAAGAAGTCATTCCAATGCCACACTAGATAATAAAGTCCGATTACAGCAGTTACAGCTTTGGACAATGGCAATACGATCGATGAGAAAAACTTAAAATGGGAGCAGCCATCCATTGTAGCAGCTTCAAACATTTCATGTGGTATGTTGTTCTCAAAGAATGTTCTCGTAATAATTAAATTAAATACATTTACAGTAAGTGGATTAAAGATAAATACCCATGGAGTATCTATTAAACTTAAATCTCTCATTAACATATAAGTAGGAATTAACCCACCATTAAAAAACATTGTGAAGATAAAGAAAAACATCAAAAATCTTCGAGCTTTAAACTCATGACGTGACAACACATATGCTGCCGGTAAAGTTAACAGCAAATTAACGAATGTCCCAAAAAGAGCATAAAACAATGTATTGCGATATCCAATCCAAACTCTCGAATCGGCAAAAATTTGTTCATATCCAAATAAACTAAAACCTTTCGGAACAAAAAGTACTCTTCCGGTAGAAACATAAGTAGGGTCACTAATCGATGCTATGATAATAAAATAAATCGGATAGGCCACAATAAAAAACATTAATATACATATCGCCACAACGGTAACATCAAATAGTAAATCGGTTGGTTTTTTATTTCTTATTCTATTCATTGTGATAGAAGGCATTTCGCTTCCTCCTTCAAATTGATTTGAGCTAACTTACCACAGACTAATGCGAGCCACTTTCTTTGCAATGGTATTGACAATAACTAGCATCATAAAATTAATCATCGTATTAAATAGACCAATCGCAGCGGCATAGCTAAATTGATTGGATACAATACCAGTTTTATAGACATACGTTTCAATCACTTCTGATATTGGTAAGTTGAGAGAATTTTGCATTAGGAATATTTTTTCAAATCCTGTACTAATAACTGTCCCCATGTTTAGTATTAATAAAATGATGATGGTCGGAATGATAGCCGGTATCTCTACATTTCTAATGATTTGCCATTTATTCGCTCCATCAATTTTGGCTGCATCATATAGCTGTGGATCAACAGCAGCCAATGCGGCTAGATAAATAATGCTGTTCCATCCGACATGCTGCCACACATCTGATAATACATAGATTGGAACAAATGCTTTTACAGACGCTAACAGGTTGCCTTCCACACCTAGTTTTGCTAATAATAAACCGATAACTCCAGTATTTGGAGATAACATTACATTTAATAACCCTACTAATACAACGATGGAAATAAAATGAGGCAAATAAACAGTCGTTTGTAAGATCCGTTTTCCTCTTTTCCATCTGATTTGGTTTACTAATAATGCGAGCGCAATTGGTGCCGGGAAACCAACAACAATCGTCGTGATACTGATGAGTAACGTATTACGAATCAGATCCCAAAAAAGGTGACTATTGATAAACTGTTCGAAATATTTAAGTCCTGCCCAATCTCCACCCGTCAAACCAGCCGTGAAATCATATTCCCGAAATGCTAATTGAATCCCATACATCGGAATATAATTAAATATAATTACACAGATGATTGCAGGTAAAATCATTAGCCACAATTGATAATCTCTTCTTAACGTATTAAGAATGGTTGCTTTTTTCGCCTTGGGCAAAGTCTCCGTATTCGTTCCTTGGATCAAGGCCATGATAAGACTCTCCTTTTTTATAGAGAGATATCAGCCTTTAGCTAATATCTCTCCTTCTAGTTTTCTAGTTTAATTGTTCGTTGTAATCATCATAGTAACCTTGGATAATCTCAATATTAGATGGTAAGCCCATCTGTTCTACTTGTTGCACATAGCTATCCCATTCATCTTCAATACCACCTGAGGTGATCCACTCGCCAAACTTGGAGATTGCAATATTCATAAAGTCTGTATTAACAAGCGTCATTTGGTTATGATCCTCTTCGGAATATTTCAGCATCATTCCCGGGAACACATCATTTTGACGATCCAATGATTCAAATACATCATTAAATGGTGCTTGTTGTTCATCTACTGCCTGCATATCCACAGGTAATTCAACATCTAATTGATCAGAGATAAACATTGGACCATTATCTGCCCAAGTAGAAGTCCATTTCCATGTACCTGGATCCATTTCTTCATCTTGAGGTTCGAGAATTTTGTAGGAGTTATCTCCAGTTTTTTCAATATTAGGACCTATAGATCCGAATAATACTTGTAGACTAACTTCAGGGTCGTAAAGTTCATTGATAAACTTCATGGCTGCTTCTTTATTACTTGTCGCTGATGACATTTGAATAAAGTTAACACCGAAGTTCAATTCATTATAGTCATAAGACCAGCTTACTTCCCCATCATAATCAGCCGAAACTTTCATCGGATCAAACGTTTCATATTGATCTGCAACACCTAAACCGAATCTGTCTGTTTTTTCCCAACCAAATGTATAACCTATTTTGGCATCTTCACCTTCACCACGTGCTAAAGCCTGATATTGTGAATAATCTTGTGTAAAAGCTTCATCATTTATTAAACCGTTTTCATATAGTTTGTTTAAAAAGGATACAAATGTTTTGTATCTTTCATCGACAAAGAAGTTTTTCACTTCGCCATCTTCTAGGAAGTAACCTTGGCCACCACCACCAGTTACTGTCATGCCCATGCTGCCAAGTAACACCGTTGGATGGAAATAACCAAATCCGGTTTCCGCAACTGGGGCAAAGTCCATTGGAATCTCATCATTTGGGTCACCATTACCATTGGCATCCTCTTCTTTAAAAGCCATTAATACGTCAAACAATTCATCCCAATTCGTTGGGATATCTAACCCTAGATTGTCTAGCCATTGTTGATTAATAAATTGCATGGTAGCTGTTTCTGGCCAAAACTGTTGATACTTCGATAAGCCATAAATTTCTCCATCCGTTTGTGTTGAAAGTAATTCTGTTTCTGGGTGCTCATCAAACATAGCTTGGATATTTGGTCCATGTTCTTCTATCAATGGTTTTAGGTCTTCAAATAAACCTGGAAACTGTGCAAAGTCTGCATCTGTGATCGCATTTGGACCGACGATAATATCAGGAATATCACCACCTGCTAACATCGCACCTTTCTTTTGATCCCAGTCAGCGGTAACTTCTTCCCATTTAATTTCTACACCTGCTCGTTCTTCCACTTCTGCTAACCATTCCATGTCTTCAAGGTCTTTGGTTAATGGGTGCTTTGTAATCAGCCCTGTTAAAACAACCTTTCCATCTTCGGTTTCTTCTGGCTCATTACTTGTCTCGTCATTACTACAAGCTGCTAATATAAGCATCAAACAAATTGTGATAAATAAAATTATTTTGTTCTTCACACCTAATTCCCCCTCATTCATTCTTCACTACTAAACTAATTGATACGCATATTTTTCAGGTCAAACTATGAATATATAAAACTAAAAATGAAGTATTTAAAGAGTTTACAAATGTACATAATGGAAAATCACAGAATATTATGGTTAGCTAAAACTCTTAAATATCCGCCACCTCCTCGATAAATCAAACCATTAATGATATCGCTTACAACTTTTGGATAATAAATAAGTTTCTTTATTTCTTGTTCGTACATATTTTCGATCTATTGCAATAGAACTTATTTACAGTATGCCATGATATACATAGTGTGTGAATTCACTTTTTTTATAAAAACATATCCTTTTTTTAGATTTAACTATATTTTTTCTTTAATATCAGTCCGTTTGATTAATGAATATACTAACTAAACACTAGGAATAGAGATAGACTAAAAAAGTTGTTTGGATAAGAAGATAAGATAATGTGAAAATTTGTGCTTACAAATTTTTATGCTTTACTGATTAGATTTCGGGGGTTTATTTGTAACTTGGGGATTTTATTTGCAACTTCGGGATTTTATTTGCAACTTCGGGATTTTATTTGCAACTTCGGGATTTTATTTGCAACTTCGGGATTTTATTTGCAACTGAAAAAAGCGCTTGAGGTGCGGGCACCTCAAGCGACTTTTTTCAGGGTTACTGCTTTGACAGGCGGGCGGAACCGATTAATTCACGAATTGCAGCTCGATCATTTTTATATAACGAATCAACAATTTTACTTCCGACTACGACTCCATCACAATGCTCGGTTAATGAGCGCACATGTTCTGGACTGGATACACCGAATCCTGCGAGAACAGGAACGTTACTTTTTGCTCGTAATGACTCTAAATGAGTTCCGAGATAGTCTTTGAAGGAAGATCGTGCACCAGTAGTTCCCGTTACTGTTACCGCATAGAGAAAGCCTTCCGTACGTTTAGCGATCTCTGCTAAGCGTTCTTCTGTACTGGTTAGGGCTGCTAATCGAATAAGAGCAATGTCGTTTTCCATTAAAGCTGGAACAATAATTCCTTCTTCTTCTAAAGGTAAGTCAGGAATAATTAAGCCGTCTACTCCTGCTTCTGTACAGGATTTAGCGAAGTTATCCACACCATATGCATGAATCGGATTTATATAGGTCATCAGTACAATTGGGATATTTCGCTCTTCTTTTCCTTCTTTTAATTTATCTAATACAGCATGAAGTGATACACCATTTGCTAATGCTCGAAGGCCCGATTCTTGAATAGTAGGGCCATCTGCTACTGGGTCGGAAAAGGCAATCCCTAATTCGATGACCGTTGCACCTGCTTCTTCTAAAAAGGCTAATTGCTCATCTAATTTGTCTAAACCGCCATCACCAGCCATAATATATGGTACAAAGGCTTTGTCTCCTCGTTCTAATACGTCATGAAATGCTTGATCTATTTTTTTCTTACCCATTTGCTTCACCACCTAATGCATCTCTCACTGTTTCCACATCTTTATCGCCACGGCCTGATAAACAAATAACCATAACCTCATCTTCGTTCATTTCCTTGGCAAGTTTCGTCGAATATGCAATCGCATGCGAGCTTTCCAATGCTGGAATAATTCCTTCTGTTCTTGATAATTCCTGTAATCCCTCGAGTGCTTCTTCGTCAGTAATATCCACATAGTTGACACGACCAATATCTCGTAAATGACTATGCTCTGGGCCTACTCCAGGATAATCAAGACCAGCTGAAATCGAGTGGGCTTCTTGAATCTGTCCGTTCTCGTCTTGTAATAAATAAGTCATCGTACCGTGTAAGATACCTTTTTTTCCATAACTTAATGTAACAGCATGCTGGTCAGTATCGACACCTTTTCCGCCTGCTTCTACTCCATAAAGCTTGACTTCTTCATCCTCGACAAATGGAAAGAACATGCCCATTGAGTTACTGCCGCCACCGATACAGGCAACTACAGCGTCTGGTAGGCTTCCTTCTTTTTCTTTTACTTGTTTCTTCGTTTCAGTACCAATCATGCTTTGAAAGTCTCTTACTATTTGCGGAAACGGATGCGGTCCTACTACAGAACCGATAATATAATGGGTATCTTCCACATTACTTACCCAGTAGCGCAATGCCTCGTTTACAGCATCCTTCAACGTACCGCTACCCTGATCAACACTTTCAACACGAGCACCTAATAACTCCATGCGGAAGACGTTCAATTTTTGACGACGCACATCTTCTTTCCCCATGAAAATCACACACTCTAAACCAAGCAATGCACATACCGTAGCTGTTGCCACACCATGTTGACCTGCCCCGGTTTCTGCGACAACTTTTTTCTTACCCATTCGTAATGTTAAAAGCGCCTGACCTAATGCATTATTAATTTTGTGAGCACCGGTATGATTTAAGTCTTCTCGCTTCAAGTAAATCTTTGGTCCTCCTAATTTTTTGGAAAAACGTTCAGCATAGTATAATGGTGTTTCTCTTCCTACATATTCTTTTAAATAATAATCGAATTCTGCTAAAAATTGCTCATCTTTAATAGCTTCTTGATATGCTTTTTCCAACTCTAAAACGGCTGGCATTAACGTTTCCGGTACAAAACGACCACCGTATTCACCATAATGGCCTGTTTCATTTGGCGCCTGATAGTTTGCCATTTCCATCACCTTTCTTTGCTGCATCTATAAATGCTTTTATTTTCTCTAAATCCTTTTCTCCACTTGTTTCGACTCCACTGGAAACATCAACACCTGCAGGCGCCACTTCTGCGATCGCTTCTTCAATGTTTTCGACTTTAAGTCCACCTGCAAGCAAGATCTTTTTATTTAAAAAGTCAAACTCTTTTGCTACTTGCCAGTCGAATGTTTCACCTGAGCCACCACGGTATTTACCACTCGGGCTATCCAGTAAATAGTACGCACAGTCATAAGAACCGATTTTATCCAGGTCACTCGCCCCGCGAACCTCAAATGCCTTAATTACCGGTAAGCCAATTTCCTGACAAAAAGTTGGCGATTCATCCCCGTGTAATTGCACATAATCTAAACCGACATCTTGAGCAATTTTCCGAATCACCTCGATATCTTCATTAACAAAAACACCGACTTTCTTCACATTGGACGGAACAAATTGTGCTAGATTTGTTGCCTGTTCTTTCGTTACTCGTCGTTTGCTTTTGGCAAAAACAAATCCGATAAAATCTGCACCTGCTTCTGCCGCAGTTTGAATTGCCTGTTTATTTTGTAACCCGCAAATTTTAACTTGAACCATATTTATTCTCCTAACGGTACTCGTAAACTATCGAATGTTTCTTTTAAATCGACAGAACGCATCATCGTTTCACCAACTAAAATTCCTCTTGCGCCAACTTTCTGCACCCGTTCCACATCTGATTTTTCCTTCATCCCACTTTCACTAATTAATAGCGTCTTCGTTGTATCGATTTTTTCTGCCAGCCTCTCCGTTGTAGCAAGATCGACTTCAAATGTTTTCAAATCACGGTTATTAATCCCGATAATTTGAGCACCGATTCTTTGAGCAACAGCTAATTCTGCTTCATTGTGTACTTCGAATAATATTTCCAGCCCTTTTTCACTTGCATACTGATATAATTCCGCTAATCTTCGTTCAGAAAGTGCGGCTGCGATTAATAAAATTAAATTTGCACCGGCATCATACGCACGATCAATTTGGATTTCATCAATAATGAAGTCCTTGTTTAAGACGGGAACGTCAACCACTTCTCTAACTTCTTGCATATCTTCCATTGTTCCTTGGAAAAAGGGTGTATCGGTTAACACCGAAATTGCACCTGCTCCACACGTTTCATAGATACGTCCTTGCGCACTAGGTTCGACCCCATCATTAATTAACCCTTTAGACGGAGACGCACGTTTCATTTCTGCTATAATACTCATTTTGTTTGCGTTCATAAAGCTATCATATAAGGAAACATTCACTCGTTTTGCTTGGATCTGCCCAGGCTGATAGCTTTCTTTTAAATTTGCTACTTCCTTTTCCTTCTCTGCTAAAATCTTATCTAGAATAGTCATATTACACCTCTTGTTTCAACTTATTGCTTATGGTAATAAGATTCTCCAATTTGGCTAAGGCAGCACCTGAATCAATCGACTCTCGTGCTAATTCTACTCCTTCTTGCACCGTGCCTGCCTTACCATTAGCGAAAATACCTAACCCTGCGTTTAATAAAACAGTGTCACGATGTGGTCCCTTATTTCCTTCTAATACACTGCGTAAAATCTCTGCATTTTCTTTCGCATCGCCACCTCTGATTGAATCATTTTCTACCATTGGCAAGTTCACTTCTTCTGGTTTAAGGGTGAATTTCATGATTTCTCCTCGATCTAATAATACCAAATGATTCTCACCTGCTAAAGATGCTTCATCCATATAACCAGCACCATTGATAATCAATGCTCGCCTGCGACCTAATTTATGCAGAACAGCTGCCATTTTTTCTAATGAATCACGACGATAAGTCCCCATCAATTGCGATGTTAGTTTTACAGGGTTCGTTAATGGCCCAATTACATTAAAAATGGTCGGCACACCTAATTCTCGTCTCACTTTCATCGCACGCTTCATTGCTGGATGTACATTCGGTGCAAATAAGAAAGCAATACCATTTTGTTTTAAGATCTCATATGTTTCCGGTCTTGTAAATTCTAATGGTACACCGAGATGCTCTAAAACATCTGCACTTCCTGTTTTACTAGAAATACTACGATTCCCATGTTTTGCGACGGTAATACCTGCACCTGCGATAACAAAAGCAGACGTTGTACTGATATTAAAACTTTGAGAACCATCGCCTCCTGTGCCACAGTTATCCATTGCCTCTGTCAGGTCATCTGGCAATGCAAGTGGAGATATTTCTAACAATACGTTGACTAATCCAGTAATTTCATCAACTGTTTCTCCTTTTGTCTTCAACGCTGATAAAAAGGCACCAATCGCTATATCACTTGTTTCTTCTGAAAAAATATACCTAGCTGCTTCTTCCATTTCCATTAATGTCAAATCTTCTTTTTCCATCACTTTTTTTAAAAATGTTTTCATGCTTGTTGCCCCTTTCTAATCGACTCAAAGAAATTGTTTAGTAATTGCTTTCCTTTTCCTGTTCCAATGGATTCTGGATGAAACTGCAAACCATAAACAGGTAAATAAGTATGTTTCACCGACATGATCTCCTGATCATCCATTGCCGTTGCTGTTATTAACAGCTGGTCAGGAAGTGTATCTTTTTCAATAACAAGAGAGTGATAACGCATCACCTCTAATGGTTGTTCCAAATAATTAAAGATTTCATCATTTTGATGACGAATCATCGAGGTTTTACCATGTTTGATCTGTCCGGCATGTGTGACAGTTGCTCCATACGCGGCACCTATTGCCTGATGCCCTAGACAAATTCCTAAAATCGGAAACTCACTTGATAAACTTTTGACTATATCGATACAAATCCCAGCTTGTTCTGGAATTCCAGGTCCAGGTGATAAAATAATCGCTTCCGGCTTTAATTGTCTGATTTCCTCAATGGTTATTTTGTCATTGCGGACGACTTTCACTTCTTTGCCAAGCT
The DNA here is from genome assembly GCF_010994085.1 of Gracilibacillus saliphilus. NCBI lineage: Bacteria > Bacillati > Bacillota > Bacilli > Caryophanales > Bacillaceae > Gracilibacillus > Gracilibacillus saliphilus. Next base: position 217,880 of record NZ_WJEB01000002.1, on the reverse strand, counting down.
CTGACATATATTGAAACAAGTTGTAGGTGAAAGAATCATAGTTATCAATTAATAAAATCATTTTTTACTAACCTCCAATAGCGATTTTGCCTTATTTAATGTCTCCTGGTATTCTGATTGTGGATCAGAATCATAAACGATCCCCGCTCCTGCTTGCACATATGCTTGCCTTCCTTTAATGACCATCGTACGAATCGCTAACGCTAAATCTAGATCACCATTCATATTGATGTAACCGACAGCCCCTGCGTAGACGCCTCGCTTTTTGTCTTCGAGATCATTAATAATTTGCATCGCCCGAATTTTCGGTGCTCCTGAAACCGTTCCTGCCGGCAGGGTCGATACCAGGGCATCTAATCCAGTGTAATCTTGTGTTAATTCACCATGCACTTCAGAGACAATGTGCATAACATGTTGATAACGTTCAATCACCATGTATTTCGGAATGGTGATCGAACCAATTTCACAAACGCGACCTAGATCATTTCGACTTAAATCTACTAGCATTTTGTGTTCTGCTAATTCCTTGTCATCTGCTAATAATTCTGTTGCTAATTGCTGATCTTCTGCTTTTGTTTTCCCTCTTGGTCTTGTACCTGCAATCGGGTTTGTCACAACATTTCGTCCGGTTGTTTTAATTAAACTCTCTGGTGAGGCGCCAAGCACAATATAATCATCAAAATCGATAAAATACATATAAGGTGATGGATTCGCTACCCTCAACCTACGATAAAAGGTAAACGGGTCAGCATCGAAGCTTGCTTTCATCCGTTGTGATAAGACCACTTGGAATATATCGCCGTCTTTAATATGTTGTTTAGCTGTTTCGACCATGTTTAGGAATGTTTCTTTTTCAATTGATGGTTCGAAACTAACGAGTAACTCTTCATCAGGTATTGTCGGCTCTGGTGTTAAGATTTGATCTTGTAACTGAGCTAAGTTGGCCTCTAATTGGTCATCATCTCTTGAACCATCCAAATTGACTGTCATGATGGTAACTTTTTGTTTGATATGATCAAAAACGATAACATCCTGGTAAAACATCATGTGAACATCTGGCATATCCATTTCGTCATCTAATAGTTCACCAATGTATTCATATTGTCGAATCGCATCATAACCGATATATCCAATTGCTCCACTGTAAAAGGCGTATGATAATGGTAATTCTTCATTTGGAATATGTGCTTTAACAACTTCTAATGGCTTCTGCTGGACCGTTTCAGTTATTCCATCGGTATAGTTCGTAACGATTGTGTTGGTTGCTGATCCAATAATTTCTTTGTAAGGATTGAGTCCAATGAAAGAAAATCTCCCTTTTTCATCGTGACTGCCAGAACTCTCCAGTAAAAATTTCTTCTTACCTTTGACTCTGTTAAATATCGAAATCGGTGTGATCGTATCTCCATTTAGTTCCGTGCTTTTATAGTTAACCATTTCCCTCGACTCCTTTTTTTGAAAGTTGATGATCCGAATATAAAAAACCGTCCTTATACAAACTTTACAAGTCTGCATAAGGACGGTTTGGTTACCGCGGTGCCACCTTTTGTTGAGGGCTATTTTCTAGCCTTCCGCTCATTATCCGTTAACGGGGATCAGCCGTTGCCGTGTACTATCATTTCCAAGGCGCTCTCGAAGGTCCATTCCAATTTCCGTGTATACCGGATTCTCAGCATCTCCGGCTCTCTGTGATACAGCAGGGAAATTGTACTCTTCCTTTTCATCGATTTTTCTTTTATATTTTATTGGACACTTTTGTGGTTTTACTGGACACTTTTTTTCATTTATTGGACACTTTCGGGTGTTTTCTGGACACTTTACCTCAATTACTGGACACTTTTCGTCATTTACTGGACACTTTACTTTTCCAACAATACAAAAAGGGTTTCCACATCCGAAAAGGACGAGGAAACCCGTGGTACCACCTTTATTAGCTGCACATTCATACAACTCACTTATCACGTCTGATCAACGCTACCCTTTTGCAACGAGTGGGTATCTCGCCAAAGCCTACTAGATGATCGTTCGGTTTGGGGCTCAGAAGTCCATTCACCTACCTTGCACACTGATTCGCACCTACCATCAGCTCTCTTTAGTGCTTAAGTATAAGCTACTTCTCTTCGTCAATGCCATCACGTTTTTAAATGTTGTTACCATCATAGTACGCTCTTAATATTTTGTCAACTACTTTCTTTTGAGTTTTCGGAAAATTTACACAATATTAAAACTCAATTATCTCTTCCTCTATTTTCTCACCAAGATGCCGACCAGGTTGATCAAGTTTTACTAGAATTCGTTCACCTTCTTGGAGTGTGATGGCTGGTTTTTCCTTGTGTTCAGGAGTTAATAAATGAACACTGTCTGCTTCTTGAAGAGTCGCTGAAACCTCGGTGTCGCCAACTTTTGCTACCACACGCATAAGGGGGCGCTTTTCTATTTTTACTCGGCCGATGGCAATTTTTCGCATTTCCTCTTTTTCATTATATACCATGATGACATCACCCGGTTTCAGTTCCGCTAAATAAGCTGTCTTTTCATCCTCTTTAAGAACATAATGATGAATGGCTCCACTATTTATCCGAAATGGTCTGGCTGGATATGTATCGGTTGTCCGATTTTCCGCTAATATCAAAAAGTAGCCATGCCCTGTATTTCCCAACAATATTCCTTCAGTCGGGGCAAGATGATCCACTAAATCTAAACAGACCCGTGATCCTTCTCCTATACTCTCTATCCGGACTACCTCTGCTTCTTGCAGGTTATTTACCAATTTTTATCCTCCATTCATAATTTTGTGCGTTTTTCCACAGAAATTACATAGTTATTATACCGATTATCATATACAATATAGATTGGATTTACAAATTAGGAGGGATAACAGATGAGAAAATTATTAGTAGTGTTATTTCTTCTATTAATCGCATGCTTCGGTGTGATTGGATTTTCTACTAACGAGCAGTCTATAAATGATGATGTAATTGAAATGGAGCAAGATCAATAGAAGAAATATACAGTGAGACTTTGATCAGGTGTATCGATAAAAGAGGATGGGACAAAAGAGGAATTAGATAGAAGAAATCCGAACATTAAAGTCTGAGCACACATACCGCTTCGGCAAAATACTTCGCTTTCCGTAGGCACGGCCTCAGCTAACTGTGTGAAGAAAAACACGTCACACAGTGGATCTTCAGCTCGTGCTCTTCCCACAGGAGTCTACGTATTTTGCCTACGCTTAGTTCAGATTGTTCGGATTCTCGTTCTACCTATTAGTTATGTCCCAGCTCCTTTTGTCTATTATTTCCTTTTTAAATCTACTAGATCATCGACTTTTACTGCTTGCCCTGTTGCTAACGATTTATTTCCAGCAATTCCAGTTAAAATCGAAATGGCACCATCAATATGTGATGCAGCACGGTTAAATTCATCCTCTTTTGGTACCCCAAATAAATCATTTAATAATTCCGGATCGCCGCCACCATGGCCACCTTCTTTTTCTTCCACTTCTACTTCATATGGTTCGCCAAACATCGGTAATACTCGGATTGATTTACCGCTCAGTTTTCCCTCATCACTCTTATTACCACCTGAATTAATATAAGATTGCTCACGTACCTGTACTTCAATTCGTCCTTCTGTACCATTAAAGGCAATCTGGAAGCCTTCCCACGGTAAGTATGCATTTAAGGAATAAGTTAGAATCGCTTTGTTTTTGTAAGTCACATTTACACCTAATGTGTCTTCAATGTTAATTCCATCTCCAAACACACTTTGATCACGGTGATATCCGTCTTCTTTTTCAGCATCTAAATACATCGATTTCAAATGTTCATTAGATTCTAAGTCAATCGCAAAAGGGTCATCTTTAGCATACTCACTGCCATATGCTCGTTCATAGAATTTCGTCACGCCACGTTCTTCGGCATTTTCTTTTCCGTAAAAACGAAGTCCGCCTGTTGCATACACTACTTCTGGTTCTGTGTTGAGCCAGAAGTTAACCAGGTCAAAGTGGTGTGTGGATTTGTGAACGAGTAAACCACCACTGTTACGTTTATCACGGTGCCAACGACGAAAATAATCTGCTCCATGCTGTGTATCCAATGCCCACTCAAAATGAACAGAATTAACCTTACCAATTACACCATCGCGAATTAACTCACGGATCTTCGTGTTATGAGGTGCATAACGATAATTGAATGTAACACGTACATTTTGACCAGTGCGTTCAATTGCAGCAATAATTGCTTGTGTTTTCTCTTCATCGACTGTCATCGGTTTTTCCGTAATCGCATCACAGCCTAATTCCATTGCACGAATTATATATCGATGATGTGTTCTATCCATTGAGGTAACAATGACAATGTCTGGTTTTTCTGTTGCAATCATTTCATCAAATTGATCAGCTGTATACGTATTAATTTCTGAAACTCCATATTTGTCTTTTAATAGTTTGTTAGCATAGTCTAATCGTGTTTGATTGGAATCACAAAAAGCTACTAATTCGCATGTTTCCTGAAAATCACGCACCATTGCTCCATAGAAAAACTCTGCACGGCCACCGGTTCCAACTAAAACATATTTTTTCTTCACTTCGCACACTCCCAATGTTATTTTTTGTAATCGTTTGCAGTTTTATAATAACAACGTTGTTAAAATTATAAGATATTTACCTTGAAATAGCAACTCTTAATCTGTGGGTTTTTTTAATTGTTTTTGATTCTATTTGTTTTTGTGCAAATTTGTTAGAAAAGCGAACCGATGATAACTTATCGTAGGGCACTTTCGGGAAGTTGCCTAGTTTTTGGCGAATTGGAGCTAGACATCCAAGTTTAACACGGTCATTGTGCTGATTTTATACGTTCTTAACAACAAAAAACTCCCCCGCATCAAAACGAGAGAGTTTCCAATTACTTTACTAGTCTAATATTGTAACGTCGACAGTGCGGACGCCCCAGTCGTAGGCTTCGTCTTTCGTTGGAACATGAATGTCGATCTTGTTCCCTTTGATTGCTCCACCAGTATCTCCTGCAATTGCTTCTCCGTAACCTTCCACATGTACTCTAGTTCCAAGTGGAATAACGTTAGGATCTACTGCAATTACTTTCATGTTAGGATTTTCTAATAAATCAATCCCTGTAGAAGTGACACCTGAACAACCATCACATTCTGCAGTATATGCAGTTGCTGATACTGAGATGGTTTCACCAGTTTGGTCGTCAGAAGATTCTTCCTTTGCTGTATTCGCTTGTTTTTCGACCTTCGGCTCTGTAGCTTCTGGCGTTTCTTCTGTCTGATTTACTTCCTTTGTTTCCTCATCTTGATGTTCTTCAGACTGTTCTTTGTTTGCATCCTTGATGATTAATTCTTCATCAATAATAATTAAATCTGTTTCGAGGTTATTCCATTCTTTTAAATCGCTAACCGTTACTTCATACTCATTAGCGATTTCACTTAATGAATCACCTCTTTCGACAGTGTAATTAATTTCTCTATCTATCTCTAAAATTTGTTTTGGAAGAATTAAGTCTGAATCTAGCTCGTTAATCTCCTTTAAATCTGCAACTGTTGTGTTATGTTCTTGTGCAATTTCCCACAAACTATCTCCTTTTTCTACCTCGTATTCTGCTGCCGAAATTGGTAGCACAAAAAAGAAGCTAGTTGTAACAAAACCTACTGACACTAAAAACCTTCGCATCATAGTTGCCTCCTTTCAATGTTGACAAGCACCAATATAACACATCGAAATACCCTTTGTGGTTACAGTGAATTTAAGAGTCTGTAACAAAAATTACGATGTTACAAATGCTTGTCACATTTGTCATTATGGGGCAACAATGGCGTGTTTTATACGTCAATTCGTAATATTTTTCTATCTTTATACTATTTTTTTAATCTATCATTGTGCGATTATACGAAAATAACTAGTTTGATCAGGAACAAGTTCATCCCGTTTCAAAAGATCGTCAGTAATCAATTCTGTCATGTCTATTGGGATATCTTTCACCACTTCTTTATTTTTAAACATATAATAATCTCCGCCACCACTGGCACGATAATTGTTCATAACGACTTGAAATTCCTGATTTAAATCAAGTGGCTCACCTTGATATTCCAACCTTATCACTCGTTCACCAATTGGATTCGACAGCTTCACTTTGTAGTAAATACCTTGCCACATATCATAATTATAAGGTTGTGGTTTTGGTTTCAAATAAGCTGGATTAATCTCTATTTGATTATTTTCCACTTGAAAGAAACTAGCGGATTTCTCTAATGCATCTTTTATATCTTGCCCTGTTAGCTTCAGTACTTTTAACGTATTGGGATAAATATAATTCGATACAATATCTCTCATCGTTATTTGCTGAGGAAATCCTGGTGATAGATCATGAAATAAGGCGGTACACGAAATGTCTGCTTCCGCTACATCCATCTGCAATTGATTAATATAATTAATAAAAGGATGACCATGTAATCGTACTTTCATCGGATCACGTATTTCCATATCACCCTTTACCGTTGTAATGGTTTGATCTAGGAAAGCTTGAACTTGTCTTTCCTCTTCCCGTATACTATATTCCACTTCGCGATCTACTTCTGTCTGTTCATCTAAACGATGCAATGTAGATGTAACCGATTGGATCGTTTGATCGAATTCTACCTTTATTTCTGCGATCGCTTGACCATTATTGCCAGGTTGAACAACTGTTACTCCATTAATCTTCTCTGTTAAATAACGATGTTGATGACCTGTAATACAGATATCTATTCCTTCTACTTCCTGACAAATTTGATAACCTTGATTTTCTCCTGTGAGCTCTTCGGTCGGTTCACCTGTTTTTGGATCACGTTCTAATCCACCGTGATAACTGACAACCATCACATCTGGTACTTCTGTTTCACGAATTTTTGCTACCCATTTTTTTGCAGTCTTAACAGCATCGTCAAAAGTAAGGTTTTTAATATGGTTGGGATCCTCCCAATTTGGTATGTAATGTGTGGTTAACCCTAATATAGCAATACGTATTCCCGCTGTTTCTTTGATGATATAAGGCTTACCTAAAAAAGGTTGATTCGTACTATTATCTACTATATTAGCGGAGAGCCAAGGAAAGTCAGAAGCTTCGACAGCCTCTTGTAAATATGGCAATCCATAATTAAATTCATGATTTCCAATTACCGCTAGATCATAGTTTAGTTGGTTGGCAACTTTAATCATAGGACTAGGTTGATCTGCTTGCTTTTTGGCAAAATAATAGGTGAATGGACTTCCTTGAATAAAATCGCCATTATCTATTAAGATTGTATGGTTTTTCTCTCTTATTTTTTTCAAAATTGTAGCTGCTTTTGCTAGACCGAGCTGTTCTTCTTGATTGTTGCGATAATTCGTTGGCATGATATGACCATGCACATCACTTGTTACACAAATCGAAACTGTCTTCATGTTAACTCCTCCTCTAAAACTATTATCTACATTATAACGATTTATCGTAGATTCAGGAAAAACTTTACATGATCTTAACTAATACTTAACACCAGCTTTTCATTCATTTGATATATTAAAAGTGTTCCAAATTGAGCAATGCTGCAAAGATTGCTTTCTCACAAAATGATAGCCCCTTTTTCTTTTGGCCGATGAGATATGTCATCGGCTTTTCTTTTTGCATTTAATAGATATACTTACCCTAAACCAAACCAATCACCTTTCTAGATTTAATGATATATTACACAGTAGATACAAACTGCGAAGTAGCTTAGTTACAAAGTTAACAGGACTTCTCTTCCGGGGATATCTCTTTCTCTTCCGAGGATACCTCTTTCCCTTCCCTGGATATCCTTTGCTGTTCCGGGGATATGCCCTTCTCTTCCCTGGATATAGTCGTTTATCCTCGAAAGAGAAGATCTTTTCCCTGGAAGAGAAGCCTTTTTCCTCGGAACAGATCGGCGCTTCCGGGGATATCTCTTTTCCATATCCTAAGTTACTTCGCAGTTTATTAATACTGTGTTCTACAGCAAAAAACGCATCGGGATACGGCATCCGATGCGTTTTACTCTATAACGGTGATTCTTTCTTTTACTGATGTTCTCGGAACTGGAGATAGGTTTTTGGCTGGATAACCTACCTGAATTTGTCCAACTACTCTTTCATCTTCTTTTAAACCAATCAATTCTGCTGTTTCTTCACAGAAGGCCAGTTTTCCTGTTTTCCAAAAAGTACTTAACCCTTGTTCCCATGCTAGTAAACTAAAGTTCTGGATTAAGCAACTAGAAGACGCATAATCCTCTTCTCTTAACTTTTCTTGTGGGTGTAGGGTATTAACGACAAAAAAGATAAATGGTACATTCATAATTTTATGATAAGCATTATCGCTTACTATTTTTAATTCTTCATCTGAATTACTAGTTGTTTTGGAGATTGCTACTTGCCGGTTAATGTTTGCCAGTTTTTCTTTAGCCTCTCCTTGAATAAATACAAAGCGCCATGGTTCTGTCATTTTATGATTCGGAACCCAAATAGCTGTTTCTAATAGTTCTTCGATCAAACTTTGTGAAACCTCTTTATCTTGATAAACGGCTATCGATCGACGTTCTTTAATAAGCTGATGTAAGTTCATGGAGATACCCTCCTTGTTATTGATAATCATTTTCAACTAAGTTTTATCATATCATACTTATAAGATCCGTCAAGTTTTCCCGGGCACCTCATACCATTATTTTCAAAATGTACTTGAAATTGGTTTGTCATTGTTGTAAACTACTAACAAATGTTACTAACTAAATAGCTTTTTCTTATCCAGAGAGGTGGAGGGACTGGCCCTACGATGCCTCAGCAACCGTCATTCATTGACAAGGTGCTAATTCCAGCAAGCATGATGTGCTTGAAAGATGAGAGTCTTTTTCCAATAAATCTCCGTCTTTCTATAGCCGGAGATTTTTTATTTTGTGCAGAAGAGAGGTGAAATTTTATGTCCAACTTAATTAGTCATTTGCAAAACAGGTTAATGGTCGCTGATGGAGCAATGGGAACTTTACTTTACTCCCATGGCGTAGATCGATGTTTCGAATCTTACAACACTACCCATCCCAATGAAATCCTTCAAGTTCATCAAACCTATCTTGATGCTGGAGCAGAAATCATTCAAACCAACACATACGGGGCAAATTATATCAAATTAGCACGTTTTGGTTTAGAAGATCAAGTACATCAATTGAATACCAAAGCAGTTCAACTTGCCAATACTGCTGCCAAAGACCGGGCATTTGTGTTAGGAACGATTGGTGGAATTAGAGGAGTTCAAAAAATAGTAGCTTCTAAGAAAGAAATTATCCGCAGCTTTAAAGAACAACTCTTTTCACTATTACTAGAAGGTGTGGATGGCATATTACTAGAAACATACTATGACTTCGAAGAAATCAAACAAGTCTTAGAGATTGCTAGACAAGAAACAGATCTGCCTATCCTAGCGAATGTATCCATGCATGAACCCGGTGTGATGGAAAATGGCATCCAACTTCCCGTAGTACTTCAAACACTAGAAAATATTGGGGCGGATGTTGTAGGAGTGAATTGTCATTTAGGTCCTCACTATATGATCAAAGCATTAGAATCAGTTCCGCTTCTAGAAAAGGCATTTTTGGCAGCATACCCTAATGCAAGTCTTCCAGCTTATCAAAACGGGAAGCTAGTGTACAACCAGCATAGTCACTATTTTGAACGATGCGCGAAGGAATTCCGTGATCAAGGTGTCCGGTTAATAGGGGGATGTTGTGGTACAACACCGGAACACATTCGTGCCCTTAAAGATGGTGTTGCAGACTTAGAACCTATTACGGAAAAAGAAACCAAGCAAGTAACATTCACCAAAAACACAACAGAACAGCAACCCCCATTACGAACAACACTTGCAGATAAGGCTCGAAAACGACATACCGTTATTGTCGAATTAGACGCACCAAAACATTTGGATACAGCCCCATTCATGAATGGTGTATTTGCTTTAGAAAATGCTGGGGTTGACGCAATTACATTAGCAGATAATTCCTTAGCTACTCCACGTATTAGCAATCTAGCAATGGCTGTAAAAATGAAGCAAGCAGGTTGTCATGCAACACCACTTATCCACTTGACATGTCGTGACCGTAACTTAATCGGGCTTCAATCCCATCTAATGGGACTGCATACATTAGGACTGCATGAAATTCTAGCTATTACAGGGGATCCAACTCGTATCGGCGGTTTCCCGGGAGCATCATCGGTCTTTGATGTCACATCTTTGGAATTAACAAAACTGATTAAACAGTCTAATCAAGGTCTTTCATTTTCTGGTAGTTCTCTGAAAACAAACACTCAATTTCAGGTAGCTGCCGCATTTAATCCTAATGTAGCCAATCTCGAAAAAGCAGTAAAAAGGATGGAACGGAAAATAAAGCATGGTGCGGACTACTTTTTAACACAGCCGATATTCAACCATGAGCAAATTATCCAATTACATCGACTGACTAAACATATTGATCAACCTATTTTCATTGGTATCATGCCACTTACCTCTCACCGAAATGCAGAATTTCTTCATCATGAAGTGCCAGGCATGAAGCTGTCTGACGAAGTACGAACAAGAATGCAGCGCCATGATAACCGCCAAGACAGTTTACAAGAGGGAATACAAATTGCCAAGGAGTTAATTACAACGGCTATGAATTATTTTAATGGTATTTATATTATCACGCCATTTATGCATTATCCGTTAACAGTGGAACTCACGAAGTATGTTCATCAGCAAGCTAAGTTAGTAACAAAAATATAAGATTAAAGGAGTTTTTACACAATGACAACAATTCTTAGTGCCAATTTAGGTTATCCACGGATAGGGGAAAAAAGAGAATGGAAAAAAGCAATCGAAGCATTCTGGCAAGGAGACATTAGTGAACAATCATTGAAAGCACAAACCAAAGAATTACGACTTAACAACTTAAAAAAGCAAAAAGAACAAGGAATTGATCTTATTCCTGTAGGGGATTTTTCATTTTATGACCATGTATTAGATACAGCTGTTGCCTTTAATATTATTCCAGAGCGATTTCAGCATCATGACCCAACAGACTTGGCTAGTTATTTTGCGATTGCTCGTGGTGAAACAAATGCTGTGGCAGCAGAAATGACCAAATGGTTCAATACCAATTATCACTATATAGTGCCAGAACTAAGTGGAACATCACCAAAATTAATCGAGAACCGAGCATTATATTATTATCAGGAAGCAAAAGAGGAATTGGAAATTGACGGCAAGCCTGTCATTGTCGGACCAGTCACATTTGTCAAATTAGCAAAAGGCTATCAAGAAGATGAATTAGAAAGTTGGGTTAATCGCTTGCTTCCATTATACGAGCAAGTTCTTAACGAATTAGCAGCAGCGGGAGCAAGTTGGGTACAGATAGATGAACCAATTTTGGGTACTAACCTTTCTGAAAAGGAAATACAACTTGTGGAGCAAGTGTATCAATCGATCGACAACAATGTATCGGGAATTCAAATCATTTTACAAACCTACTTTGAGACGGTTCAACATTATCAACGTATTACTGCTCTACCAGTAAAAGGAATTGGATTGGATTTTGTACATGGTGACCACTTAGAGTTGATCCAAAAGTTTGGCTTCCCTTCTGATAAAGTTTTAGGTGCTGGTATTATTAATGGACGAAATGTTTGGCGTGCTAATTTAGAGGAAAAATATCAGTTCTTACAAAATATCCAACAGAAAGCAAACCCGGAAACGTTAATCGTGCAACCTTCCTGTTCCTTATTGCATGTGCCTGTCACGAAGCATTTAGAAAATAAGCTAGATGCTGTTGTCAAAGACGGATTAAGTTTCGCTAATGAAAAGTTAGAAGAACTGCAAACCTTAACAACCGCTTTACAAGCAGGGAAACAGTCTGTTGCTGACGGTTTTGAAGCAAGCCGACAAGCAATAGAAAAATTGGATCAATCGGAGTACCGCAGTCAAACACCTACTATTGCAAAACATAAAGCGAAACGGGAGATCTCTTTTGTGGAGAGAAAGAAACGTCAACAAGAATCGTTAAACCTACCGTTGTTACCGACAACAACAATTGGAAGTTTGCCGCAAACACCTCAAGTAAAGCGAACAAGAACAAAATGGCGTAAAGGTGAAATCTCTGATCAAGCGTATGAAGAATTTATTGAATCAGAGACGAGAAGGTGGATTCAAATTCAGGAAGACTTAGATCTAGATGTACTCGTTCACGGCGAATTTGAACGGAACGATATGGTTGAATATTTTGGTGAAAAATTAAAAGGCTTTGCGGTAACTGAATTTGGCTGGGTTCAATCTTATGGTTCACGGTGTGTTAAACCGCCTTTATTAGCTGGAAACGTTGAGTGGGAACAAGCGATTACCGTCAAAGAAATAGCCTATGCACAATCTTTAACTGATCGGCCTGTCAAAGGTATGTTAACGGGACCCGTTACGATTTTAAATTGGTCATTTGTTCATGAAGAATTACCTCGATTCACCGTCCAAGATCAAATTGCTTTAGCATTGGAAAAGGAAGTATTAGCACTTGAAGAAGCAGGAATAAACATCATTCAAGTAGATGAACCTGCATTACGGGAAGGGTTACCATTAGATCGTTTAAAATGGCCAGCCTATTTTGATGCAGCTGTCAATGCTTTTCAACTTGCAACGGCAACAGTCAAACCTGAAACCCAAATTCACACGCATATGTGCTATTCTGAATTCGGTGAAATATATGAAGCTATCGATGGATTAGACGTTGATGTGATTTCTATCGAAACTTCTCGGAGTCACGGAGAAATGGTGGAAACTTTTGAGAAAAATGATTATAAGAAGGATATTGGGCTTGGTGTTTATGACATTCATAGCCCACGTGTTCCAACATTACAGGAGCTTGAAGTAAACATTAAACGTGCCTTGGAAACCATTGATGTCGAACAATTCTGGATTAATCCAGACTGCGGGCTGAAAACAAGAAGAGAAACGGAAACCATCGCTGCTCTGGAAAAAATGGTGGAAGCAGCTAAGAAAATAAGAGAGCAGTATACTACTATTAAGCAACAGTAAGATTAAATAAGAAAAGCGCAGAGCGCCCGATTAGAAACGTAGCGACTGGAACGAATTAACTGAGATAAAGGAATCACGGTAAGCTTGCGAACCGATGATGACTTTCACCTAAAGGCATAAGTGCGACTAAGCCTCTGGTTTCACCAATCGGCAAGTCTTCTTTATCGTAGGGCAATTCGTGAAGTCGCCTAGTTTCTGGGCGCTCGGAGCTAGACAAATACCTGAATTTTATACTTTCTTACCTTACAGGAATAAAGGCTACATTCAAGATGCTGAATGTAGCCTTTTTTCAATTTCCTTATGAGTTTAATTTTCTTTTACGAATCAGCAATAATAATCCGAATGCGATTATGACGACACCTGCTACCACGTAGTTAAACATAGAGGTGGCGGTATCTGGCAGCTCATTCTTTTCTGTTGATGTGTCCTCTGATTTCTCTTGATCTTCTGATCCATTGGAGTTCTCATCGTTATCTTTTGAATCTCCATCGTTGTTATTGGTTTCACCATCGTCATTATTTCCAACATCGTTGTTGGTCTCGTCATCATCATTGTTTCCACCATTGTTATTGGTCTCATTACCATCATTATTTTCATCATTGTTATTGGACTCATCACCATCATTATTTTCATCATTGTTATTGGACTCATCACCATCATTATTTTCACCATTGTTATTGGTTTCATCATTATCATTATTTTCATCATCATCACTAGCTTCCATTACAGTAAAAATCGAGAAGTGAGTAGTTGTTGCTGTCACAATACCGTCTTGATACTCACCGCCAATTTCTACCCATTCATCTGTTTCCTCATTTAGGTAGAATACTTTCAAAAGGTCTGAGTTCTCCACATGTTCGTCATGGATATTAAAGGCTAATTGAACACCTTCTGTTTCAGAAAAGTCACTTATTACAGTTTCGCCTTCCACAAGGGTAAAATCATAAACAGCACTTTTCGCACCTTCTACATCTGCAAGCTTTTCGATAATAATCGTAGCATCCTGTTCCCCACTAAACAATGCTGCTGGAAATTCTAGTGTTACATCATTTTTTTTCACAGCTAAAACCGCATCTTTTTCTTTTAATTTACTTAATTGCGACTTTGTTACTGTAATTTCTAATGGTTTGCTTTCGTCAATATTTTCTACTTCGGTAAAGTCAACGGTAGCTTTACCCTTTGCTGCTACTTGATCAAAAATAACCTCTTTTACTTCCGCCTTATTATTTACAACATCTGGCAATGTCACTTTAGGTACAGTAGAGATACGACCCTCTGTACCATATAACAGTGGTCTTTCCTCTGTTGTTTCTAACGAAATAATATAATTCTCAAGCGCCTCTACATCGACAGGTCCTTCTTCTCGCTCAGAATCGATCGATGCGAATACACCTCTTGATGCTAAATAGCTATTTGTTGTTAAGGTATAGGTATCATTCTTTTTCACTTTCTTGCCGTTTGGAAGTGTTATAGATATCACTTTATTTGCAGCCTTATTATAGCGATATTGGAACCCAGATACACTATAATCAGAACCGTTATCAGAAAGCTGTGCATTTAAAATATCTTCTAATTCAGCACCTGTCACTTCCATTTTCACTAATGTATTGCCATGCGTTAGTATTTGTTCTAATGATGATGTCATGATCGGACCTGCTAATAATGAAGACCGAATCCCCCCACCATTTGTCACAGCAAAATCACTGTCCATTTCCACTCTCATACTATCTGTAATTAAATTACCTAGACCGTGATCGATACCATTTGTATAACTACCGACTAAATCCTGTGCATTATAGCCGATCGCCTCGCCTTGATCATCCATGTCTGGAATTTCATCTGTTTGCGCAATACGCCCCTCTGGTCCGATCACTAATGGATTTTCTTCAGACGTATCTAGATACTTGATGTAATCTACCGCAGCATCAACATCGACAGGACCCATGATCGGATTCTCACCTAGATTTTTAATTGGCCCATCCTGTGTACCAATATAATTGTTCGTTGCCAATACATATGTTTCATCTGGATCAATCGGAGATCCGTCCGGTAAGGTAATATCTACTACATGCTGATAATCATAATTGTAGGTGTAGTGTAATCCGGACACACTATAATCTGAACCGTAACTTGATAAATTGTCATTTAGAATAGGAATTAAATCTTTCCCTTTGATTTCCACTGACATCACATTATTAGCAAAAGGTAGAATGTTAAACACTTCACCCCAAGTTATTGGACCCACGTTTAGGGAGTCGCGGATACCACCACCATTGTGCATCGCAAAATCAGCATCCATTACCCATTTCATACCATCTGCAATTAAATTACCTAAACCATGATCGCCATCATTCGTATATTGACCAGTTAATTCCTGTGCATTATAGCCAATTTCTTCATTTACAGTGGACTCGATTTCAGCTTCATACTTATTAAGAATACTTTCAACAGCTGGTTCAGGCTGGTAATCGTCTTGCTTCACAAACACAATTTCTGATTCTACATCTACAATATCTTTTGTTTCACGATCAATTTGAATATCGACATCAGCAAAGGCTTTTCCATATTCCGATGCTTGAATAATCCATTTATCATCAACAACGGCATCTACTACCTGGTGGTTATGGGCTGCGAAAATAATGTCTACTGCATCGTCGGTATTTTTAGCTAAATCTGCAGCTGCTCCTGTAGCAGTTGATCCAGATTGTGTGGCTGGCATGTGCGCAAGAACAACAATGGCTTCCACACCTTGTTCCTGTAATTCATCAACTGCATCATTAACTGCTTCTGTTTCATCCGTAAATGCTACATTTTCTAAAGAAGACGGCATGACCATGTTCATTGTCTCTTGTGTATTCACACCGATAAAACCAATTTCTACACCGTCAACTTCCTGTATCGCATATGGTGGTAAATAGGTTTCACCTGTATCTTCTTGAATACAGTTGGCACAAAGCATATCAAAGTTCATCCCTTCGTAACCTTCTGTACCAAGACCTTCAGGGTGATCGCCACCATTTACCATACGTTTCAATTCATCTAATCCTTCGTCAAATTCATGGTTTCCTACTGTGCCCACATCGAAGCCCATTTCATTCATAATTTCTACGGTAGGCTCATCTTGAAGTAATCCAGAAATAGGTGAACTTCCGCCGATCATATCCCCAGCATGTACGAGTAAGGTGTTCTCATTTTCTTGTTCTCGTTCTTTAATCGCTTGTGCTGTATAATCCATACGACCATAAACCGCATCTTCGCCATCAACATCTAGTACATATTCCTGATCAATCTTACCGTGTAAGTCATTCATACCTAATAGTTGTACTTCCAATATATCATCAGATGGTTCTTCACCAGTTGTTACTGGCGTATAGCCTTGTTCTTCTGCTTCTTCCGCACTTGCAAAGAAGATACGTTTCTCTACGGGAACCTCTGCATATTCGGTTGGTTCTACATATTCTTTCGAATCGGAGTTCCCTACATAACGATGGAAATCTCCACCTTCACTAATGGCACGATACTCAAATGGTAACTCTGTTAATGGGTTTTCAGGATTCCAAATCCCGCGTTCATTATCTATTGCTTCTTTGACTGTATCCTGATAAAGCTGATAATTATCTTCATCACCAATTGGCCAGATAAAGTAGGTTGTTGCGAATCCTTCTTTAACTAATTCCAGGTTCGTATTTACGCCCTCTTCATTGATGACTTCCGCTAGTAGTCTACCATATTGATCAGTAGGTTCTTCACCAATTTTTAATGTTACGGTTGAACCTTCTGGTAATAATTCTTTTAAGCGCTCTGTTGCATATTGACCATGTTCTTTTTGGTTTTCTTCATCTACACCATTTGCTCCAGATACACTTGTTTCCGGAGTGTCTATGTTAACAAAACGTACTCGATCAGACCCTAAAACTGGTGTTGTTAACCGAATGGTGTCACCATCAGAAACATACTCAACAGTGGATGTGTATTCGCCACCAGCATCTGGCGCGTCCGGTTGCTCCTCCGCTAATGATAGATCACTAGCTTTTCTAGGTAATAGTTGATAGCTGTTGTATTGACTTAAAACCGCTGTAATATCATACCATTTTCCTTCTTCTAGCTCAGCAACATCCAACGTACCTTCCATCACTCTTAATGTCGTACTATTAAAGTCACTATCGATTAAGGAAATATTATAGCCTCCACCAGCTGGATCAGATGGAATACTTTGAATATATCCAGAAACAGTAACTAGTTGACCTTCTAACGGTTCAGCTACTGCTTCATCGTTTAAGTCTGCTATCGTGATAGCTGTTGCTGATGGTAGCGATTCATCATTAGAAATCACTTCTATTTCATTTGGAATAATTTCAGTTAAACCACTATAAACATCAATTTCTCCTGTAACTTGTACTATATCTCCTTCATTTAATGTTGGAAAAGAAGATCCATCAAATGCAAAAAGATTAATACCTGCAGTTTCATCTTGTATGTATGTGGATAATTGACTGCTATTTGGATCTGCTAGATTACTAGAAGTTACCACACCTTCAATGGTTACGACACTTCCATTGCTTTGTTGACGTGCTTCTACAATCGATAGGTTAGACGGAACCGGGTCTTCATCCTCTATTGCATCACCATCAGCAAATGTAATACTTGTTACATCTTCAATGGATTCCTGATTGGAATAAAGGTCCCTTGTACCTGTCACAATAATTTTCTGTCCTAATGCTGCTTCATTTAACTGTGGACTAAATTGATCACGTTGATCTGATTCCAACTTAACAATAATAGACGTAGCTTCAGCATTATTCTCTTCTGCTACTTTAATGGCATAGTGATTATTAAAAGGGGCTACTATATACCCTTCCATTGTCACTTCTGTATCATGGCCTTCTGCCAATGCATCAGATACAGAAATAGCATCCGTCTCTTGTTCTTGGGCATTTACTTCTACTATAGGTATAAATGCTGTTGAGAGTTGAGTAAATACAAGTAAAAATGCCAAAAATATGCTAGATATTTTTAAGCTTGAATGTCGCTCCATTCTCTCTCCTCCTCTATTATTTTGACTATCTTCCACCTCTGATTCTATCAATTCAAGATTGATATTAATTAAACTCTGCGTAAAGTGTTTGTTAACTTTTCTCAAGATAACTAATGAGCACTAAGGTTAATTCCAATTTATGTGAAGTCGTTATAAGTGACTGTTCACTTCAATCAATTATTTGCATTTTTAGTCTTGTATCTGATGATGAAATCACGTACAATATAGTTAATAAATTAATTTAATTAAGTCGACAAAATATTTCAAAGGGTGAAAATTAAAATGGATGTAAAAAGATTAATTGCCAAGTTTCAAGATATGTTCCAAACAACTGAACAGCCAAGAGCATTTTTTGCACCGGGTAGAATTAATCTGATCGGAGAACACACCGATTATAACGGCGGGCATGTCTTCCCTGCTGCAATTTCCTTTGGTACGTATGCGTTAGCAATACCAAGACAGGATCGAAAGGTACGACTCTATTCGGATAATTTTCCTGATAAGGGAATAATCGACGTTTCACTAGATGAACTTTCCTACAAAAAAGAAGACGATTGGACTAATTTTCCGAAAGGGATGATGCTTTACTTCCAAGAAGAAGGATTTAGCATTGATAAAGGATTTGACGTATTATTCTATGGAAATATTCCTAACGGTGCAGGGCTCTCCTCCTCTGCTTCGATTGAACTTGTAACTGGGGTTTTATTAGAAAACCTTTACCGACTCGAGATAGATCGTATTCGGATGGTCCAACTTGGACAAAAAGTTGAAAACGATTATATTGGTGTCAACAGTGGCATTATGGATCAATTTGCAATTGGTATGGGAAAAGCAGATCACGCAATGTTATTAGATTGTGATACATTAAACTATCAATATGCACCAATAAAATTGGAAAATCATGATATCATTATCATTAACACGAACAAAAGACGTGAACTCGCTGATTCCAAATATAATGAGCGTCGCAGCCAATGTGAAGCAGCACTTGCCGACCTGCAAAAAGAACTTTCTATTAATAGTCTTGGCGAATTAACACTGGAACAATTCGAGAATAGCCGTTCATTAATCAGTGATGAAATAAACCAAAGACGGGCAAAACATGCTGTATATGAAAATGCTAGAACGATCGATGCTTTGAAAAAGTTAAATGCTGGTGAACTCGAAGAATTTGGTCAATTAGTGAACCAATCGCATGTTTCATTACGCGATGATTATGAAGTTACAGGTATGGAGCTTGATACCATTGCCGAAACTGCCTGGCAACAAAAAGGTGTTCTTGGTGCCCGAATGACAGGTGTTGGATTTGGCGGATGTGCGATTGCTATCGTAGAAAGGACAATGGTTGAAGCTGTCAAAGCAGCCATTGGCAAAACCTATCAAGAAAAAGTAGGTTACGCACCCACCTTTTACGTAGCCGCAATCGGAGACGGCGCTAAAGAAATATCACTTTAGGCTCTTACTGGTTTGTAGTTGATATAAACTGCGAAGTAGCTTAGTTGCAAAGTTAACAGGACATCTCTTCCAGGGATATCTCTTTCTGTTCCAAGGATACCTCTTTCCCTTCCCTGGATATCCTTTGCTGTTCCGGGGATATGCCCTTCTCTTCCCTGGATATAGTCGTTTATCCTCGGAAGAGAAGATCTTTTCCCTGGAAGAGAAGCCTTTTTCCTCGGAACAGATCGGCGCTTCCGGGGATATCTCTTTTCCATATCTACGTTACTTCACAGTTTATCTATTTTGTGAATGGTTACTATTTTAATATTTTTTAAGTTAGAAAGGATGATGACAAATGCGTATTTTAGTTTTAGGCGGAGCAGGTTATATCGGTTCACACGCTGTATATCAATTAATTGATCAGGGATATGAAGTAGTAGTGATTGATAATTTATTGACAGGGCATGCGGGAGCAGTTCATCCTGACGCAACATTTTATAATGGCGATATTCGTGATATTGAATTCTTGCGCGAAGTATTTACACACGAAACGATTGATGGAGCACTTCATTTTTCAGCAAACTCTCTAGTAGGAGAATCAATGGAAGACCCTCTCAAATATTTTGATAACAATGTTTACGGAACACAAGTATTATTACAGGCTATGACAGAATTCGATATCAAACATATTGTCTTTTCTTCTACCGCCGCAACATACGGTGAACCAGAACAAGTACCAATTACCGAAACAATGCCAACAAACCCCACTAATACGTATGGTGAAACAAAATTAACGATGGAAAAAATGATGAAATGGACCGAAGCAGCTCATGGTATCCGTTTTGTATCACTTCGTTACTTTAATGTTGCCGGTGCACGAAGTACAGGTGAAATTGGTGAGGACCACCGACCTGAAACACACTTAATTCCGATTGTATTGCAAGTAGCGTTAGGTCAAAGAGAGCATATCTCTATTTTTGGTGATGACTACAATACTGCAGATGGAACCTGTATCCGTGACTACATTCATGTTGAAGATTTGATCGATGCTCATATACTAGCACTTAAATATTTAAAAGAAGGCGGAGAAAGTAATGTCTTTAACTTAGGAAGCAGCCAAGGCTTCTCTGTAAAAGAAATCATCGATGCCGCACGCAAAGTAACAAATCATGCGATTCCGGCAGAAGTAGCACCAAGAAGAGCTGGAGATCCTAGTACGTTAATTGCTGCATCAGATAAGGCAAAGCGTATTCTTGGGTGGAACCCGACCAGAACAGATATTGATCGCATTATTACCGATGCATGGAATTGGCATCAGGCAAATCCAACAGGCTACAAGGAGGATTAACATGGCCACTATTTCAAGCTTAGTGAACACATTAGTCAACAAAGCTATTGAGAAAGAATTGATCCAGAGCAGTGATGAAATTTATGCACGTAATCAAGTGTTAGGCCTGCTTAATGAAGCAAGTTATCAAGATGACGCAGAACTGCTAAACCTAGATATTCCAGATATTTTAGAAGAATTAACGGAGCTGGCAGTAAACAAAGGATTAATCGAGGGCTTACTTGACGAAAGGGAACAACTAACAGCGAAAATTATGGACGTTTTTATCTCAAAACCTTCAGAAATAAACCAAACCTTTTATTTGAAATATCAAAGGTCACCAGAGCAAGCAACGGACTATTTCTATCAATTGAGTAAAGATAGTAATTACATTCAAACGAAACGGATTGCGAATAACATTCATTTCAAAACAGCATCAGATTATGGAGATTTAGACATTACGATCAACCTGTCAAAACCGGAAAAGGATCCCGAACAAATTAAGCGCGAAAAGGAAATGAAACAGGATATCGCTTATCCAAAATGTTTACTATGTGCGGAAAATGAGGGCTATGTAGGACGGATCGGTCACCCGGCACGTTCTAATCACCGGGTTATTGAGGTTCCATTAGAAGGGGAAGATTGGTTTCTACAATACTCTCCTTATGTCTATTACAATGAACACAGTATACTGTTCGCAAAAGAACACCGGCCAATGAAAATTAATCGAGATTCTTTTGCCAGACTTACTGCTTTTGTTGAGAAATTTCCACATTACTTCATTGGTTCAAATGCTGACTTACCGATTGTTGGTGGTAGTATTTTATCACATGATCACTATCAAGGTGGTTATTATACCTTTGCGATGACAAATGCTGAAGAGGAATTCAGCTTTACATTAGACGATTTTCCCGATGTGGAAGCGGTGGTAGTCAAATGGCCATTATCAGTGATTCGCTTATGCCATACTGATCGCAACAAACTAGTGGATGCATCTGATTACATTTTACAAAGATGGCGAGAATATAGTGATCCTGCTGCAGATATTCTTGCTTATACAGATGATACGCCACATAACACGATCACACCAATTGCCCGCAAACGTGACGAATTATACGAAATCGACCTCGTATTACGTAACAATCGTACAACAGATGAACACCCGATGGGGCTCTTCCATCCACATGAGGATGTTCACCATATTAAGAAAGAAAACATTGGACTTATTGAGGTGATGGGGCTTGCAGTACTTCCTCCCCGTTTAAAAGAGGAAATGGAGACAATCAAAAAACACCTGCTCGGCGAAAAGGTAACGGTTGCAGAATACCATCATGATTGGGTACAATCTATTGAAGATAGATATTCACCTATTACAAAAGACAACGTTAACAAAATTGTAGAAGATGCACTAGGACAAAAATTCGCACGTGTTTTGGAAGATGCCGGGGTGTATAAAACAAACCAGACCGGAAGAGATGCGTTTAAACGATTTTTGTCACACTTAAATGAAAGATAACTAGGAGGAAACGGGTAATGGAAGTAAAAACGGATGTAGTCAAAGTAAAAGACCAGCAATGGAAAGAGTTTACCTTAGTCAATGATAATCAAATGGCTGTTTCTATCCTCGATTTTGGTGGTATCATTACAAAGATACTTGCACCAGATCGTGACGGAAAGCTGGAAAATGTCGTAATTGGCTTTGAAAACTATGAAGACTATCTTGACAATCCTGGGTTCTTTGGAGCGTTAATTGGTCGTGTAGCCGGACGAATTGAAAAGGCGCAATTTGAAGTGGATGGTAAGACATTTACACTACCGAAAAATGAGGGAGAACATCACTTGCATGGCGGTGAACCAGGATTTCATAAATCAATCTGGAAGGTCGTTCCTTTTGAAAATAATGATGAAGTAGGACTAACACTGACATTAAAAAGCGAAGATGGTGAAAACGGCTATCCGGGCAACTTGCAGATGACGGTGACTTATACCTTGAATAATGATAATGCTTTTACGATTACCTATGAAGGTGTAGCTGATCATAAAACGGTTCTAACCAGTACTAACCATTCATATTTTAACCTTAGCGGTAATTTGAAATCCGATATTCAAAATCATGAGATTACATTGGACAGCAGTCAATTTGTTGAATTGGATGAAGAATTAATTCCAACTGGTAACATTTTAGAAGTAGATGATACTGTCTATGATTTCCGGAATGGCCGCCTGATGAAAGATGGCGTGACATCCAATTATAAGCAAAATTTGGTGGCAAATCATGGCTATGATCACTACTTTATCTTTGACCATTCCAAACAGGAAAGTGCTGTTGTTCGTGAGAAAGAAAGTGGTCGTCAATTAACGGTGATAACCGACCAGCCTGGTGTGGTGATGTATACTTCTAATAATCTGCCAGAAGGATTAGGGTTACGCGAAAGAGAGTCGGTACAATATTTAGGACTCTGCCTTGAAACACAAGGTTCACCGGCATCAGTCCATCATGAAGGATTCCCTTCCATTTGGTTAGATAAAGATGAAAAATATTTTGCCAAAACTACTTTTATTTTTGATATAATAGACTAAGGAAAAGACACTCTTTTACCTAAGAGAGTGTCTTTTTTACGCTTTTTTCAATATATAGTATGCTCTTTTGCTAAAAACACTATATATTGAGAAAACACATCGATTCTGATACGATAGAATAGATTTAAATAAGTTATCATTTTTCGCATATATAGATAAAGGAGGCTACTACCCAATGCAATCGACGAAAGAACGGTCATTGGCAATCAATGTGGAGCAGCTGAATGAGGATATTAAGGAATTTCCTCAAGTTCACCCGATTACACCTGAGATGCATACAACACATAAAGGTGTATCTCGACTTGTTATGCTCGACCGATACGCATTCAAAGATACAGAGAAAAAGACATTAAAAAAAGGTGACTTTGTCGTTTTAACGATTAAGGAAGACCCGAAATTCCCTGCAAGAGGTACTGGTTTCATCTTAGAAATTAATGAAACAAATGGTAAAGCCCGTATTCAGGTTGAGGAAGATTATGTTCACGTATTAGAGAAAGATGAAGAGCGTGAAACCGGCGTAATTGAACGCTCCTTAAGCACAATCGATAAACCATTAGAAGTGTATTACGAACAAATTGCCAAACGTAATGCGACAGGTCTAGCGGCAGTGGAAACTACAAAAGAAAAACAAGATGAATCGTTTGAACATTTTTATCAAGAACTATCTAGCATGAATTTCGTGCCCGCTGGACGTGTCCTATACGGTGCAGGATCTGATACCGATGTAACATACTTCAACTGTTATGTGATGCCTTTTGTAAAAGATTCACGTGAAGGTATTAGTGATCATCGCAAACAAGTAATGGAAATCATGTCACGCGGTGGTGGTGTTGGTACTAACGGATCAACTCTTCGCCCTCGAAACGCTTTAGCTAGAGGGGTCAATGGTAAATCATCTGGTTCTGTCTCTTGGCTAGACGATATCGCTAAATTGACACATCTAGTTGAACAAGGTGGATCAAGACGTGGTAAATTGGAGTGCCTCGTCTATAAAAAAACCTCGTGAATTGCTGAGAACTCTTTAAGTTATAAATGGTAATTTAGACCCTAACTTATATTAAAAGGGGATTATCATGAAAACATATGATGCAAAAAATAATCAAAGTTGTAAACTGTGTGGGTATAAAATATCTCATAATAAACAAGGATGGTTTACACTACATTTAAAAAATGATCATAACTTATCTTTAGAGGAATACTTATTACGCTATTACTATTTGCCTGAAGATTTAAAATGCTCTTATGAACTTTGTCAAAATACTGTAGGTCTCTACAGGGGAAAACCAAAAAAGCATTGCAGTTCCAAATGTTCTGGATTAAGCAAGGGAAAACCTCTTACTTGTGTCATTTGTGGTATTAAGTTTGACACCACAACAAGATCTAATAGAGCAACAAAAACCTGTAGCAAAACTTGCGCAAAAACACTCAAATCAGCAAAAATAAAAGAATGGCATAAATCGATGAATCTAGAGGAAAAAGAGAAACATTTTGAAAAAATTATTACTAAAACAGCCAGAACAAAAAAAAAATAACACCCCTTCTTGGAATAGTGGTAAAAAAGGAATCTATAGTAAGAAGACAATTGAAAAAATAAGAGCCGCAACTTTAAAGCAAATGCAAGATGGTAAATTTAAAAAAACTCAAATCGAGAAAATTATGGAAAGATATTTAAATGAAATCAATGTAAATTATAAGTATTCCTTTATATTAGAAAAAAGACAATATGATTTTCATTTAATGGATTTCAAGGTAATAATCGAATGCGACGGGGATTATTGGCATGCTAATCCTAAGTATTATCCCAATCCTGAAAATTGGCAAATTGAAAGAATAAGAATTGATAAAGAAAAAAATGAGATAGCCAAAAACAATGGATTTCAAATTGCCCGCTTTCGGGAAGACGATATAATAAACAACTTTGATTATGTAAAAAGCATTATAGATGACTTGTTGGCTACAACGTAACCGGAAACGGTAGGCGTGAAAGCTGAAAAACAACAAGTCGAGAAAGACAATCAGCAGCCAAGCTCCTGTGAAATGGAGAAGGTTCAACGGCCATCGAAACCACACGTTTTTCGTGGAAGGGAGTAGAGTAGGAAGCAAGTGTTTCCGAAGCGCGAGGGTATCTAATAAATACAAGATATGGTCTGAACTCTAAGGTGACTTAGAGAGTTGATCTAACGAATCAACGCAACATTTTATATGGCTCAAATGATTATGCTAAACGATTGGCATCCTGATGTGATTGAATTCATCATCTCGAAGATGCAAAATTCGAGAATCTTACGTTATTTAATGGAAAATACCGAAGACGAAACCATCCAGCAATTAGCTAGTGACAAATTAAAATTCACACCACTTTCTGCTGATGAAGTACAACTATACCAAGGGGTAGTTAATTTCAAAAATATGCCTGGTCAAGGTGGATTCACAGACGCCAATATCGAAAAAGCAGAAGCAGAATTACGCGATGGCGGTTCTTACTCTGTTCACACCCCTGATTTTTTAACAGGGGCAAATATTTCGGTTTGTATTACCGATGAATTTATGGAAGCTGTTGAAAATGATCTTGAGTACGATTTACGTTTCCCGGATGTTGAAAATTACGATGCTGAGGAAATGGAATACTACAACAAGCATTGGCATGAAGTTGGCGACGTTAGAGAATGGGAAAAACTAGGTTTCGGTGTAAAAGTTTATAAACGCATCAAAGCAAAAGAATTATGGGACTTGATAAACGTCTGTGCCACTTATTCTGCTGAACCAGGTATTTTCTTCCTTGATAATGCCAACAAGAAAACAAACGCAACTGCATATGGACAAAAAGTAGTAGCGACAAATCCATGTGGTAAAATAGCATAGTTTGCCTCATGTAAAACACTGCGGAATGAAGCGGGGAGGCTGTGATGCTAACCCGAACCGAAGGCTAAGGTAAAAAATTAGTCAGGGGCAACGCATACTCGGTGATCCTACTTTAGTAGACTATAATCCGGGCAAGAGGCCGCAGCATTGTACACAACTGCAGTTTTTGGTGAAGATCGTGGAAGAAAAGAATTATTAAAATTCATGAAAAAGGTGTGCAATGAAAAGGTATGCTGAACTTACACGAAAGTGAAGTGTAAGAACTAAAGGATAAAAAGCCTTTAGGATAACAAAATTGGAACAACCCCTCGCTCCGTATTCTGTCTGCAATTTAGCGGCAGTTAACTTAGCGAATGTAGCGGACAAAGAGAAGAAAGCACCCGACTTTGATAAACTAAAACAAACGGTCGAAATCGGTGTACGGATGCAAGATAATGTGATTGACTCCACACCTTACTTCCTAGAAGAAAACCGTGTACAAGCTCTAGGTGAGCGACGTGTTGGTTTAGGTGTGATGGGACTTCATGACTTACTAATTTACTGTGAATCAGAGTACGGTTCTAAAGAAGGTAATGAATTAGTAGATAAAATATTCGAAACCATTGCGACAACCGCTTATCGTACATCAATCGAATTAGCAAAAGAAAAAGGAAGCTTCCCATTCTTAGTTGGTGAAACAGAAGAAGAGACGAGAAGCTTACGTGAAAACTTTGTCTCTACCGGTTATATGCAAGATATGCCGGAAGATATTCGTGAAGGTGTCTTAAAATACGGTATTCGCAACTCACACTTATTAACTGTTGCACCAACAGGTTCAACTGGTACGATGGTTGGTGTTTCTACCGGACTTGAACCTTACTTTTCTTTCACCTACTATCGTAGCGGAAGATTAGGGAAATTTATCGAAGTGAAAGCAGATATCGTTCAGGAATATTTAGACAACAATCCAGAACAAGATCCAGATCATTTACCGAAGTGGTTCGTAACAGCAATGACCTTATCACCAGAAGCACATGCTGATACGCAATGCGTAATTCAACGTTGGGTAGATAGCTCTATTTCTAAGACGGTCAATGCACCAAAAGGATATAAAGTCGAACAAGTAGAGCAAGTGTATCGTCGTCTATACCGTGGTGGTGCAAAAGGTGGTACGGTTTATGTAGATGGAAGCCGTGATTCACAAGTCTTAACATTAAAAGCAGAAGAAAATAACTTCTCAGAACAAACCGAACTATTTGAAGATGAAGAAAAGAAAGTTGTTATCGTTGATACAGTAAACGAATTAGACAAAACAGACATGTCAATCGGCTCAGAAGTTGGTGACACATGCCCTGTTTGCCGTAAAGGTAGTGTCGAAGATATCGGTGGCTGTAATACGTGTACAAACTGTGGTGCTCAACTTAAATGTGGATTGTAAATAGGAAACCCGCTTCGATCTGAAGCGGGTTTTTGCGATAGTGTCCAGTAAATCTCCAAAAGTGTCCAGTAAATGCTTAAAATTGTCCAATAAACCTCTGAAAGTGTCCAGTAAATGCCCTAAAGTGTCCAATAAATCTCCAAAAGTGTCCAATAAAATTTATAAGCTATTTGACAATATCGTTTTGGCTAGATGCCAGGGATCCTCATTAGATGAAAAAGGGATAAAGCGAACAGTAAACACAAAGTCCTCTGCACGTAATTGATATTTATCTAAGACATCTGGACCACAACTGGCAGAACCTAAGCCATGCTGTTTATAGTCAATATTTAAAGTAAGATTCTCCTGTCTGATCAGCTCATGTGTATGTCTTGCTTGATCGATATTTTCCATATCATAACGATGGACACTAAAATCAAAGGTTGGCTTTCCTGTCACCAAAAGTCCAGTTCCAGATTCACGATATAGAGACATCCATTTTACTTGATGGCGATTGCCATTCTCTTGAGGGACAGCATAATTCGTAAATAGCTGATCGACAGTACTTTTCCAAACACCGAAACGATTAGCCTCTTTACTATCAGCATAAGCTTCACCAGGCCCTCTGCCATTCCATCGCACATGATCAAGCGCATCTGGCACTTTCATTTGCAAGCCAATTCTTGGAAGAGTATCTGGAGTATCTCCCTCAACTTGACCAGTGACCGTAACTTGAACATCTCCGCTAGCATAAACATCATAGGTATAAGTTGTTAAGACCGCCCATGCTAGTTTAGGTGGGGCGATTCTTACTTTTGCTATTATCTGTACTTGTTTATTATCATCTGCAGTTCGATAGCTAAAATCATCAAGTCGATGCTGTAACCAATGTAAACCATATTTCTGCCAGTATGCTTTATTGCTGATAGGCTTCCACTGGTTTGTTTCGTAAATATCATTATCTATTAGCGCACGCCAAAAGTTTAATTTCGGGGTGCTTTCAATAACTTTCTCCCCAAGATAATTCCATCCTTCGACAAGACCGGTAATCTTGCTGAAAGAAACGTCGAATTCACTTCCTTGAACATGTAATTGATTACGTCCGTCCTCAATAACTAAAGTACCTGATTGCAGTCGCTCCACTGCTGGTTGTGTTACTTGAACAGGTATCTCAAATTGGGACCAGGCAACTTCATAGCCTACACTCGCCCATTCGGTATCCTTTGCTAATACTACTTTTACATGAAGCATATAATTAGTATGAGCGAATACATTTTCAGGTGTAGAAACATCGATGCGTACCTCTTCCTTAACTTCTGGCATAATTCCAGAAAGAGCTACTGATCCACTTTCGACAATGTTGCCATCTGCTTCAACCGTCCATACTAATTGCAGATGACTTAAATCGATGAAGTCATATCGATTGGTTACAGTTACTGTTTTGCCCTCCCAGTCAACAGCACTTATCTTCACTGGTTCTAATATTTTTTTATACTCATATAACGCTGGTGATGGTGTATGATCAGACATGACTAAGCCATCGATTACAAAGTTGGAGTCATTCGGCTCGTCTCCAAAGTCTCCACCATAGGCAAAATATTCTTCTCCCTCTTCGGTTGTTTTGCGAATACCGTGGTCCATCCATTCCCATACAAAGCCACCTTGGAGTCTAGGATAACGGTAAAATGTTTCCCAGTACTCTGTTAGGGCACCAGGACTGTTCCCCATCGCATGGGCATACTCACATAGAATATGAGGGGTTTGTAGAAAATCCTTTTTTCCTAACCGTTCTAAAATCTCGATATCGGTATACATAGTCGTAAAAACGTCAGAAGATACCGGGTCTTTTTCCGGATCCATATTACTGCCATTCATAATGGTGCGACATTCACCTTCGTAATGGACAAGACGTGACGGATCGCGCTCTTTTGTCCATTGATACATGGCATCATGATTCTGACCGTAGCCTGATTCATTTCCTAACGACCACATCATAATCGATGGATGGTTTTTATCGCGCTCTACCATTCGAATCATTCGATCAAGGTAGGCTTCCTGCCATTCTGGATCATCACTAATCAAATGAGGCTGCCCAATATATTCAAAGCCGTGACACTCTAAATCTGCTTCATCAATGACATACAATCCATACTGATCACATAATGCGTAAAAACACGGATCATTTGGATAATGGGCTGTTCTCACAGCATTGATATGATGGCGTTTCATCATTTTAACATCTTCGACCATCCAGTCATATGGGACAGCTTTACCGAAATCAGGATGATGATCATGGCGGTTAACTCCTTTTAATTTAATTGCTTTCCCGTTAACTAGTAACAAACCATCTTTTAATTCAATGGAGCGAAAGCCGACTCTTACCGGAATAACCTCGATGATTTGATCAACTCTTTTTAAGATAATGAACAACTGGTATAAGGATGGATTTTCTGCACTCCATTTCAATGGGGCTTCTACTTCAATTGTTTGTACATTTTTCTGTTGATCAATAGTTGCCTCTGCCTGCTTTACCAGTGACCGCTCTGGGTGATATAACTGATATTCTATGTTGTAGTTTTCGGTCGGCAACTCATTCAGCACTGTTTCGATGTTTAACTTCGCATGATGATAGTCTTGATCCAACTTCGTTTCTACAAAAAAGTCTTGCACATAACAGGCTGGACGAGCTAGTAAATAAACATCACGAAAAATGCCGCTCAGCCACCACATGTCCTGATCTTCGATGTAGCTCGCATCTGACCATTGGTATACTTTCACGGCAATAGAATTCTGACCAGTTTCGACGTAATCCGTCACATTAAACTCTGCAGGAATACGACTTCCTTGACTATATCCTCCTTCCTTGCCATTGATAAAAAGGTGAAAAGCACTGTCTACTCCTTCAAAGCGGAGAAAGATATGTTGGTTCTCCCAATCTGGATCTATATAAAAATGGCGACGATAAATACCAGTCGGATTTTCCGTCGGAATTTTCGGTGGATCAATCGGAAATGGATACTGCTTGTTCGTATAATGTGGAATCCCATAACCTTTCATTTGCCAGTTAGATGGCACATACAACTCATCCCAATCACTTGCATCCCCTTCGCAAACATCCTCAGGCACTTGTTGAGTTGTATCAAAATAGGCGAATTTCCAGGTGCCATTGAGAAGCTGAAAGCGATCGGAATGGCTTCTTTGATTGGTCCAGGCTGATGCTTGATTTGCAAAAGGAATATAGTATGACCTGGCGTTTTCTCGGTTTCGTTGTAAGACGGATAGGTTCTCCCAGTCTTTCGTCATCTTGTTCACTCCATTCCTCTAAACTTTTGCCACAAATTGTTTTGCTCTTTGTGTTAACGCTCGTAAATCCTCTTTAGAATATGTCTGTTGTTTTTTCACTAAGGAACTGCCTAATCCTGCCGCCACTGCTCCTGCCTGAAAATAAGCAGATATATTATCAAG
The DNA here is from genome assembly GCF_010994085.1 of Gracilibacillus saliphilus. Taxonomy (NCBI): domain Bacteria; kingdom Bacillati; phylum Bacillota; class Bacilli; order Caryophanales; family Bacillaceae; genus Gracilibacillus; species Gracilibacillus saliphilus. The sequence continues at coordinate 186,681 of NZ_WJEB01000002.1, read as the reverse complement.
GTTAACTCCACCTGTCGGCATCAACGGGATATGTGGTAATGGTCCTTTTATGTCTTTGATATAGGTTGGCCCTAACACTGTTGCAGGAAAGACTTTGATAAGATCCGCACCATTTTCATAGGCGGTTAATATTTCTGTTGGAGTCATGGCTCCCGGAATACTGACAATGCCGTACCTTTTTGTTAACTTAATCGTATCTATGTCAACGGTTGGAGAAAAAATGAATTGCGAGCCTGCCATCATTGCTGCCCTAGCCGTTTCCGGATCTAAAACAGTTCCGGCACCAATGATCAGCTCTTGCTCAAATTCTTTGCTTACCTGTTCTATTGCATCTAACACATTCGGCGTATCGTCCGTAATCTCTAATGTTCTAATTCCTCCTTGATGAAGTGCATGTGCTACATCAAGAATATGTTTTGGTGGTACACCGCGAATGATTGCGACTAATTTATGTTGATATATACTTTGCAAGACATTCATAAACCATGAACTCCTTTCGTATTACCTGCTCACATCTTCTTTTGTATCCTGAACAAACCGTTCCATTTCTTCGATATCGGGCAATCCTTCTACATCACCATTCACCATCGTTACCATTGCACCTATGGCATTAGCTCTAGCTAGCGTCTTTTCAAGCGGTAGTTTTTCCAGTAGTCCAGAAATCACTCCTGCGGCAAATCCATCCCCTGCACCAATGGGATCTACGACACGTTCGATCGGATAACCAGGAACAAAAGCCTGTTCCTCTTTTGTAAAAAAAGAGGCACCTTTACTACCTTGTTTAAGGATGACAACCTTGGCACCGTTTTCAAGAAAGAGGCTGCCATACTGATCAAGTTCATGTTGACCAAATAAATACGCTGCTTCACTTACTCCAGGCAGAACAATATCGGCTTCCGCTGCAATTTCTAATAACACTTGTCTTGCTTTTTCTTTCGATCCCCATAATTTTTCGCGAATATTTGGATCAAATATAATCGTTATGTTATGTTTCTTAGCGTATTCGATCGCTTGTTTGACTGCCTGATAGCAACTTTCACTTAATGCTGGTGTAATACCAGTTAAATGAAGATACCTCGCACTAGCAATATAATCTTCATTGATATCGGTTGGACTTAATTTACTGGCAGCAGATCCAGCACGATAGTAATAGACACGAACATCTTGTTCACTTCTTAGTTCTTTAAAATAGAGACCTGTCTGTGCTTGCGTATCTTTTTTCACTTGAGAAATATCTACTCCTTCTCCTCGAACAAAAGAAATAAGTGCTTTTCCTAATTCATCATTACCTACGCGACTTATCCACCCAGCTTGTAAGCCGAGACGTGTAACACCGATTGCGACATTTGTTTCTGCTCCAGCAAATTTACGAGAAAATTGCGAAGCATAGCGCATTTTCCCTGTTGTATCAGGTGTAAAAAGAGCCATTGATTCCCCTATTGTTACAACGTCCATGAGATCCCTCCTTACCATTCTGCTACCGTTCCATCTTGATGACGCCACACAGGATTTCGCCATCTGTGTCCATCTTTTGCCATTTCCTTTACTTTTTCTTCATTGATTTCAATACCAAGACCTGGCCCTTGAGGAATTTTGACGTGTCCGTCTTGGTAATCAAATACGGTTTTGTCTGTAATATAATCTAGTAAATCATTCCCTTGGTTATAATGAATGCCTAGACTTTGTTCCTGAATAAACGCGTTGTGAGCGGTTGCATCCATTTGTAAACAAGCAGCTAAAGCAATCGGACCTAGTGGACAATGTGGTGCAACAGCAATATCATACGCTTCTGCCATCGAAGCAATCTTTTTCACTTCAGTAATTCCGCCTGCATGAGATAAATCTGGCTGAATAATATCTGCGTAACCGGATTCAAATAGCGGTTTAAAATCCCAACGAGAATACATTCTCTCACCAGTAGCAATCGGAATGCTTGTATGTTTCGTTATTTCTGCTAATGCTTCATTGTTTTCTGGCAAAACGGGCTCTTCGATAAACATCGGACGAAATGGCTCCAGTTCTTTTGCCAATATTTTAGCCATCGGTTTATGAACCCTGCCATGAAAATCAATTCCTATTCCGATATAATCCCCGACCGCTTCACGTACAGATGCAATTCGTTCGATAACGTTATCAATTTTTTCATAACTGTCTACATATTGTAGTTCTTCTGTTCCATTCATTTTTACAGCAGTAAAACCTGCTTCCACTACTTTTTTGGCAGCCGCTCCTACATCACTCGGGCGATCCCCGCCAATCCAGGAATAAACACGAATCGAGTCACGACAGGCACCACCTAACAGTTGATAGGCTGGAGCATTAAAGTATTTCCCTTTAATATCCCATAATGCTTGATCAAGCCCAGCAATCGCACTCATTAAAATTGGACCACCACGGTAAAAACCAGCGCGGTACATCACATTCCAGTGGTCCTCAATTTTTAGAGGGTTCTTTCCTATGAGAAAGTCAGCCAATTCAAGTACTGCTGCTTCCACTGTTGCAGCCTTTCCCTCAACTACAGGCTCTCCCCAACCTGCAATACCTTCATCTGTTTCCACTTTGACAAAACACCATCTTGGTGCTACAACAAATGTTTCGATATTGGTAATTTTCACTCTCTAACACACCTTTCAGCTAGTTTTTTATATAACCTAATTTTGCGGATATCTGTTTACTTTGCGTTAAAATAGCTTGTGCTAAATCCTCTTTAATTCTTTCGTTTGTTACTCGATCAGCAGGTCCTGCAATACTGATAGCAGCAACAACATTACCATCATGATCATAAATCGGAGCTGCAATACAACGAATACCTTTTTCATGTTCCTGTTCATCGATTGCATATCCTCTATCTCGAATTTCCCTTAATTCTTTTTGCAGATTCGCTTTATTGGTAATCGTGGTCTCTGTAAATTTCGGCAATCTTTTTTCTGCAATTAAATGATCTAATTGCTCTTCTGTGCAGCCTGATAGTAGTGCTTTTCCTACCCCTGTACAATGCATTAATGCTCTTCTTCCAATTTGGGAATACATTCTTAATGTTTGGTCACTTTCCACTTTATCGATGTAAACGACTTCATTATGATCATGAATACAAAGGTGCACTACTTCACCTGAGCTTTTAGCTAAATTGTGTAATGCTTCTTTCGCAACTTTTCGGATATCCAGTTGATTTAACAAGGAACTCGCTAAAACGAGACATTGAATACCAAGCCTATAATGACCTGACTGTTCATCTTGTTGTACATAGCCATTTGTCATTAATGTGCTTAACAGGCGATGTACGGTGCTTTTTGCTAGTGATAATTCCTTAGATAGATTCGCGATACTTAAACCTTTCGGATATGCTGATAATATTTCTAAAATAGAAAGCGTTCGTTCAACTGATTGAACTTGGGACATAATTACTTCTCCTTTTAACTCGTTTCGTATTATGGAACATCATTCTTATATGTGGAACACCTTAATTCTACCTGTTTATTTGTAAATTCGTCAAGTGGCTAATCGCAAGGGCAAAATGCTGTTCTCAAGAATAGTTATTCTTCCGTGTTCTTGATGCTACGTACGTTTAGTCAAAAAATGTTGGAGCTTTTTTAGTTGAAATAATATTGATAGATTTTGTCAAAACACTTATTGCTTCATTGTTTTTAAGGTATGATGAAAGCAGTTTCACAAAGAGGAGGGAAACATTATGTATAAAAATAGACTCTGATGAGTATGCGTTATACTAAAATAGGTAAGCGGATTCATTTCCAATGAAGATTTTTTTACCTACCATGGCTAAATTATTGTAAAAAAAAACGGATAAATAATATTATCAATTTACCAAAAGAGTTGGTGAAAAATGTATAACAGAAAAGTTAGATATGAGTACATTTCAATGGAAGAATCTTTCCCTTTATTCGTGGAGAGTATCGGCTACAACCCATATGAACAGGATTTTAATAGACCTGAGGGTTACCCATACTATCACTGGTTGCAAACAGTTGAGGGCAATGGGCGGTTTTCATTTCATGGGCAAGATTATCTCTTATCTAAAGGCAGAGGGATATTATTAAAGCCATATACACCTCATATGTATTATTCATTAGGAAAAAAGTGGTCTACCATTTATATTACTTTCGGTGGAAAATCAGCTGGATCTATATTGGATGCATTAAATATGAACCATTCTAGTATATATACAGATTTAAGGAATTTACAAGTAGAAATCATGATGCAAGATATGCTACAGAAAATAAAGTTAGATTCAGAGTTTTCCAAGATAGATTTATCAATCTACCTGTATAATTTTTTACTAAATTTAAAAAAGTATGGAAAGATGAATAGCCAACCATCCTTATCTTATCTTTATGATAAAGTAAGGAAAATTGTAGATTGGCTTGAAATTCACTATGCTGAGGATATTACTTTAGATGAAATGGCAAAGCAATTAAATGTAAGCTCCCAATATTTAAACAAATTGTTTCAAAAGACATTTCAAATAAGTCCCTATACATTTTTAATCCAGCTGAGAATTAGAAAAGCAAAGGAAATATTGCTACAGAACCCTGAAGTACCTGTAAAAAATGTTGCTATCCTAGTGGGATTCAATAATCTTAGTTACTTTATTTCTACCTTTAAAAAGAGAGAAGGTGTCACCCCTAAGAAATATAGAGATATGTACGGAAAAGACAATAAGATGACCGTAAAATAAGAAGAAGCAGTTTTTAAATTTATCCTGTAATCATTCTTAAAAATAGTATTTAATAGGTATTTATCGCTCTAAAATATAGCGAATGTCAAGTGAATATAGAATAATAAAGAAATGGACCGTATGCCGATTTAGAAGGCCAACTTTCGCGAATGAAAAGTTGGTCTTTTTATTGTTTTTAGATAAGTTTCATCAGTGCAACAGCAATTGAGTAATTTCGTAAGTTTCATATATTTATATTTCGTGTAGAACATCGTTGTACACCATAATAAAAAAATAATATAGATTAATAACAACTTCTCTAGTTTTTTATTAAAGCGAGATAAAGAAATCTAGCTTTGATATACCCTAAATAAAGGGAGAAAACATAGTTTACATCAAAAACGGAAAGGAGGCTGTAGGATCCGTGTGACCTGCATTAAAGATGTCGATAACATAGCAGATGTTCTCGCTTTTGTAGTTTAGCTTTTATGATTCCTTGATAAAAATAGGAGGTTACATGCAATGAAACAATACTCATTTGTAAAGAAAGCAACGATACTCTCCATGGCTGTATTGCTAGTTGGGGCAATTTTTTTTAGTATGCCAACAGCTGCGTATTATGGAAATGCAGATATTTCTCCAGCATATACAAACCTACCGACGAAGAGCTGGGTCACTGCTGAAGCAGGAACAGGAGATGCTAGTTTCGCTATTGATCAGGAGGAAGCTACTTATTGGGATGCTGGCTCAGTTTCCGAAGACAGCTGGATAAAGATCGATCTAGGTGGAACTTATCCTGGAATGAAAAAAGTGGAGGTTGTTTTTCCAACACTAGATGGCGAATACAACTATAAGCTTGAGGCATCTAGTGATGGAGAGCAATGGTTTACGCTTTCCGACCATTCCAGAGAGCCAATAACTGGAGGAGAAGATGTTCTTATTCAAAATACTCCAGAAGTTAGGTATTTGAAAGCAACACTATTAAATGTTTCAGAGGGTGCCATTGCAGGGATATCAGAAATTAACGCAAACAATTATCTACTAAAGGACAATCTTGCAGTTGGAGCAGATTTATCTTGGGATACAGCTTTTTTAAATAATACGTATACTACAGATAGTAATACAGATGTACCATCATCTGATGGTCGCATGATCGGAACAATGCAGGAAACAGGCATGACATCTGCTAGATTCCGAGTTTGGAATGAACCAAGATCCGAGAACACAGGGGAACCGGTGACAGAAGTTGATGGAAGTATGAACCCAGAGGATACACTAAACAAGTCTTTATACGCAGATGAACTTGGTATGAACGTAGGAATTGACTTTCACTATTCGGACAGCTGGGCAGACCCAGGAAAACAGATAAAGCCAAAGGCCTGGAAGGACTTGCCGTTTGATGAGCTTGTGGAAGCAGTGTATGATTTCACCTATGAAGTCACAGCAGATCATGTAGCCGCAGGAGTAAACCCGTATTATATCCAGGTTGGAAATGAAATAATTAATGGAACACTTTGGGGCGCGGAAAAGGTTCCAACAGGAAATGAGCCAAGGTATGCAAGTGAAGACCCATCCTATACTGCCCAACCAGGTGGTGAACTGTTGTGGGAGTATTGGGAATCAGAGGATCCAGATGAACAAGCTGCCTATGATGCCTCATGGGATCGATTTACCGCAATTGTAGATGCTGGCCTACGCGCTGCTCAAGATGCGTCACCTGAATCAAAGACTAAAATCCATGTAATCGTCGATAGAAACCGATTAGCGAAAACAAAAGAGTTTTGGCGCCAGCTAACGACAAGACTGAAAGATGACTATCAGAATAATTTTGATATCATGTCCATTTCTTATTACCCTGAATGGCATGGTACGATGGAAGATTTAAGTAATAACTTACATGCATTAGCAACAGAGTTCCCTTCATACGAATTAGCCGTATCAGAAACTTCTCATAGAGCGTCTGGAGGTCCTTCTGATTCTGGATATCCTAACTCCATACAAGGTCAAGCAGACTTCATGATCGATGTGATGCGGACTGCCAACGATACGATTAATAATGCCGTGTCCACTATATTAGTGTGGGAACCAGCGATTTGGCAATCAATGTTTACTTCAAAAGGTGATGGGTGGTACGAAGCAAATGATTCAACACGGGTGTTCCATGCAGCATTCAATGATTTTATTGCGAAAACGAATGACTATCTCTTGACCTCACTATACGAGGTACCAGCATTGCCGGATACTATCGAGGTATTAGATATTGAAAACGACACACTCGTAGAGACTGATGTGATATGGGAGGTAATCGAAGAAGAAGATTATTCCACTCTTGGATCTTTCACTGTTCAAGGTACAACAGAACATGGTGATGTTACTGCACATGTTGCTGTAGTGATGACAGTGGAGGTATTGCAGCGTTTAACAAAAGAAAAGATAGAATCAGGCGACCTATCCGGACCATTAGTACAACAATTAGAAAATGCATTAAAGCAAGTAACACATCACTTAGAAAAAGGGTCAAATAAAAAGGCTAGTAAATTCTTAGAAAACTATTTATCTCATCTGAACCGTAAGGCAAATAAAAGAAATGTTTCTCCAGAGGCAAAGCGAGTTCTTACGGAACATGCGGAGTTAATGCTACAAACCTTGAAATAACAGTTACTTGCTTATAAAAATTGTGATGCCAATGGTTCTCTTATAATAAAGAGCCTGGGACAAAAGAGTAATCAAATAGGAGAAGTCCGAACATTGATGTCTGAGTCCACGTAACGCTTCTGCAAAAAGCGGCGCGGACTCAGTTAACACTGTAATAAAGGAAACTTCATACAATGGATCTTCTGAGAATTTCACAGGAGTCTGTATATTTTGTCTATACTTTATTCAGGTTGTTCGGATTCTCGTTCTACCTATTTAGCTATGTCTCATCCTCTTTAAACTCGTTTTATTTTTTCAATACTTTAACACCGAACCCATCCAGCGAGACAGTTCCTAGTGCTTCATTGTTTGCGAGCAAATCTCGATAAGTCTGACCATTCAAGTTAATATCTTTTATCTGATTTGAAAAGTTCATTAAAAACAAGAATTCATTTGTGCCATCTGTACGAACTTGAGCACTAACGCCTTTCGGTAACAAGCCACCAGTCGCTCGTTTCAATGATAGCTGATCCGCTAACTTTTCAAAAAACGCACGATGGAATGCCTGATCATTTCTCGAAGCAATATAATAGGCTTTTCCATCACCATATTGATTCACCGTAAGTGCAGGTCTTCCTGCATAAAAATCACTGCCATACTGTGCTAATGCTTCCGCACCTTCTAAATGGATTAAATCACACAATTCTTTTGCTTCAAATTCACCACGCAACTCTAATTCATTATTGCCTACTACTTTAATGCGATTAGTTTCGCCATCATATAAACCATCGATTTCTTCAGACCAGATTCCTAACGTTTTACGTAATGGACCGGGGAAGCCACCGAGGAAACAGAGGTCATTTTCATCGACAATCCCGGACCAGTAAGTCGTGACAAATGTCCCGCCATTTTGGACAAATTTTTCAATATTTTCGCCGACTCCAGATCTGACCATATAGAGCATTGGTGCCACCACTAATTCGTATTTAGAAAGATCTTTCTCCGAATCAATGACATCAACGGCGATACCTTGCTCCCAAAATGCCTGGTAATGCTCTGTCACGGTACGTTCATAATGAACACCTGCATTACGTGGCCCTTGGGCATCTTTGACTGCCCAACGATTTTCGGTATCAAAGATAATCGCCACTTCTGCATCAACCGTTGTCCCTACAACTTCATCTAATTTAGCTAGACCATCGCCAAGCTCTTTCACCTCTTGGAAGACACGTGTATGCTCATGCCCTACATGGTCGACTACCGCACCGTGGAACTTCTCACTGGAGCCACGGCTTTTACGCCATTGGAAGTATTGGACGGAATCAGAGCCATGTGCTACCGCTTGTAATGATGATAAAACATGCATACCTGGCTTTTTCAGCTTACTGATCGGCTGCCAATTCGTTAAACTTGGCGTACTCTCCATTAATAAAAATGGCTTGCCATCTTTTAAGGAACGGAACCAGTCGTGATTCATCGCTGTATAAGCAGCAAGATAGGACGCATCTTGCTGATCATGCCATGTTGGATAAGAATCCCATGAGATCACATCGATATCATCAACAAATTTTGCGTAGTTTAATCCTTCAAATGTTTCCATAAAGTTTGCTGTTGCTGGCATATCAGGTTTAACAGCTTTTAATGGCTTTACTTCATGGCGATAAAAATCTAATGTTTGATCCGTGACAAAACGTTTCCAATCAAGGTTTTGGCCATGAACCATTGTTTCTCCGTGTGGTGCAGGAGATTCCACCTGAGACCAACTCGAATAAGTATGACTCCAAAACGTTGTCCACCAAGCATCATTTAATGCCTCTAATGTTTGATACTTTTTCTTGAGCCATTCACAGAACGCACCTTGACAATAATCGCAATGGCACTCCCCACCATATTCGTTGGACACATGCCAGCCGATTACTGCTGGGTGATCAGCATAGCGTTCTGCCAATTTACTATTCATTACCTCTACTTTTTCTCGATATACAGGTGATGTAAAGCAGTGATTATGGCGCATTCCGTGCAGATTACGTACACGGTTAGCCCCTACTCGTAATACTTCTGGATACTTTTCCGACATCCATGCCGGTCTTGCACCACTCGGTGTCGCTAAAAATGCATAAATCCCATTTTCGTGAAAAGTATCCAGTAATTTACCCATCCACTCAAACGTAAATCTTCCTTCTTCAGGCTCTAATTTCGCCCAGGAAAAGATCCCAACGGACATCACGTTACAATTAGCAAGCTTCATTAAGCGAATGTCTTCTGCTAATACTTCCGGATATTTCTCCCATTGCTCCGGATTATAATCTGCACCGTGTAGCATTTTTGGTATTTTGTCACTTACCGGGTTAAATCTCATCATATCATCTAACTCCCTCTTGTTGATTTTTTTAGACCATGCATCTAGCCCCATTAATTTAATTGTCCTAAAGCGTTTTCATAATAATCTATATATCAAATTATTCTATATTACTTTCAAATAATGAAAAGCATCCTATAACATGATAGAAAATAATCGGAAGGGATATCCCTCCGGCCGATTAAAGTCCAATTCATAAGGATTATAACCATTACACTCAATATATAAGGATGAACCTCTCATCACTAAAGTGACGAGTTTTCTGGTGAACATTTATAAAGGGTTTTCAGAAATAGAAAAAGGATACTCCTACTCTACTACCGGCTCAAACAATTCACTTAAAATTAGTGCGACTGCCCCGAGTGAAGAACCATATTCTCCTAATTTAGATAAATAGACTGGTGTTGTCTGTGCTCTTTCCGAGATCGCTCTTGTTTTAATCGTGTCAATAACTGGATCCAGAATATAGGAGTCAGCATTTGAAACCCCGCCACCAATAATAATGGTACTAGGGTTACAAACGTGTATTAAATTGGTCAGTGCAATCCCTAAATAAGTTCCCGCTTCCTTTAACACATCCTGGGCTAATCGATCTCCCTCCATCGCCGCTTGATGTACTACTTCCGCTGTTATTGTTTCACGATACAGCAATAAGCTACTTGCATTACCTTGCTCTAATAATTCGATTGCTTTCTCTGCAATGGCAGGCCCTGAAGCAACCGTTTGTAAACAACCTTCATTTCCGCACGAACACTTTTTACCATATAAATCAACTGTCATATGGCCAATTTCACCAGCAATGCCATGTTCTCCACTATATAACTTGCCATCAATTACAAGACCGGCACCGATACCTCGTCCGACATTTACCGCTATCATACTTTTGTTAGCCATTTGATTCTCAAACCATGCTTCTCCTAAAGCTAATGCTTTCGCATCATTTTCAACTTTTACATCCATCTCAAATGCTGCTTCTAAATGATCTTTGATCGATATATGTCGTAAATTTAAATTAGGTGCAAAGATTGAAATGCCTTGCTCTGAGTCTACAACACCATGCATCGCCACACCAATCCCGATATATTGTAAGGAAGACTGCTTCGTTACTAATTGCTCAACGCCAATAGTAAGCATGTTTAAAAAGCTATCGTTAGTTAATTCTTCTGCTATTTCTTGTTCTACTTCATCCACGATTTCCCCAGCCAAGTCTGAAATAATAAAACGAATATCACTTGGACCTACGTCAATGCCAATAATATGAAAACCATTCGTATTAAGCACTAACATCGTTGGTTTTCTTCCACCCTGTGAAATACCGAGCTGACTTTCTTTGATTAGCCCTTGTTCCAACAGTTCTTTTACGATGCTTCCAACAGTTGGTGGTGTTAACTGGGTCTCTTTAGCAATTTGCGCACGTGAAATAGTGCCTGCTGTCCGAATTTTATTTAAAATAATAGATTTATTGATTGATTTCATCCATTGAAAGCTACCACGTTGCATCTTCTTCCCCCAACTTTCTTAATATACTTTAATAAGTATACCACATTATTTATTGGTCATTAAATGATTCTCGTATACTACATCATACAGATCTTTATAAGCAACATGTTTCTCTCTTAATTGTGTTGGGGATTCTAATCCTGCCGCTGCCGCTATATTATAAAGCCCTTCTCTAATCGATATCACATAATTCGTTACGCGATAAGATTTCTCTTCTATATCCAATCCTCTTTGCAGCTTCGAATCGGTTGTTGCTACACCTACAGGACAATGATTCGTATGACAAACTTGTGCCATAATACATCCTGTTGTGATCATAAATGCTCTCGCAACCTGGACTAAATCTGCCCCTAGTGCTAAAGCAAAGGCAATTCGATCTGGAGTAAACAATTTACCAGATGCAATAATTTTCACTCGATCACGAACTCCTGCCTGAACTAATGCATTATGAAGGATCGGAATCGCAGACTTAATCGGAAGCCCGACACTATCCGTTAGCTCCTGGAAAGTAGCGCCTGTTCCACCTTCTCCCCCATCGACAGAAATAAAGTCTGGTTTCTTCCCTGTTTCTTTCATCGTCTCTGCTAATTGGTACACATCCTTTTCTTGCCCGACAACTATTTTTATGCCAACCGGTTTTTCAGTTACCTCACGTATTTGTTCAACAAAATCTAGCAAACCATGAACATCTGAAAATTGCTGGAACCGATTCGGGCTGTCATTCGATTGAAATGGCACAATACCTCGATCCCTAGCAATTTCTTCCGTTACTTTTTCCGCCTCAAGATGTCCACCACGTGTCTTTGCACCTTGGGCAAGCTTTAATTCAAAAGCTTTTATTTGATCAATAGTAGCCTTCTTTTTTAGTTGTTCCCAAGACATTTCTCCATCAGGTGTGCGCACACCGTATAAACCGGGACCAATTTGTAAGACTAAATCTACATTCCCTTTTAGATGATAGGAAGATAGACCACCTTCTCCGGTATTCATCCATGTACCACCAGCTCGCCCAAGTCCGATAGAAAGTGCGGTGATCGCTCTTTCACCAAGTGCACCATAACTCATTCCAGCCATACCAATTAATCCTCGCACATGAAAAGGATTTTCTGTTTCAGGACCGATCACAATTTCATGCTCGCTACCTAATAAATAAGGGGATACTTTCTGTGCCTGACGATGTTCTTTTCTGGCAAAAAGGTTTTCCTTATCAATGTGATATATTTTTGTATCCACTTTGGGTTCATGGTCAATCGATAGTTCTTCTTTCAACTTTGGGAACATCGTGTTTTTAATATAATAGCCTGGCTGGTCAAAGTCCCGCTTCGAACCAAAACCTTCTAATCTTTTTTTATACTTTGCCGGCATGACTATATGGAGATAATCTTTTCTAGAAAATGGCTTCCCTGTATCATCTTCGGTGAACAAGTATTGTCTTAGCTCAGGTCCGATATTCTCCAGAAAATAACGTACTCTCCCTATGAGTGGATAATTTCGTAAGACTGCGTGTCTTTTTTGATTTCGGTCTTTCCAAAACCATAGAATCATAAGTGCCCCAGGAATAATTAAAATCACCAATACAATTGCCAATAAAATAACGGAAGCAATATCCGCCATATTCCCCCTCCATTCTATAACTCTCTTTTTTGTATGATGTTTTTTAGAAAATAATCCTTACTACTGCTCTCATTATTAATAGTCAAATTAGGAAAAATAGATTTGTTGTAGATTATCGAAGAAGTTGCTGCTTGTGTACTCTTTAGATATGCATTAGAAAACTGAGCAGGCACCAATTTTATTACTTTCCTAACATATGAAAAGGTATGGAAAACTTCCATACCTTCATTGTATTAATAGGGACCACGAATATGATTGTGTACTTCATTTTTATAAAAGCTGCGTATTTTTTCTAACTCTTGGTCGGAGAACGCTGGAACATTAACTGCTGCCAGGTTATCTTCGACTTGTTTTACTGTTTTAAAACCTGGAATCACGGAAGAAACGGCTTCATGGCTTAAGATCCATTTCAATGTTGCTCTTGTCATATTGTCTCTTCCTTCTGCAATCCATTCTAATTGCTTACTTAACTCTACCCCTTTAGTAAAAGGCAGCCCAGCAAAAGTCTCTCCAACATTAAATGCTTCACCATTTTGATTAAACTTACGGTGATCATCATCTTCGAACTCGTGATTTGTCTAAAATTTACCAGTTAATAACCCACTAGCTAACGGCACTCGAGCTAATATACCGACATTCTTCTCCTGTGCAACTGGGAATAACTCTGTGATTGGCTTTTGGCGGAACATGTTAAAAATCACTTGTAAAGCAGCTACATTCGGATTTTTCATTGCAAGCAACCCTTCTTCAACTGTCTCGACACTTACACCATAGTGGCGAATTTTTCCTTGTTGCTGTAATTTATCCAACACTTCAAATACCGCTCCATCTCGAATGATTTCAATTGGTGGACAATGAATTTGAATCAGATCTAATTGTTCGCGTTGTAATCTGCGCAAACTGTTTTCTACATAATTGGTAACGGATTCTTCTGAGTATGTTGCAGGGTCATGAATATCTCCAGCACGACAAAATTTGGTTGCGATATAAATCTTATCTTCTTTTCCTTTCGTTGCTTTCGCAAGTAACTCCTCACTATGACCATCACCATATACATCAGCAGTATCAAAGAAGTTTACCCCGGCATCCATTGCTCTTGCCAATCCATTTAATGCTTCTTCATCATTTGTTTGGCCCCATGCACCACCTATTGCCCAAGTGCCAAAGCTCAACTCACTTATTTTCATATCAGTTTTGCCAAATTGACGATATTGCATAAAGTATCTCTCCTCTTATTGATTGTTTGCTTTTACATAATCACGCCAGTTATGAACAGGCTGCCAACCTAACACTTCTTTTGCTTTTTTATTACTTAGTAAAGTTTCATATCCCTCTAATGGCTCACGAAAATCGGCTACATTAGGAAAGGACTTCTCCATTAGCTCTTTGCTTGTGATATCCATACTGGAGTTGTCAGCGGCAAGGTTAAGTGTTACTGTTCCTAGCCCATCCTTTTCAACTGCTAATCGATAGGCTGCTCCAGCATCTCGCGCATCAATATAACTCCATAAAATCGGCTTACGTTCTTCAGGTTTATGTATAAACGCTGGGAAATTCTCATACATATGTGGAGCAATAACATTACCTACCCGCATCGATACAACTTGCATACCTGTACGCTGATGTATCATGTCAGCTGTTTTTTCGTTAACAATTTTAGATAGACCATAACTATCCTCTGGCTTTTGCGGATGTTCCTCATCAACAGGTACATATAAAGGTTGTAGGTCTTGTTTACTAAAGACAAGCCCATAGGATGATTCACTAGAAGTAATCACTGCTTTTTGGATTCCCAGTGTACCTGCTGCTTCTAAAATATTATAAGTTGACATCACGTTATTTTGAAATGTCACTTCATTTGGATGAGAATACGCTACCGGTATTGCTGCTAAGTGAACGACAGCATCAGCACCTTCAAGCACTCCGTACACTTCACCAAGATTAGTTAAGTCTGTAATAATTGTTTTACATTTAGGATTTTCTAGGTGTTTTTGATCGACATTAACTACCTCATAATCATGATCCAAAAATTCTTGAATAACAGAAGGTCCTAATAAACCACTCCCACCTGTAATCACTACCTTTGACATACCGGTGCCACCTTTCCCTTCTTTGTTTGCGTTTTCACAGATTATTATACGTGCTTTTTCCAAAGAATAAAAAGAATCCGCTCAACCTTGCATTTTTATCTAATTCGTCGTAGATACAAACTGCGAAGTAATGTAGTAATTAGATGTGCGGTCACCTAAGAGATAATTTTGAAATATATCATGATGATAACTACCACTCCGGCTGCCCACTTCCCTTTCCGTGAGGTTTGCCCTTCAACTAACTTTTTCGAGCAAAAACCGCTCGAAAAAGTGGATCTTCAGGTCAAACAATTCCCACAGGAGTGAAAGTGGGCGGCCTTCGTTAAGAAATGCTCCACAACACTAATCCGAAATCAACCAATCAATTACTCCACCATATGCAGCAAAATTACAGCCGATTAGAACTATAGTAAAACAAAAAAGTTTAGTTCCATAAGTTCACTTCTTTTTATAATCAGAGAACAAAAATAGCGTAGGCAGAATACGGAGACTCCTGTGGGACAGCGAAAGCTGAAGATCCACTTTGCTAAGTGGTTTCCTTTGCAAAGTTAGCTGAAGCCGAGCCCACGGAAAGCGCAGTATTCTGCCGTAGCGAATGACAACACTTCTCAAAATAACAGATCGGAAGAGAGCAAATACATGTCCAAGTTATTTCACAGTATATAAATTATACACATCACTTCTAAAGGTAAAGTTAGCTTTCTTTCTGTTTCGGTTATCGATCAATGTTTTATTGTCTGATATGATAGAAAATATAATCGTTAACTAAGTGGGTAAGATATGATCAAATCCTTACAAAAGGAGGACTCTGGCATTAATGAAAGAATTTTATAAAGTTCTGATTGTCGATGATGAAATGCTAATAAGACAAGGAATTATAAATTATATTGAATGGGAAAGTGAAGGATACAAAATTATTGGTGAAGCTTCAAATGGTGAAGAAGCGCTACATTTGATGGAATTATACCACCCCCATATTATGATTACCGATATCGTCATGCCAGGAATGGATGGCATTGAATTAGTAAAGAACGTAAAAGAAAACTACCCTGAAACAGAAGTTATTGTATTAAGCAGCTTTGAGGATTTTGATTACGTAAGACAAACGTTTCAAAGCGGAGTAGCTGATTATATTCTGAAACCAAAATTAAATACAAAAGAGTTATTAGATACCTTAAATCGTGTCACTCAAAAGCAAAAAAAGGCTGCGAATGTAAGCAATAGCCAATCATCAATGGGGGAAATATGTAAAAAGATCATAGAGGGCTATCAATCCATACGTGAAATGGATTTTGCACGACAACAATTTACTTATGATACGTTCACTCTAATCGAGGCATTTTGGAATAAAAAAGAAACTAGTACATTATCTATAACTACTATAAAAAAGCAACTAGAGAAGCAGCTCTCAAAGGTAGAAGCGCACCAAATTCCATTACAGGAGCATAGTAGCTTATTTTTAGTGAATTTCAATTCTGCTGAATTGCCACAAATAAAAGATGCTATTTATGCATGTGAGAAAGATGTTGATTCCACGAAGCTAAAATGGATTATCAGCACACCTTTTAAGACTATCGATACACTAAAAAACACGTATGAGACAAATCATTTAACCATAAAGCAATATCATTTTTATTTACCGGATCGCACGTTCCTTTTTTACGATGACTTGCCTGAAGCAGCAGAAACAAAAGCAGTGTTTGACTTGAATCATCTGATATATTTATTTAAACATAAGCAATTCCAGGAAGCTTTTATCTATCTGAATGAACATATAGGATTACTTTCCAATCAATATGAAACAGATGTTTTTGAATTTAAATCATGGCTGGAAAACATTATGTTTAATATTATCGTTCTACTCGGAAACATGAAGTATGATATCGAAGAGCTCGAGGCAGAAAAATATCACTATTTCTTAGAAATCAATGAAGCCTTCCATGTACGAAAAGCGATATCGATATTTGATACATTTTTAGCCAAAGTAGAGAGAAAAGTACGGCCAACAAGTACAGAGACAACTTCCAACATCCAGCTGTTATTAGATTATATTGAGGAGCATTATGACAGCCATTTAACATTGAGTACGTTAGCAGATCATTTTCATTTTAATCCTTCCTATTTATCGAGCTATTTTAGTAAACATCATCGCGAAGGGTTTAGTGAATACTTGAATCATGTTCGTATCAAGAATGCGAGGAAATTGTTGAAGGAAACGAATAAGCCTATATCTGTGATTAGTGAAGCAGTGGGTTATTCTGATCACAGTTATTTCACAAAAGTATTTAAAAAGCTGACGGCTAAATCGCCAAGTACTTACCGCAAAGAAAACAAACAGACGAATTGAGGCTGTTTCTAATGAGGAAGTTAATCCGAATTATACAAGCAAATAATCTATTTATGAAGATTTTCTTAGTCATGGTAATCAGTATCATCGCCGTATCGTTATCGATCACCTATAGCAGCATTCGTATGTCAAGTAACTTATTTATCGATACATTCAGCATCACCAATTCAAAAATTATGAATCAAATCACCGAAAGATTTAATTCTTTTACGGATTCGATTGTGTCAGCCTCACTGGAGGTCGATACAAACGGAACCATCAAACAATTGCTTCAGGAAGAGCAGGAAAATGCTATTGACAAATCCATCTTCTATTATCATATGACAAGGGAAATGGATCGAATTTATGCGGAAGTAGATCCTAATGATGCCAATATGATTATTATGAGCAACAATCAGGACATTTTTAATATGAAATACGTTAAATGGCAAGTTGATGGAGAGAAATTAGCTAATCATGAAATGATAGATCGTGTAGAAGCTAGTCCTAATGACATCGTGTATCAATTTGAGGAATCAGAGGTTACCAATGGTGTTCCGATGATCATTGCTTCCAAAGCCTTAAAATTACGATCAGACTATATATATGGTTATTTATTTTTTTCACTGACGGAAAGAGACTTGAAGAAATTTTATGAAAGTTATACAGGTGCCGGAAATAACGTAATGTTAGTATCTCCAAGTGGCCAAATTATCTCTAGTAACCAAGAAAAAATGATCGGGGAATCATCTCCCGAATTGTTAGACTATGCGAAGAGTTTTGAAGATAAAAATTTAGAATACCGAAGAGTAGATATTTTTGGTCAGAACTACATTCTCCTTTCCGAGTATATACCTAGCCTTGATATTTATCTTGTCAATTTGATTGATCAGGAAATCATTGCTGAAAATGTCATCGATACTAGTGAAATTGTCTTGATTAGCATTGTTATTGTCAGTTTGGCAGTTCTTGTTGCCTTCTTAATATTGCGTAAGATGACCGTATCCATTAGTCAACTTGTTCACCAAATTTCAGACATGGCCAGGTATCAATTTAATAAACCATTAAAGGAAACAGGCGGATATGAAACAAGAAAAATAGCAAAGGCTTTCAATTATATGTTAAATGAACTGCAGGATTATGTTCAAATTTTGATGAATACACAAGAGAAACAAAGAAAAGCAGAATTAGAAACTTTGCAACACCAAATTAATCCGCATTTTATCTATAATACATTAGCCTCCATTAAATTTATGATTCGACAAGAGAAAAAAGAAAAAGCAGCTGACACCATTGATTCCTTTATTGCATTAATTCAAAACTCTTTAAGCAATATCGAGGAAACGATAACAGTTGAACAGGAATTAGCGAACCTCAAAAATTATGTACAAATTAATCAAGCAAGATATGGTGATCGAATACAGGTCAATTATTTGGTAGCACCTGACTGTTTGCATCTTTATTTACCTAAGCTAGTTATTCAACCGTTTATCGAGAATGCTTTCTTTCATGCGTTTACAAAGAAAAAAACTGGTTTCATTCAAATATTAGTTGCGCAAAAAGAAAATTCGCTTATCTGTGAAATTATTGATAATGGCGATGGCATGATACCAGAGCGGTTAGACAACAAAACCATCAAATCAAAAGAGAAAAGACAACTGTTCAGTGGCATTGGAGTAAAAAATGTGCATGAACGAATTCAATTATTGTATGGAAAAGATTACGGCGTAGAAATAGAAAGTGAGCCAGCAAAGGGAACAAAAGTAAAAATCAAGCTACCAGTTAGAGAATTATAATCCAAAAACCATCTACCTAAAAAAATTACAAATTCTAAAATAAATTACAATAAAATTCGTGGAAATGGTTCATTCTAAAAATAGTTTCATTTTTTGCTAAAGATCTTTCAAGAGGTCTTTAGTCTTTTTTTGTTACACTTACATTACATCGTTGGAAGCGATTTCACGATTACAAAAATCTTGAGGGGGTTTTTAAAATGAGAGAAAAATTATCTGCAAAGTTTTGGCTGTTAATCGTGGCAATTTTAACAGCTATGGTGTTAGCAGCATGCTCTGGTGGTGATGAAGATGGCGGCGATGAAACAACAGAAGGAAATGCTGAAGGCATCACTGCATGGGCATGGGATGTAAATTTTAATATTGCGGCTTTAGAACTTGCTTTGGAACATTATGATAATGAAGATTTCGATATGGAGATTATCGAAAATGCACAAGATGATATTGTACAACGACTTAATACTGGCTTAAGTTCCGGAACGATGAATGGTATGCCAAACATCGTATTAATCGAAGACCAACGGGCACAAAGCTTTTTGCAATCTTATCCAGATGCGTTCTATCCGATAGGTGATTATTTTAATACAGATGATTTTGCTGACTACAAATTAGCTCCAACAAGCTTTGATGGCGAACAATATGGGCTTCCATTTGATACAGGCGTAACTGGTTTCTTCTATCGTACCGATTATCTTGAAGAAGCAGGATATACACATGATGATTTAGTAGATATCACTTGGAATGAATATGTGGAAATTGCTAAAGATGTAAAAGACAAAACTGGGCAAGCAATGCTTTCTCTTGACCCTAATGATTTAGGTATTCTACGTGTGATGATGCAAACAACAGGCACATGGTACACAACAGAAGATGGCACCATTCAACTGGAAGATAATGAACCATTACAAATGGCTTTAAAAAACTATAAAGAATTAATGGATAATGATGTTGTTAAATTAAACTCTGACTGGAGTCAATACTTAGCGGCATTTAACAGTGGTGATGTAGCATCTGTTCCTGCTGGTAACTGGATTGCACCTAGTGTTGAAGCTGAAGAATCACAATCAGGACTATGGCGAGTAGCACCTACACCCCGTTTAGACATGGAAGGTGCAGTAAATGCATCAAACCAAGGTGGTAGTTCATTCTATGTATTAAATATCGATGGAAAAGAAGAAGCTGCTGAATTCTTAGGTGAAACGTTTGGTTCTGACGTTGAATTTTATCAAGACTTAGTCCAAGAAATTGGAGCAATTGGTACATTCATTCCGGCTTCTGAAGGGGATGCATACCAATTCGAAAATGAATTCTTTAATAATCAACAAGTAGTATATGATTTCTCTCAATGGATGGAAGAAATTCCACAAGTTGATTACGGGATGAACACGTACGGTATTGAAGATATCTTATCAGCAGAAATTCAACAATACTTGGATGGTAAAAGTCTAGAAGACGTATTATCAGATGCACAAGCACAAGCTGAAAACCAATTTAAATAAGTAGAATAAAGCCTTGGGAATCAGCTTATCCCTTATAACCCAAGGCTTTCTTTTTCCTTATGAATAGTAGTATAAAAGACTCGTTATGAGGAGGGGGATAATCATGAGTCAAGCTTCTAGTCCAACACATCAAAGAACATTTACTCAGCGATTGAGAAAAAATTATATCGGTTGGCTTTTTATCATTTTATCTGTATTAGGAATTTCTCTTTTCTATTTTTACCCAATGGTTCAAGCATTTTTGTTGTCCTTACAATCAGGTATGGGCTCGACCTTGGAATACGTTGGTTTCGATAACTATGTAAGATTATTTAATGACCCGACTTTTATTACTGCTTTAACTAATACCATATTATACTTGTTGGTACAAGTCCCTTTAATGATTGTTTTAGCTTTAGTATTTTCCGTGTTATTAAATGACCCTACATTGAAATTCAAAGGCTTTTTTCGTACTGCGATCTTTCTACCAGCTGTTACTTCCCTTGTAGCATATGCGGTTATTTTTAAATATTTATTCGGTAATGATGGATTAGTGAACGATTTCCTCTTAAGTATGAATATAATTTCGTCTCCAATCGCATGGTTGTCTGATCCGTTTTGGGCGAAAATAACCATCATCTTAGCCATCACATGGAGATGGACTGGTTACAATATGATTTTCTATCTATCTGCACTGCAGAATGTAGATAAATCCATGTATGAAGCAGCCAAAATTGATGGTGCGTCTGCTATGCAACAGTTTTTCTTTATAACAATACCTCTATTAAAACCAATCATTTTATTTACTTCTATCGTATCAACCATTGGGACTTTACAATTGTTTGATGAGGTAATGAATATAACAAGTGGTGGACCTGGTAACTCCACTATGACGATTTCCATGTATATTTATAACTTATCTTTTGAATATACTCCAGACTTTGGGTATGCAGCTACTGTTTCATACGTCGTTTTGATCTTAGTTGTCATCCTATCCTTTATTCAATTTAGAGTGGCAGGTGATCGAGATTGAAAAAGTTAAAACGAGTTTTCACTTATCTATTTTTAAGTGTTGCAGCAATTGTGTCTATCTTCCCTTTCTTATGGATGTTAGTAAGTATGACGAACAAGTCAGTTGATGTAACAGCTGGGCGGTTAATTCCTGGTACTCATTTTATTGAGAACTTAAAAAACCTCCTTGATCAGACACAAATTGGTATAGCCTTATGGAATTCATTTGTGATCGCCATTATTACAACGGTTTTAACACTATTGATCGGCTCATTAGCTGGTTATGGTTTTGAAATTTATCGATCAAAAGGTAAAGACATCGTTTTTAATATTTTGGTTTTATCGATGATGATTCCCTTTGCTGCGATTATGATTCCATTGTACCGTTTATTTGGAAGAATTTCTGCTGATGCACCGCTGATCGGTTTAGATACGTTAGCAGCAGCTTTCCTACCGACGATTATTACAGCCTTTTTCATTTTCTTCTTTAGACAGAATACGAAAATGTTTGCGAGAGAGTTGGTAGAGGCAGGAAGAATTGATGGTTTGAGTGAATGGGGTATCTTTTTCCGAATTTATATGCCGACAATGAAAACTACGTATGCGGCGGCAGCGATTATCGCATTTATGAATAGCTGGAATAACTATCTTTGGCCATTAGTTGTGCTTCAATCTCCGAATAAGCAAACTATACCATTGTTAATCTCCAACCTTGGATCAGGGTACACACCTGACTATGGAGTAATCATGACAGCGATCGTTATTGCAACACTCCCTACGGCACTTGTATTCTTCCTTATGCAGAGACACTTTGTTGCTGGTATGATGGGGTCTGTGAAAGGATAAAAATAAATTCTAAGTTTGATAAAACCCTGTATTAATGGACTAATATAGGGTTTTTCTTTTAGCCTCTAAACCTCAGTTGTATCGTTCAAATCTTGATTAAAGAGGAAAAGCTATGAAGCAATCGAGAAGAAATCTCTAAGAAACATACGTGATAAAATTTGGCCAATAGGGGGTTTGAGCTATGAAAATCCATAGAATAGATCATGTGGGTATAATTGTAAATGATCTTCCTGCCACTAAAGCCTTTTTTCTTGACCTTGGACTTGAAGTACTAGGGGAAACAGAAGTCAATGGCGAGTGGGTGGAACGAATAATTGGGCTTAATGGCGTTAAAGAGACGGTTGTAATGTTAGGGATGCCAGAAGGACAAGCAACGGTGGAACTCGTCAAATTCCATACACCGACAGATGAAAAAGGAATTCAACAATCTTCTGCAAACACCTTGGGGATACGGCATATTGCATTTGCTGTTGAAGATATTGAAGCTGTTGTTGCCAAATTAAAAAAGAATGGTGCGGAACTTGTTGGTGAAATACAAAACTACAATAACGCTTATAAATTATGCTACGTTCGTGGGCCGGAGGGAATTATTTTAGAGTTAGCGGAACAACTCAAATAAATTTTCAAGAGCACTTTGTAAAACAAACAAGTGCAATTATGGAAAATTACAAGGGTTCAATGCAATAATATGCAGCCAGTATTGGCTGCATATTTATTTTCATTGATTATTGATCTATGCTACAACCGGTAGGATTTCAAGTTTCTGAGCCTTTCACTACATCTATTAATTCAAATTTCGTAACATCAACTAGTCCACGATTGGAGATTCTGACTTCCGGAATTACTGGTAAAGCAATCAGTGAAAAGGTCATGAATGGAGCATTGATAGTACAACCTAATTGTTGCCATGCTTTTTCTAATGCTCTCACTTGTTCGACTACGGTTTCTATTGGCTGATCAGACATCAAGCCTGCGATTGGCATTGGAACATGTGCCAGTACTTCGCCATTTTCCACAACAATCATGCCACCACCAGATTCAGCTAGTTTGTTGGCTGCGAAAGCCATATCTTCCTGATTGACTCCCATTACCAATAAATTATGGCTATCATGTGCTACTGTGGAGGCAACAGCACCAGATTTCAAGCCAAAACCTTGAGTAAAGCCTAATGAAATTTGCCCAGTCCCTTTATGACGTTCAATACATGCTAACTGTATAATATCCTGTTCTAGGTCGATTTTGACTACACCATCATCTACAGGCAAAGTTGCGGTCATTTTTTCCGTCCTTGCACTATTTTCAATTATTCGGATACCATTGACTTCTACATCCCCTTGTTGGTCTGTAGGGATCATAAAGTCTCCAGGCTGTAATACTCTGTTTAATTTTACCGTATCTTTGGCATGAGCAGGATATTCATACCCTGGGATTTTTTTGACAAGCTCTCGGTCGGAAACTATTACTTCACCATTAGTAATTACTGTAGACGATTCAACATTTGTTAGATCTTCCAACAAAATGATATCAGCTATTTTGCCTGGGGATATACTGCCATACTGCTTATCGATTTGAAAATACCGAGCAACATTGATCGTAGCCATTTGAATTGCCTCGACAGGATCAACACCTTCTTCGATTGCACGGCGAACAACATGATTCAACTGTCCTTTTTCTACTAATGTTTCTGGATAAATATCATCTGTTACTAACGAAACATTAGAAGAATCGATTCTGTCTTCTGTTATGATTTTGATTACTTCTTTCACATCTTGCCAAGCAGAACCTTCGCGGATCATAATATGCATGCCTAATCTTGCTTTCTCTAATGCCTGATCTTTTGCAACCGTTTCATGGCAGGAATCGACACCAGAGGCAATATAAGCTTGCAGCATACCACCAGTTCCATCGGGAAAGTGGCCAGTAACTGTTTTGCCTGCAGCAATCGTTGCTTCTATTTCATTAATCATTTTAGGGTCATTATAAACGACACCGGGAAAGTTCATTACTTCACCTAAACCGATAACACTATCCCATTTTAACCCATCTTCAATATCCTTTTCATTTAAATTTGCACCGGCATCTTCGAGATCATTAGTGGCAGGAACACAGGAAGGAAACGTAGTAAATACCTTTAACGGAAGTGTTTGCCCTTCTTCATGCATCAGTTTTACACCTTCTGTACCTAATACATTAGCGATTTCATGCGGATCCATAAATATTGCTGTTGTTCCTTTCTTCAAGGCAGCCTTCGCAAATTCAGTAACAGAAAGCATCGTACTTTCAACATGCATATGTCCGTCCATAAACCCTGGTGATACGTATTTGCCTGTAGCATCCACTACTTTTGTTTCCGGTCCAATTAAATGGTCCGCCTTCCCAATCGATGCAATACGTTTAGCTTTTATCGCGATATCTACATTTTGCTGTAACTCTCTTGTCATGACATTAACTAATGTCCCATTTTGAATAACTAGGTCTGCAGCTGTTTCACCTAATGCTACCTTTCTCAGTAATTCTCTACTCATCATTAATTCTCCTCTCGATATTTTTACATGCTATATGGAGGAGTTACCTCACACATAGTTTAGCGATTTACGGTCGCTAAGTAGAAACGCTTATGCCATATTCCTAAGCTTATACATGTTTTCACTATATTACGTCTGAAACCGTTTTACAGTCAATGTTTTTCTTTGCTGAACAGTATGGTAAAATATAAAGTAAGACTATGATGCTAGGGGAATAAGTATGCGCAACTCACTATTTGCAGCAACAGAATGGATCACCAGATTTGCTTATGTTAATATTTTATGGATGGCTTTTACACTAGTTGGGCTGATTATTTTTGGTATCTTTCCCGCAACTGTTGCAATGTTTACTTTAATAAGGCAATGGATCATGGGAAACACGGACAGTCCAGTTTTTAAAACTTTTTGGAATACATATAAAAAGGAATTTTTGAGAAGTAACCTGTTTGGATTAGTTTTTTATCTGATTAGCCTGTTATTCTATATAAACCTCCAATTCATGGAAATCAATCAGGGTGGTTTTTATGACATTGTAAAAATACCTTTATACATCTTTATGTTAGCGATCTCTTTAACATTGATATATGTTATCCCAACTTATGTTCACTTTGAATTACGATTTATTGATGTTTGGAAGAATGCGTTTCTAGTGATGCTAATCCATCCATTGCATAATATATCGATGGTAGTGGGATCTGCCGCTGTCTTATACGTCATGTGGACGTTTCCCGGTTCTTTATTTTTCTTTGGTGGAAGTTTAGTGGGCTACATTATGATGGGTACATGTTATCATGCCTTTAAAAGAGTTGCAGCAAAAAAAGAGAAATTAGCAGAAAACAATTGACCATTTTATCGTCAATTGTTTTTTTATAGAAATGTTTATCATGATACAGATAATCCATAAACTGCGAAGTAAAGTTTCTCTCTTCCATTCTTCCCTTGTAGAGTGCTGACAAACCGCTCCGGCAGAATACTGCGCTTTCCGTGGGCACGGCCTCAGCTAACTTGGTAAAGAAAAGCACTTTACCAAGTGGATCTTCGGCTCGCGCTGATCCCACAGGAGTCTCCGTATTCTGCCTACGCTATTTTTGTTCTCTGATTATAGAAAGAAATGAACTCATGGCTTTTAGTGCTAATCGGTTGTAAATGGCTCTTTAGCATAGTCATACCCTCTATGCTACAAATGGAGGAGAAATCGACGGTTGTTTTCACATTAGTGTTGCGGAGCATATCTTAACGAAGGCCGCCCACTTTCACTCCTGTGGGAATCGTTTGACCTGAAGATCCACTTTTTCGAGCGGTTTTTGCTCGAAAAAGTTAGCTGAAGGGCAAACCCCACGGAAAGGGAAGTGGGCAGCCGGAGTGGTAGTTATCATCACTATATATTTCATAATTATCTCTTAGGTGACCGCACATCTAACTACCACATTACTTCACAGTATTGTATCAAGTACGAATAAGACCGGTCGATTATGACCGGTCTTTAGTACGATTATTGTAATTCTGTGTGCTCTGAAATGTCTTCGAGGGCTTGTCCTGCTGCCTCGTCTGACATTTCATCTAATGATAAGTCTCCCAGTGATATAATTCCTGTTAATTGACCATTTGTTACGACAGGGAGACGTCGAATTTGATGCTCAGCCATTGTTTGGCTTGCTTCCTGAAGGCTAACATCAGGAGATATATAATACAAATGTTCACTCATTACTTCCTGTACGCTCGCTGAACCATCTTTGTTATCAGCATAGCCTCTAATAACTAAATCACGGTCTGTTACCATTCCTAATAATTCCTTATTATCACCGCAAACAGGAATAGCACCCACATTTCGTTGTTTCATCAATTCTGCCGCTTGCGCTAATGAATCATCCGCTTTACAGAATGATACATTCTGCTCCATAATGTCTCTTACTGTTTTCAATCAGAAAACCTCCTTTGTAATAAGTCATCATGGAGTAGTATTACCATCTTTTTAAAATAATTGCACAAAAAGTGTTGTAAAGTACTATACTTTATCCTTTAACAGATCCTGCAGCAATACCTTCGACAATACGATTACTTAAGATTAAGAAAGCAATCAATATTGGGATGATACTAATCATTAACGTTGCACCAATCGCACCCCAGTCTGTCAAGTATTGACCGATGAAGTTTTGGATACCAACTGTCAATGTTTTAAACTTATCAGAACTAATGAACGTGTTGACAAAAATAAATTCATTCCAGTTGTAAATCATATTAATAATAGCGGTGGTTGCCAGAACTGGTGTTGTCATCGGTAATGTAATCTGGAAAAAGATACGGTGAATCGAACAACCGTCCACTACCGCTGCTTCTTCAATTTCACGTGGTAATGTGTAATAGAAGCCTAATAAAATCATGATTGTTAACGGTAAGTTAAATGCTGTATAAGATAAAATAATCGATAACGGATGATCAATTAAGTTCAAATCTAAGAAAAAGGCGAACAACGGTATAATCGCTGAATGGATCGGTACCATTAACCCTACCATAAAAAGACCTAATACCAGCTTATTCAATTTCCAGTTCATTCTTGTGATCGCAAAGGTGACAAAGCTTGCTAATAAAATAGTTAGTAGGACCGATGCAACTGTAATCCATACACTATTAAAGAAATATAAATTGATATTACCGTCTGTCCACACTCTGACATAGTTTTCCCACTTAGGTTCCTGTGGTAAAGCGAACGGTGACATGCCAAATACTTCTGCATTACTTTTCAATGAAAACTGAAATAACCAAATGAGTGGATATATTTGAAATACAGCGACAATGATTAAACAGATATATAGAACACCCATACCAACTTTGGTTAGGATACTGTTATCTTTGTCTGCTGTGTTTTGAGTCTGAGCCATCTCTGTTCCTTCCCTCCATTAATATTGAATTTCATCTTCAGATGCTGTTAATTTACGTGTTATCCATGTAACTACAAGCGTGATTAATAGTAGGAAAAAGGCAATAGCACTACCATAGCCAAAATCGAAAGTATCAAACGCTTTCTTGTACATATAAGATGCGATAACTTCACTGGCACCGTTCGGACCTCCGCCAGTCATTACATAAATAAGGTCAAAGTATTTTAATGAACCAACAATTGCTAGTACAACTGTTACTTTAATGACACCTGAAATAAGTGGCACCTTAATTTTATAAGCAATTTGGATAGGATTAGCCCCATCAATTTTAGCTGCCTCCACTAAGGATTCCGGGATTCCTTTCAAAGCAGCATAGTAAATAATGATATAAAAACCTGCATACTGCCAAAGTATCGCTACAAAAATTGCATACAAAACTAAATTGGTGTCTGCTAGCCATGCAGGTGGATTTTCAACCCCCACCATCGTTAAAAAGCTGTTCAGCATCCCATTATTCGGGTCATAGATCTTCACCCATAGTTGCGCAATCGCAACGGAAGATAAAAGCATGGGAATTAAATATATTTTTCTTAACAAATCAGACCCTTTAATTTTTCCTGCTAATATTAAGGAAATAGCTAAATATGGCACTAAACTTAATGTCGAGAAAAAGGCTAATAAAAATGAGTGTTTAGCACTTTGCCAAAATTGCCCATCTTGAATTAATTGCGTGTAATTCTCCAAACCGACAAATGTCATTGCACCGATACCATCCCAGTCCATCAATCCATAATAACCGGTTATCAGAATCGGACCATAAATTAATGCCACGATCAATATGAACGCTGGTAATACATATAAAGCAATGACTGCTTTGTTGGACATCACTTTGTTCATGGTTATTGCTCCTTTATGTCTAAGATAAAAACATGAAATCTATCCATGTTTTCTTCTGGCTATTAGTTCGTAGTTATGAAAGTTAGAAAAAAGGACATATTTCAACTTTAAATATGCCCTTTTTCCGTTTTGTTGTTTATTCTTCAGCGGCTAACGCGTCTTCTTGCTGTTTCGCAAATTCTTCTGGTGTGATTGCTTCACCGAATAGCGCCTGAATACTGTCTAAGTGTACATCAGCTACACCCGCACTCATTTGAACGTCTGCATACAACGTTAAGTTTGACGCTTCATTTAAGTCGTTTAAGATATCAATATACATTTGTGGTAAATCTAAACCTTCTGTATCTACTACTGTTGCCGGAATTACACCAGCGTCAGTAACAGAGCGTTCTCCCCATTTCTCTACAAAGAACGTTACAAATTCTTTTGCTTCTTCTTTAACATCTGAATTCTCTGCTACGAATAAACCAACACCAGGTCCACCTACATAGCTGTTAATATCTCCTTCTCCACCTTCAACAGTTGGGAATTTTGTATATTCAACAGAACCTCTAAATTCTTGTGGATTGTCTTCGTTTGTTGTCCATTCTGGCAGATCCCATGTAGCCATTAAATACATTGCTGCTTGTTCGTTAATGAAGTAACCTTTCGCTTCATCATTACCTAATCCGTTAAAGCCATTGATAAATGCTCCCATATCAACAAGCTCTTGAATTTCTTCAGCAGCTTTAATTAGTGCTGGATCTTCAAAACTTCCTGTTCTGTCAATGGCATTGTTTAATGCTTCTGGCCCACCAATACGGTCTGCTAAATACATGTACCACATAGAACCTGTCCAGCGATCTTTGTTACCTAATGCAACGGGTGTAACACCATTATCAGCTAATGTTTGGATCGCTTCCTTTAATTCTTCAAATGTTTCGGGTACTTCTACACCATTTTCATCAAAAATTCTTTGATTATAGTAGAGTGGTGTAATGTTTAACTCTAAAGGTAAACCATATGTTACATCGTCAATTGCGTACGCTTCTGCTGTACCAGCAACAAATTTGTCTTTAAGTGGCCCTTCTATAATATCGTCAAGCGGCGCAAACATATTACCGCTTACATATGGATCCAAGAATCCTGCTGCCCATGTCATTCCTACGTCAGGTAACTCATTAGAAGTAGATAATACTTTTAATTTTTCCTTATATTGTTCGTTACCAAGAATCTCAACATCTACTGTTACGTCTGGATGATCTGATTCGAATTCGTCGATAATACTATTAACAATTTCATGGTGTTGTTTTGAGCTTCCTTCAGGCCATAAGTGCATAAACTCAATCGTCTTATCTGAATCGCTTTCATTTTCACCCGAAGCTGCGTTCTCTTCTGACTCTTCTTCATTTCCACCGCATGCTGCAAGCGCAAACATTAAAACTAAAGCAAATGAAAATAATACTTTATGCCACGCATTTTTCATTTGTGAAACCCCCTATATATATAAGTTTTTTTAGTACAGTTATAGTGTAGCACCGTGGGGCTTCGTCCGTAAGGTAACAGTGATTAGGTAAAATACCACTTATTTTAGGAATCGTTTTCATTTTGTTTTCTGAATGTATTTGGCGTCATATTCTCAAATTGCTTAAAGAGCTTGATAAAATACTTTGATGTCTGGTAACCACTCTTTTCAGCTATTTCTGCTATCGTCAAATCTGTCGATAGTAGCAGCTTTTTAGCCTCCTGGATTCGTTTTCTCGTAACATATTCACTAAATGTCACCTGCAATTCTTCCTTGAATAAAGCACTCAGATAGCTTGCATTTAAATGGACTTGTTTTGCGACTTCTTTCAGTGTCAGTTCCTCGTCATAATGCTGATCTATGTAATCCATCGCTCCTTTCACGGCCCGATTATACTTACTTAACTGTTGCATCTCTAATAATTTATCATCGACTATTTTATTGAACATACCTGTTTTTTCTCTTTGTTTTTCGATTTCAATTGCTTTTTCAATTGCTTCCATTAGTTTTTCTTTAGCAATTGGCTTAAGCAAATAATTCACAACACCTAACTCCAGTGCTTCATGTGCATATTCAAATTCCGAATAAGCAGAAATAACAATGACGACAGGGTCTTTTGCCTTTTCCTTCAGCTTTTTTAGTAATTCTAATCCCGAAACTTCAGGCATCCTAATATCAGTAATGAGAACATGAATCTTTTCATGATCAATCCGTTCTATCGCTTCTTCTGCATTTGCCGCCGTGATCACTTCATATTGTTGAGACCCTCTTTCAATTGTCTTTTTGATCCCTTGGCGACTCCTCGGTTCGTCATCAACAACAAGAATCACCTTGTTTTCCATATTACTAACCTCCCTATACTGGAATTTCAAAACTTACCATCGTTCCTTTACCTTCTTCACTTAGAATGATAATATCCCGACTCTCACCGGCTTCATAAAACATACGTAAGCGTTGCTGTACATTTTGCAGTGCCATACTTTGTTGTTTTTGTTGTCTAATGCCACCATCCATTTGTTTCTTTACTTGCGCTACTTTTTCTTTACTCATACCTGGTCCATTATCACTTACTGCGATTCGTATTCGTTGTTTATCTGGTACTTTTTCTATACGAACAGTAATTTGACTTTTCCCCACTACGTTTCCAGCACCATGTAATATTGCATTTTCTACTAATGGTTGTATCATTAACTTCGGAATTTTGACATCTAACCAATTAAATTCAACATCTTTTTCCCAGTTCAATCGTTCGCCAAATCGCATACGCATAATCTTCATATAACGTTCAATATGATCCAATTCTTCTTTAACCGTTACCCATTCATCCTCGTTTTCCTTCGTAATCGTATAACGGAATAACTCTGACATCGCGAGCACAACATTCGCCAGATCCTCTTCTTCCTTTTCATCCAACGACCAATACAGTGCATCCAAAGTGTTAAACAGAAAGTGTGGATGAATTTGGGCTTGTAATGCTTTTAATTCGGTTCTGTTTTTAATGATTTCTTTTTCATACACCATTTGAACTAAATAGTTAGTTTCCTCTGCCAGCTGGTTATATGTTTGATTTAACTCATTAATTTCGTTGGTAGAGTTCATCACAGGGTTTTGAGCTAATACTCCCTCACCAGCTTGTCTCATTGTCTTTGTCAGCCTTGTAATAGGCCGGGTAATAAAAGTTGATAAAAAGAATGAGAAAATAAAGAAAATGAATAACCCAATGAATCCAGCAATCAAAATTCCTGCTTGTACCGTGGAAATTCCTGCCGTCAATTGATTAACAGGTGTCAATATATGCATCGACCATCCTGTTACATCTGATGTATCCTTCACTAACATATATTCTTGATCATCAATTATGATCGTTTCGTCTTCCGTCTCCATAATTTCATCTAAAGCGGTTCCATCGTAATTCGTCACAATAGGATTATTTTGGTTATCAACTAAAATCGAATAGTCATTCGATTCACCTTCTTGCTGATTAGCATTTAGTTGAAAATAGTTTCGGTTCACTCTTGCTATGATATAGCCACCATTGTCAAAATCGTCATCCATTAAATTAATTTTTCTACCTACTAAGAAATAATTATAATCTAATGGATCTTCCCCCATCCATATTAATTTGCCACCCGCTTCATTGGCTCGAATAATCCCTTGAGGATCAATACGGTCTAGTAATAAAGTTGAATCAATCGGGATAATACGTTGAAAATCGTTATTATATATTTCAATCGAGTAAATACCATCTGCGTTTGCTTGAATTAAATTGATTGTGCTCATTAAAGATTGCCTGTCATTAAAAGAAGTGATATCGCCTTCAGACTCCTGTAACAAAATTCCCTGCAGCTCTTCATTGGTTAACACCTGTTTGGTTACCATATTTAATTGTTCAAACAATGAGTCATATCTACCAGATGATTCCATGGCAGTTTGTCTTATTTGCTCTTCTGCATTACTTTGCAATAAACCTTCCACTAATACATACGTAATCGTACTTACAATAAATAGCACAATAAACATCACAACCAAATAAACTACCAATAACTGATTGCGCAGCGTATTCCACTTCTTTAAATAACTCCACATACTATCCACTCCATCAAAAAATCACTAGACTTTGTTTAACCATTATACTATGAAACGGTACTTAGGGACAGGATAAATGTCCTATTTCCTATAATATTTATGTTGTATATATTTGTCATTCTGCAAATATAAAAGCACTTCGTTAATCATACCATTAACGAAGTGCTTTTATAACTTCTAAGCCAATTTCCTGTAGACTATCTATATTCTGATCTGAAGAATTACTATCTGTAATTATCCGCTCTACCTTTGTTAAAGGAGAAACGTGTGCAAACGCCTGAAAATGAAATTTATGATGATCAGCCAAAATATATGTAGTGTCTGCTATTTCAATCATTTTTTGCTTGACTCGCGCTTGTTGTTCATTTGATTCGCTAATTCCTCTTTCGAAGTGAATTCCTTTACAGGATAAAAATGCTTTATTAACATGATATAAATCAAGTGAACGTTCTGCTAAAGGACCAACATAAGAAAGGGACCTGGCAAGTAACGTGCCTCCAGTTGAAATTACCGTAACCTTACTTTTTTTACTTAATTCCAACACAACATTAACAGAATTCGTTAGAACAGTAACCGGTATATTGGGTAAGTTTTTCGCAACATACCAGGCTGTCGTACTGGCATCTAGCAGGATTTTATCGGTTTCAACAATATGTTTTACCGCTTCCTGAGCAATCTCTTTTTTCTCTTCTACATACATTACTTCTCGTTCTTGAAAAGGTATTTCCGGTCCATCCTGAGAAGCTGCAATGCTGACTGCTCCTCCGTGACTCCGGGCTAATTTCTTTTCTTTTTCTAATTTTTCTAAGTCTCGACGAATCGTTTCATCCGTCACGGAAAAAAGATTGGCGAGTTCAGAAACTCTAATACTCTTCTTCTGATTAACGACTTCTACGATTCGCTGATGTCTTTCTGCAACTAACATCTAATTCTCCTACCTTCTCGTTCTTCAAACATGTCTATTATTGACTATAGGGAAATCTTGCTTGAAATTCAACTGATTAGTCAAGATGGAAGACTTCTTGATCAATTAAATACATTTTAGGATCCCCTTTTTCATCCATTGCCAATATATCGCTCATAAATGCTTGCCATTTTCGATTGGCTGGATTGGTTTCCAACTCTTTCATTGCACGGTGGTAATCATCCACTTCCATGTAAGCATACAACTTCGTACCATCCATGAATATACTATAATTGCTAATGCCTACTTCTTTCAATGCTTCCAATAATTCTGGGTGTACAGCTTGATGTCTTTTCTTATATTCCTCTTGTGAACCTTCCTTACACTCCATGATAAACATATAACGTGCCATTCATATCCTCCTTTAGTGTAACCGTATTCAATTATTGTTTATTTTTACTTGTATTTGTTTACCATTTTATCACAGAACAAAACAAATACAAACAAAAAATAAGAGACTTCTAGTCTTATGCAGTTATTAATACGAATTTATTGAGCGGACATTGAATCCCTTATTTGGCTCATTTCGGCCCTATTAGCACTATTTTCGATGAATAGCGGAACAAATGTCCGCACCCAACCCATATTTACTTGGAAGCACACGTTTTTGCAATGAAAAACACAAGCTGATTATAGCTTGTGTTGGAAGTAGTCTTTTAAAAAGTAATAAACGCCTTCTTTATCGTTTGTAAACTCTGTGATTTCCTTTACTAACGATTTAATTTGATCGGTCGCATTGAACATGGCCACCGGATAACCTACATATTTCATCATTGGGATATCGTTATTACTATCCCCGATAGCCATGGCATCTTCCGGGCTGAGCTGATAATGTTCCAACAATGCTTCAATTCCGGTTGCTTTGTTTACCCCTTCTACCATTACTTCTACGTTATGATGAGAAGAGGATGAAGTGGTAAAATTCGTTTCACTTTTCATCTTCTTCAGCTCTTCAATCCATACTTTCATTTTTTCATGGTCTTTTGTAAAGCAGTACATTTTCGCATACTTCTGTTCTGGTAAATGGTCATGCCAATGAATATCCTGCTCGATTGCGGCTTCTCTTTCCAGCCATTCATTGATTCCTACTTCATCAGGCTTGTCTCCGCTGATCATGGACTCCATATATCCTCGATCCGCTTTTAAGGAAAGTCGCTCCCCGTCATTGGGATGTACCTCATAATAAATACGGTGAGTTCTTGCAGATTCTATAACTTTATCCACAAGTTCTGTGGATAAGCTATGTTCTAACAGTTTTTCTCCAGCAACATATGTAATCATACCATTTGCTGTAACAAAGCCGTCCAATTCTAAGTCAGATGGTGCAGAGTCAAACACTTCATTATAAGAACGACCTGTCACGATAAACACTCGTATTCCTGTTTTTCTTATCTTTTGAATAATGTCGAGTGTGTTTTCCGTTAATTGATTGTAATTATTCAGCAATGTGCCATCCATATCTAAACAAATTGCTTTTGGTGAAAATGTCATGTTACGGTCCCCCTTTAAACTAGCCGATAACTAGTATAGCACATGAGCTATAAGCTCACCATCGACTAATACCGATGAATGAGCTTAGACTCACTTATCTATTTTTGTTTCTAAAGGAAGAAGATTGGCTTCGATTTCGTCGCGCTTATCTTCCAGAAATGGTGGCAGGGCAATGCTTTCCCCTAGGTGTTCAACTTTTTCATCTGTATCAAATCCTGGCCCATCTGTCGCTAGTTCAATCAATATACCATTAGGTTCACGAAAATATAACGATTGAAAATAATATCGATCGACAAGCCCTGAGTTTGGCAATCGTTCCTTAGTAATTCTCTTATGCCAGTGTTCAAGTTCTTGATAATCGGCTACACGAAATGCGACATGATGTACACTCCCCCTTCCAGGACGCTCCTTTTGTAATTCCGGGCGAACTTCGATATGCACTTCTGCACCTGTACCACCTTCGCCTGTTTCAAACACTTGTATGTTTGCTTGGTCATCAGAACTAGTGTAGGACCCTGCATCACGGAATCCAAGTACCCCTGATAAAATTCTTTTAGTTGGTGCTAAATCTGGGACAGTAAATCGAACAGGTCCCAATCCCGTAATACCATATTCCTTTGGTACTGAACTTTTATCCCATGGTTTACCTGCTGCTACCCCTTTGTTATTTTCGTCAGATACGAGAACAAGACGCTGTCCTTCATGATCTTGAAAAGGTAATATTTTACGCCCGAATTTTTCTCCAATTCCGTCGTGGACAACATCATTATCGTCCAAGCGATCTTCCCAGTAATGTAACGCCTCATCACTAGTAACCCTTAAAGAAGTATAAGATATACTATTATTACCTGGATACGTATGACCCGCATTCGTTATTTCAAAAAAGGTTAAATCTGTTCCAGGTCGTCCGATTTCATCTGCGTAAAATAAATGATACATACTTGGATCATCCTGATTTACTGTTTTTTTAACTAAGCGCAATCCTAAAACATCTGTATAAAAATGATAATTGTCTTTAGCACTAGCTGTAATAGCTGACACATGGTGAATTCCTTTAAGTTCCATAAGATGCCTCCTTCATTATTGTTAAAATCATTATAAACCTTTTACTATCTCGATTTCAAAGTAATGACATCTTGACAATTAGCTTTTTTTTGCTACAATCTTGGTAATTACATAAGTGTTATCACTACTAGGGGTGCTTGTTTTGTACAAGCTGAGAAAAAAGCATTTACAGCTTTTTAACTCTAAGAACCTGATCTGGTTTATACCAGCGGAGGGAAGTAGCTAAACTATTTGCATGGTATAGCCAGGTTCTGATTAGGAATCTGGTTTTTTTACTTAGTGATGCACTTTCTATTTTTATAGGAGGATTTGCATGAATCGTACGTTATTATTAACCACTATGGCTGTTTTTATTGCGATCGGTACATTAGGTTCCCAATTTTTATGGTTTCCAACCGGAATTGCCAAAGCATATCCTGTACAACATGCCGTTAATGTGATGGCAGCTGTAACTCTTGGTCCTGTTCCCGCTGTTATCATAGCTGTTACTATCGGGCTTTTACGTAATTTATTAGGAATAGGAACTTTGCTTGCATTTCCAGGTGGTATGATTGGAGCATTACTTGCTGGTTATTTATATCGATGGACGAGAAAAAGAGTCATGGCAGGATTAGGAGAAATAATCGGTACTGGTGTGATAGGTGCTTTACTATCTGTTCCATTTGCCAAATTATTGATGGGAAGTTCAGTTGGCGCTCTAGCATTTTTACCAGGATTCCTTGTTAGCAGTGTAACAGG
The DNA here is from genome assembly GCF_010994085.1 of Gracilibacillus saliphilus. Taxonomy (NCBI): domain Bacteria; kingdom Bacillati; phylum Bacillota; class Bacilli; order Caryophanales; family Bacillaceae; genus Gracilibacillus; species Gracilibacillus saliphilus. The sequence goes on along the minus strand of NZ_WJEB01000002.1, from coordinate 149,709 downwards.
AGCTATTATCGGTCTCTTGATTTTATCTAAAATAAAACATACTACTTTGATGCAACAACCCGTTTCGAGTAAGTAAGCAAAAGTGAAAATGGTTAACCGAGCTTTAAGATTCGTTACTTATAAGGTCGATCCATTAGAAAAAAGAAAGCGACCACTTCCAAAATGGTCGCTTTCTTTAATCTTTTGCAAAAAAGGCTTCTGCTTTTTCTAAATATAATTCTTGATCTGGAGTAAGATCATACTCCTCTTCAATTGCATCTACCGGACATACTGCTTTACATGCTCCACAATCGATACAAATATCTGGATCTATATAAAATTGATCTGGTCCTTCAACAATACAGTCTACCGGACACACTGTTGTACATTCGCCAGATTTTTCTGTTTCACATGGTTCTGTTATTACAAATGCCATCTTGCATCCTCCTAGATGTTTATCTATCTGTTATTTACGATACATCATGTTCGACTAAAATTGCAAGTGTCCGATAAGAAAAGCGCAAAGCGTCCGCTTAAAACAAGAGTGAATCTAACAATTAGAATAAGAGGTTTTCCGCGTAAGAAGTTAGCCTGTGATAGTCCCGTACCTCTTTTAAAGAGATAGCTTTTTTATTATGCAGTTGTTTATTGCGAAATGGGACTTGTTTATTGCGAAACATTGCTTCTTTATTGCGAAACACTGCTTCTTTATAATCAAAAAACGTTGATCAACCATTGCATTTTAAAAAATAGAAGAGTAAGTTCTCTCGTCCTCATTAAACAAGAACCCACTTCATTTAGAAACGGGTTCTTATTTTAAAAATTATCGCTTATTAAATTCGTCCGGGTCTGGACCGACACGCTCTTCTTTATTCATATCTTGAATTAATTTCATTTCCTCTTCTGTTAATTCAAAATCAAATACATCTGCATTATCTTGAATACGATGTTGTTTTACTGATTTCGGAATAGTCACAACCTCTTGTTGTAGATCCCACCGCAAAATAACTTGAGCTGTTGATTTACCATGACGTTTCGCAATATCTGTTAATGTTGGATCATCTAATATTTTCCCTTGTTTCAGTGGAGACCACGCCTCTAGCTGAATATTATGTTGTTTACAGAATTCATGTAAACTACGTTGTTGTAAATGTGGATGATATTCAACTTGGTTTACCATTGGTGCTACTTGAGCTTCACTGATCAAATCTTCTAAATGGTGCTCCTTAAAGTTACTTACACCGATCGCGCGGATTTTTCCATCGTTATATAATTTCTCCATCGCCTTCCAGGACTCTTTATATTTATTTAGTTCTGGAACTGGCCAATGAATTAAATATAAATCTAAATATTCCAGTCCCAATTTATTTAAACTTGTTTCGAAAGCTTGAAGAGTTTCTTCGTAACCTTGATCTCCATTCCAAAGCTTAGAAGTAATAAATAATTCTTCACGAGGAATACCAGAATCTTTGATTGCTTTTCCTACACCTTCTTCATTACCATAAACGGCTGCCGTATCAATACTTTTATAGCCGTGTTCTAGTGCCCACTTAACAGAATTATAAACTTCTTCTCCTTCTTCCACTAAGAAAACACCTAGACCAAACCATGGCATCTTTACACCATTATGTAGTGTAGTAGTTGCTTGCAAACTATTTACCATCTCAAATTCCTCCTTTGTTCATTGTCTATAATATCTTGCCACAATCTACAAAAAATGAAAAATGTTGTGCTCATAAGAAAAACCGGCAAATCCCGCCGGACCATTATTACTAAGGTAGTAATGATGAAATATTTGGACAGCTTGACCACCACTCCGGCTGCCCACTTCCCTTTCCGTGGGGTTTGCCCTTCAGCTAACTTTTTTGAGCAAAGCCCGCTCAAAAAAGTGGATCTTCAGGCCAAACAATTCCCACTGGAGTGAAAGCGGGCGGCCTTCGTTAAGTGCTGCTCTTCAAAACTAGCATGAAGTAACACAACTACTTTTATACTCACGGATAGCGATTTTCACTTTGTCCATTGTAAAAAAGTCAACCTATTACTTATCACAATAGTTGTTGCATCTCTCATAGCTGAGACTAATTACGGTGACTCCTGTGGGAATAGCTCGAGCCGAAAATCCACTTTGGAAAGTGATTTTTTTGCAAAGTTAGTTGAGGCCGTGCCCACGGAAAACAAAGTAATTAGTCGGAGCTTTGCAAATATACATCAAACATTTCAAAATAACTGCTTCGTTTAACACAGTTATTACACTTATTTTATACTTTCTTTACTTACAAGAATAGAACAGGGTGAATTTCTCGTGGTTCACCCTGTCCCTTTGTCCCAAATTTGATGGACTTTATAATGGCGATATTTCTGTTTAGGGATATTTTCGATAAAGTGAGTGGGCTTGCCGATTGTAAATAAAGCTAGTTGGTGCATCGCTCGCGTACAAGCTGTATAAAATAAGTTTCGTTCTAATTCATCATAAAAATTGTTATTAGATGCATCGGCAATGATAACCGCATCGAATTCAATTCCTTTAGCCAAGTAGGCAGGAATGACGACAATACCTTTTTCAAAAATGTGTGCTTCCTGTGTCATTAAATGAAGGTCGATACGATTTTTTAATCGCTCATATATGTCCACACATTCTTGCATCGTTTTTCCGATTAATGCAATGGTTTCATGGCCTTCTTGTTCATATTCGTTTATTTGATCGAGCACTTTCTCAATTAAAACATCACGTTGCTCCAATTCCATCACGACCGGTGTCTCTCCATCACGTTCAAACGGTTCAATTAGATCACCATTTGGCATAAATGATTTAGTGAATTCAACAATCGGTGCTGTCGAACGATAGCTTCTCGTCAATACGATTCTTTCATGTTTTTCCTGCCATTTCTCGGATAACAAAGTCTCTTCTCTTAATGCATGCGCATAAATCGCTTGATTTATATCACCTAACAAAGTCATGCGACTAACCGGGAACATCTTCTTCATCAATGCAAACTGAAACGGTGTATAGTCCTGCGCTTCATCGATAAACAAGTGTTGAATCGCACGCTGCGCATCAAATCCTAACAAGCTTTTTTCAAAATAAATATAAGCAGGTGCATCTTCCCATGTTAAATATCTGTGTTTTAAATAGTCTTCCGTAATTCTACATATTTCCTGCCACTGATTTGGAAGTGTAACTTCTTTATCTGCAATTCGCCCTTTGCTTGTAAACAACTGACGAAACGATTTAAGCGGATCAACAAACGCAAGTTGCTTTACTTTTTTTCGTAGTGGACGTAATCGCCAAGCAACTACTCGTTTGCGTAACATTTCCTCTTCACGGTCATAATCATCAAATGTATCTTCTGAAAATCGGTTTTCTTCTTGTAATGTTTGATGAACATCGACATAATCAGCCTTTTCCAATAGTTCACTTTCCTCTAATACCCAATCTTTTTCTCGTTCAATCTTCTCCAGCTTTTTCAATTGGTACAGAATCCAATTGGCTACTTTTTCTAAACGTTCTGGTATGGCTAAAGAACTTTCTGTTTGATAAAAGTATTTTTCAACCATTTGTTTTGGAATGACGGTTTGCCCTCTAAATGTGATATTACGAAAAACAAGTCCTTGATTAGCCAATCGGTCTAAAAAGCGATCAATTAGCTCTTTATAGTCTAAACTTGCTTTGTAATGCATAGCTTCAACTCTTGCCTCGTAATTTTCTGCTCTTTTTTGCAGATAATATTCCATTTGTTCGAAAGGTGTTTCCAATTGAAAGCTATCATCTAATTGACGGTGTAAATATTGATAAAAGGTCATCTGCTGCATATTATCTTCACCAAGCTCCGGCAGTACGGTTGCTACATAGCTGTTGAATAATGGATTTGGTGAAAATAGTACAATTTGCTCTGACGTTAATGTTTCGCGATAACGATACAATAAATAGGCTACACGCTGTAATGCTGCTGACGTTTTACCACTACCAGCAACACCTTGCACAATTAGCACTCTTGCTTTTTCATTCCGGATAATTTGGTTCTGTTCTTTTTGAATGGTTGAGACAATACTTTTCATTTTTGTGCTTGCCTGATTTCCTAGTACAGATTGTAGTAAATGATCACCAATTGTCAGCCCCGTGTCGAACATTCCCTGTAGTTCGCCATTACGAATCATATATTGTCGTTTTATCGTTATTTCCCCGGAAATATTTCCTTGAACGGTGTCATAACTTGCCGGACCTGGTGGATAATCATAGTACATGCTCGAAATAGGTGCTCTCCAGTCATATACTAGAAAATTCTCTTCCGCTTCATCCATCACAGAAGCCAAACCTATATAAATGGACTGTTCGTCGGTTTGCCCATCTTCTTGAAAGTCAATCCGTCCAAAATAAGGTTTATCCTTTAATCGGTGCAGGATGTCTAAACGTTCACTTACCTGTCCATGGCTTCTTTCACGTTCTGAGAGAAATTCAGCTTGCTGCTTAATACTCGCTTCTGTTTCAATTTTATCGTCCATTTCTTCTATATTAACTGTTACGTCTTCCCAAAAATCACGTCTGATATCAATGACATCTTCTTTTAAACCTTTGACTCTCGATTGTAAGGTTGTGATTTTCTTATCAATTTCTTCCACTACATCTGTTACTCTTTGCTTTTCCTGTTGCCATTCTTGATCTTCTCGCTCGTCTGCTGCCACTGATTCCACCTCCGTGACGTTGATTTTGTCATCTTTTTTATCGCGTCCGTAAGACACCTCACTTCATGCTTTTATGGACGCTAACACCCTGATAAGTTTCGCTATCCATCAGTGGGTTAAAACCACCCACTGATGGAAGTCTCACTTTATTATATTCCAACTAAACTTGTATCAATCATAAACAGTTTGTGTTGTGACTAGATTAGCATAAAAACCTTTTTCTTTCATTAATGATGAATGGGTACCTTTTTCAATTATTTTTCCTTCCTTTAGAACAAGTATCATATCAGCCTTCTCGATCGTATTCAAGCGATGCGCAATCACAAAACTAGTTTTCCCTTCCATTAATGTTTCTAATGCATCTGTTATTTTTAATTCGGTTATCGTATCAATGCTACTTGTCGCCTCATCTAAAATTAAAATCGACGGGTTAGCCAATATTGCTCTTGCAATTACAATTAGTTGCCGTTGACCCTGGCTTATTCCTTGTCCATTGCCTTCAAGCACCGTATCATATTGCTTTGGCAATTGTTCAATAAAAGTATGAGCATTTGCCATTTTCGCAGCTTCTTCCACTTCCTGATCCGTAGCATTTAACTTTCCGTACCTAATATTTTCTCTAATCGTCGTATCAAATAAATAAGAATCCTGTAACACCATACCTAATTGACTTCGAATACTTTTATTGGTTAGATTCTTCATCGAATAACCATCTAATAAAATATCTCCCGCTTGTTCTTCAAAAAATCTGGCCAACAAGGAAATGATCGTTGTTTTTCCCGCTCCTGTGGGGCCAACTAATGCTACCGTTTGACCTGGCTTTACATGAAAGGAAATATCGTGCAGAACATGTTCATCTGTATGGTAAGAAAATGAAACATCACGAAAGACCACATCTCCTTTTACCCTGTCAATATCTTGCTTTTTTTGGTTTGTTTCTTCCTGCTCCTGATCGATTACTTCAAATGCTCGCTCGGCACCTGCAACTGCAGACAGAATCGTATTAAATTGATTGGCTAAATCATTCAACGGACGAGTAAATTGGCGTGCATATGTCGTAAATGTTACGATAATCCCAATTGTAATAGCAGTGGAATTGGTAGCAAGGACTATCCAGCCACCAACTCCGACGATAATGGCAAAAGCAAAATTATTTAAGCCATTCATTAACTTCGGAATGAATCCAGAATAGACTTGAGCCCAATACCCTACTTTTCTTAATTGTTCATTATGTTTTCGATACTGCTCAATTACACGGTGCTCTTGGTGAAATAGTTTTACCATCGAATGACCTGAAAAAGTTTCTTCTAAAAAACCAGTCATTTCACCAAGTTCACGCTGTTGTTCCTTAAAATAATAACCCGTTCTATTCGTAATCCATTTCATCCCAAGATACATCAATGGAACGATCGTTACGGTCATCAATGTCAGTAAGGGACTAAGTAAAAGCATTACAATTAATGTACCAACAAGTGTTAATAGGCTTGTCGTCACTTGGATAACAGCTGTATTTAGTGTTCTGCTGACATTTTCAATATCATTTGTCAGCCGACTCATCAAATCCCCACTTTGGGACTCTTGAAATTGCATGATTGGCAAACGTAGTACATGCTCAAAAAGATCTTTCCGCATTGCAAAAACGGTATTTTGTGAAATGTCAATCATCCAATAATTTTGTAATGCCAATGCTACAGATTGCAAAACAAATATTAGTGCTAGCAGAATAAGCAGCATTTCAAATGACAGAACGAATGCTGCACCTGTCATTACATCTACTGCCACTCCAATCAAATATGGACCTAGCAAGGACAATACAGCGCCTAAAAACACCATTACTAAAACAAGCCAAAACAGCAGCTTATCCACTTTCATATAGCTCCAAATTCGTGACAAAGTTGCACGCAAGTTTTTTACTTTTGGTTTTTTTCCTACCATTGGGTGATGCCTTGAGGGGGGCTGAACTTCTATCTTTTTGTTAGCCATCCAATGTCACCCCTTCCCTTCGCTGCGTACGCCACATAGTTTGATACAAAGCATTCGTTTGTAGTAATTGCTGATGTGTTCCTAGTCCGGCAATACTTCCTTTTTCTAACAAAATAATCTGATCAGCATCTTTTACAGAGCTGATTTTTTGCGAAACGATAAACGTAGTACATCGTCTCTTTCTAATCGCCTCTAAAACACGTGATTCTGTTGTGGCATCTAGTGCACTTGTACTATCATCAAGCAGTAATACACGTGGGGTATCTGCTAGTGCCCTAGCAATCGATAACCTTTGTTTTTGACCTCCTGACAGATTTACACCTCGTTGACCAATCAGTGTCTGATAAGTATTAGGCAAAGTCATGATAAAGTCATGAAGTTGGGCTTCTTTCGCTACTTTTTCGGCTTGTTCTTGCGTGAGGTGTTCATTTCCCCATGTGATATTATCGAGAATCGTCCCTGAAAATAGAAACCCTTCCTGAGGAACCAATGTTATATCGTATCTTACTTGATTGCCTAATTGTTCGATCGGTTGACCATCCAGATAAATGGTCCCTGCTGAAGGATGATACAGATATGGAACTAGATGTAATAATGTTGTCTTTCCTGATCCAGTTTCACCTAAAATACCTACCTTCTCTCCTGACTTAACATGAAAATGAATATTCCGTAGTATTTCCTGACTTGTATTGGGATAGGTAAAGGAAACATGTTCAAAGCTAATTTCCCCTTTAATACGAGCTCTTTCTTGCTGTTCGGTAACCTCATCATCTGCAGTCTGTCCAAGAATATCATCAATGCGTTTTGCGGAAGCTCGACCTCTTGACAGGTTCATAAGTAAAAAGGAGAATACACCAAAGGAAGCCAGCATTCTTGTGGCATAGTTAATTACCCCTACTACTTCACCAGCTCTAGCAGACCCGGTTTCAAGTTGTATAAAACCAAACCATAACAAGCCGATTATTGCGATATTCATAATGAGCATGACAATCGGCATGACAACTTCCATTACCCATAACGCTTGTCTATTTTTATCCTTCAGACTTTTATTCACTTTTGAGAATCGATTATTTTCAAATGTCAGACGATGAAAAGCTTTCACTAGTTTGATTGCCAACAAGTTTTCCCGGATTACATTATTAATTTGATCAATTCGTTCCTGAACATGTCGAAACAACCGCATTCCTTTTATCATCAACCAAAACATAACTACAAATAAGACCGGAATTGTAGCTAGTAAAATCAAAGCTAAAGGTATGTTTAGTGTAAAGGACATCACAATTCCAAAGATGATAAACAAAGGTGCGCGCAACATAATCCGCATAAAGGCGAATAATAAATTTTGGACTTGTATCACGTCATTCGTCATTCTAGTCAATAAAGTTGATGTGGCGAATTGCTGTATCTTCATCGCAGAAAACATTTGAATATTACGAAACATATCATTCCGCATATCATGTCCTACACCTTGACTCACTTCTGCCGCAAAGAAAGAGCTTGTAATACCGGCTGCAAATGCTAATAAGGTCATTGCCAATAGAATAGCTCCATAAAAATAAATAATAGACATATCTTCAGCAATAATGCCTTCATCAATTATTTTTGCCATAATAATCGGCTGCACAAGTTCTACGATTAACTCTACGACCATTAGGAATAGTGCTAGAATCATTGCTTTTCTATATGTATCAGCATATTTGAAAATAATTTTCATCGTTTTCCTCCATTATCTCTCTATTTCTATATTATAACGAAGATAAAGCGCTTCCTCCATTGATACTGATTAAGAAAGTGTAAATTTTGTAAAGCCATCAATAAAATTGTTATATTTCGGTAAATCATATAGATTTTTTACAGCTTTCGATAGATAATGACATTGCAAGAAATACTATGGAATACAAAGATACTGTCAGTTTTTTTACCACTATATTAGATTTTATTGGTTAATCCATAGACAATATTCTTGTAATACTAAGATTTTTAAGGGGGAATTAGAGATGAAAAAATGGCTTTTATTGTTAGTTGCATTGTTAACAATGTTTGTCATCTCTGCTTGTGGGTCTAGTGATGATACAAGTGGAAGCAGCGATGAAGACAGTGAGAACACAGAAGAGAATTCGAACGAGGATGCAGAAGAAACGGAAGGAAATGAAGCAGAAGCTAGTGAAGAAGGTGACACTCCAGATGAGCTTATTATGGGGTTTGTGCCATCTCAAGATTCTGACACTATTGCAGATACCGTTGCACCTTTAGCGGACAGGCTTTCTGAAGAACTAGGCATTCCTGTCGAAGGAAAAGTTATGACAAACTATACTGCTTTAGTAGAAGCAATGGGAACAAATGAAGTTCAAATCGGATTTATTCCTGCCTTTGCTTATGTATTAGCGAATGAAAAACATGGTGTGGAAGTTCTCTTAAAATCTGAACGTTATGGCAGCGGAACATATGTAGCACAATATCTTGTCAGCGCTGACTCTGATTACGAAGAATTAGCTGATTTAGAAGGTGCCGTTTGGGCTTATGGTGACCCAACATCTACGAGTGGATACTTATTCCCAGCAGCACAAATTATGGATGAGTTTGGTGTAGATGATCCACAAACAGAATTTTTCGCTGAAGCATATCAAACTGGTGGACACGACAACTCAGCGATTGAAGTTTACCAAGGAAATGCAGATGTAGCAACAACATTCGATGATGTTCGTACCAATTTAGAAGAAGAATATCCGGATATCATGGAAAAAACAAGAGTACTTGGGTACACAGACGAAATTCCTAACGATACTATTTCCGTAACGAAAGAATTAAGTGATGAGCTTGTACAAACGATTAAAGATTCTTTTCTTTCATTTAACGAAGATGAGGATATGATTCAAATCATGAATGAAGTGTACAGCTGGGATGCAATCATTGAAGCAGAAGACAGCGAATATGATGTTGTCCGCAGTACTTACGAGAAATTCGGTGACGATATTAGCTTAGATGAATAAGACAAGTTGAACAGGAGAGAGCTTGCTCTCTCCTGTTTCGATATGAAGGAAAGGGGCTAGACCATGATTGAGTTTAATGGTGTCTCACTTGTCTATCCAAATGGGACAGAAGGATTAAAAAATATAAATGTAAAAATCAATGAAGGAGAATTTGTTGTTATTGTCGGTCTTTCCGGTGCAGGTAAATCTACTTTTATCCGTAGTATTAACCGACTTGTAACACCTACTAGTGGTTCTTTAATAGTAGATGATGAGGATATATTAAAAGCAAAAGGCAAAGGTTTACGAAAACTCCGTACTAAAATCGGGATGATTTTCCAAAGCTATAACCTTGTTAAGCGATCGACCGTTATCAAAAATGTTATTTCAGGTCGCTTAGGTTATACAGGTACATTTAAAAGTATTATGAACCTTTTTTCTAAAGAAGATAAATTATTAGCTTATGAAAATTTGAAACGTGTCAACATAGAAGATAAATTATATAACCGTGCTGATGAATTAAGTGGCGGACAGCAACAACGTGTTAGTATCGCTCGTGTACTGACACAACAACCGAAGTTAATTTTAGCAGATGAACCGGTAGCAAGCCTTGACCCGCCAACTTCTCATCAGGTAATGAAATATTTAAAACAGATTAATCGCGAAGATAAAATCACTACGATTGTAAATCTTCACTTCATTGATATGGCAATGGAATATGCCGACCGAATTATTGGTATGCGCGCTGGTGAGGTGGTTTTTGATGGACCAGCGAGTGAAGTAACGGAACAAACATTTGAAGAAATCTATGGTCGTTCGATTCGAGATGAAGACCGTCGAGGAGGGGTGGAGGATGAGTAAAGAATCTTCCTTCGTTCCAAGAGGGTTATATCCTTTTAAAACCAAGTTGATCATTACGATCTCTTTAATCGTTGTCCTTGGCTTTTATTTACTTAGCTCGATCAAAACGGAATCATTTATTGTCCACTTTTTTGTAAAGATACCGAATGTTTTCGGGTTAATTAGTGACTTCTTTCCTCCTGATTGGGGCTATGTCAACCAAGTTTGGCCGAAACTGTTTGAAACGATACATATAGCTATTATTGCAACTACTGTTGCAGTTATTATCAGTATACCTTTCTCATTATTAACTGCTAATAATGTGACAACCAATTCCTGGATCTATCAAGGAATGCGCTTGATCTTAAACATCATCCGTACCATTCCAGATATTATTTTAGCGGTTGTGTTTGTCGGATTGTTTGGTATCGGTGCTTTTTCCGGGATTATTGCCTTAATTATTTTCGCAGTCGGGATTCTAGTAAAGCTGATGAGTGAAGTCATTGAAACAATTGATATGAACCCAACTGAGGCAATTCGGGCATCGGGTGGGAATGGGTTACAGACGATTAGTTTTGCGATTGTGCCACAAGTAATGCCACAATTCATTTCATTCAGTCTATATGTTTTTGAAATTAACATCCGTGCCTCACTCGTATTAGGATTGGTTGGTGCCGGTGGTATCGGGCAATTGTTAAACACACAGATCAATTTTATGAATTATCCGGCTGTTAGTACCATTATTATTATTGTATTTGCCGTAGTAGTTGTGATTGATATGATTAGTGGTAAGTTAAGGGAGGGACTCGTATAATGGCAGAACAGTTGACCCTTCCAGAAAAACCTAAAAGTAAGCTTACATTAGTTAAACGGATTTTCATTTTTATCATCATTGCGCTGATTTATATTTGGACATTTACAAGTATTGAAATACGATGGGATAATATATTCAGTGAACGAACAATAGACAACTTTGACAGGATCATACCTAAGTTCTTCCAACCAGCAGTTGAAGAAACCGGCAATATAATGGAGATGATGTTCGAAACATTGTTTATCGCCTATACCGGTTCCTTAGCTGCAGCCATCATTGCCATACCACTTGCGTTTTTATGTGCGTCGAATATGGTGCGCAACAAATTTCTTAATAATATCGGCATGTGGATTTTAGGTGGTGTCCGTGCCTTTCCTGAAATTGTGCTTGCGATTATTTTTGTGGCAGCTGTTGGACCGAATCCTTTTGCAGGTGTATTGGCGATTGCCATTGGCTCAACCGGGATGCTAGGAAAATTATATTCCGAAGTTATTGAATCGATTGATATGAATGTTATTGAAGCTTTGGAAGCTAGTGGTGCAAATAAATTTCAAATTTTATTTTACGGGATCTTTCCACAAGTATTACCTGAATTTATGTCTTACGCGATCTATCGATTCGAAATCGATGTTCGTGCTTCATCCGTCTTAGGGATTGTAGGTGCCGGTGGTATTGGTACATTGATTACCTTTGCCTATATGAATCGAAATTGGGAAGAAGTAGGGATGATTCTGTTAGTGATTATTATTACGGTTACCATTATTGATCAAATATCAGGATTTATTCGTAAGCGATTGGTTTAGAGTTTCTAACTTTGGTTTATTAGAGTGAGCTCAGTGGGCTCACTCTTTTTGAATTTATCAAACATTAAAAATGCGCAGTAAATACCTTCTTTCCATACGAACTAAACCGCCATCGTAATAAACAATGACGGTTTAGTTTTTATTGATCTTCACTAAATTTAATTGAATAGGCCTCTGATCGAGTCGAGAAGGTTTTGGAAGAAGTCCTTGACTGACTGCCAAAATCCTTCCGTATCGCCTCCAGTAACTTCATCTAACTTACCTTTCAAATCACCAACAATTGATTCCAGTTGGTCGGTAACTTTTCCAAAATCGATATTCAAGTCACGCATTTTCTCGAAAAGATTGGTTAGCATCTCTCTGTCTTCAGGACTCAATTCAATGTTTAATTGATCCAGTTGCTCACTGACAATACGTTCGACATCTTCTTTTGTTGCTGGGTTTTGTTCCGAAATTTCTCGTTTTATTTCACTTAAAAGCTCACTTACTTTTTCTTTATCAATGCCTGCATCTTCTGCTAAATCTGTAGCAACATCTAATTCTTCATTTGCTACTTCCATTCGGTCTTGATCTAGTGATTCACCATCGACATTAAAAGCCTTATAGATACCAGTTAAAGCTGAATGGCCTGTAACCTTTAGTGGTGACGCTACTTCAATCACTGCATTTTCCACGCCCGCTGTTAATAGGGCATTAGCGTACATTTCATTCGTTACTTCTGTAATGTTTTCCGGATTAACAACATTAACAACTACTCCGCCATCATCTTTTCGAGTAATTTTGGCAGAGGAGTACATATTAGAACTTGGATCTCCACCGATAAAATTGACAAGATCCTCAGCCGTAACAGTGTATTCATCTACTTGATCAGGATTTGTTGCATTCAATAAATTTCTGACTGTATCTTGTTGTGAATCTGACAGAGCCTCACCAAGCACTAATTTCGGTTTACCATATTTCTCATCAATGACATTATCATCGCCATCACTTGCTAAAGCAAAAGGCGCGATAGCTAGTCCAATGAAGGTCACTACAATAAGCATCCATGTTATTCTTTTCATAGATTTACCCCTTTTCACCAAAGTACTTACTCTTATATTATGATAGATTTTTATAATTATGGAAAGAAATTTATGCCTTTTTCTATACTTTTTCCTAAAACGAAAGCGGTTAAACCTATAAAGTGTGTTTTCCCTCTGTAGGGGTTAGCTAAACAATTTCTTTGTAGTTAGGGATTACAGAAGATTTAGCAACGTGTTATAAGAATAACTGAGCAAAAACCACTCGGAAAAGTGGATCTTCAGGTTAAACAATTTCCACAGGAGTTGAAGTGGGCGGCCTACGCTAAAATCTACTCGACAACATATGCCAGACCTAGCAGCTTGGGTTATTATCCAGTGGCGCTTATCATCACTTCACAATACCTTGGTATCACGGTTTCTTTCACTGGAAATAAAAAACTCCCAGCCTAATAGGAGCACTGGAAGTTTATTTCGCTTATTTTTTTGCAATAACATCCATTTCGACACCGACACCTTTAGGTAACTTGCTAACCTCTACAGTAGCTCTTGCGGGATATGGTTCCTCTAAAAATTTCGCATATGCTTCATTTATAGTAGCGAAGTCATCCATATTCGTAATATAAATCGTAAACTTTACAACATTGGCAAACGTTAAGCCTGCTTCTGTTAAAATTGCCGCTAAATTTTTCATTACTTGATTGGTCTGAGTGGCAATATCCCCCTCTACTACTTCCATTGTTTCCGGATTAAGTGGGATTTGTCCTGAAACGAAGACTAAGTCTCCCGCATCAATCGCTTGTGAATAAGGGCCAATCGCTTGTGGTGCTTTATTTGTATGTATTGCTTTAACCATTTTTACTACATCCTTTCCATACTTGTATTTACAGAAAATTTTAACATATAATTAATTTTTAGTAGAATATTTATAACACAATATTTTTTAGGAAGGATGATGATAATGGAAAAGACGTTTTCTTTAAAAACGAGTCACCATGATCAAATGGTTGATATTACATCAGAGGTTGCCCAATACCTTCGTGAGCAAAATGTTTCAGATGGTATTGTAATTGTTTCATCCTTGCATACAACAGCAGGAATTACCGTAAATGAAAATGCTGATCCAGACGTAAAAACGGACTTTTTGCGTAGGTTACGTGAAGTTTATCCATGGGAACACCCGGAGGATTTACATATGGAGGGAAATACCGCTGCACATTTGAAGGTGAGCACTGTTGGTCATAATCAAACAATGGTTGTTTCCAATGGACGGCTTGTCTTGGGAACATGGCAAGGAATTTATTTCTGTGAATTCGATGGACCGCGTCATCGGAAATTCCACGTCAAAGTGATGAAAGGATAAAGTGAAACTCCCTTAGGGTTTTTATCCCGCTAAGTTGTTCGAAAAAGTGCGAACTTGCTATCAACAAATTGTTTACATATCTGTAATTCTCGGTGGAATCCTATGGGAAAGGGAGGGTTGAAAATGTCCTTAAACATGACTGAAAATGAAATCTCATTGGCAATTATTCAAGAAATAAAAGATGGCAAGAAAGCAGTATTCCAAGAATTGATCGATGAACTACAGCCATATGATATGGCACAACAATATCACAACCTTCCGATAAAACATCGAAATAAGTTTCTTCTCTATTTGTCGATCGAACAATTAACAGACCTTTTACAGGAGCTGGATAAAGAAGAGCAGTTAGAAGTTATCTATAAATTAGGGATCGAAAAATCCTCCAAAGTATTAGACCTGATGCAAAATGATGACTTAGCCTCTCTTCTTACCGATTTAGAACCGGAAAAGATAGAAGAATTGTTATCGGAAATGCAAGAGGAAGAATCAAAAATTGTCCAAGGTCTGATGAATTATCCGCCTGAAACAGCTGGTAGACTCATGAACAACCGCTATGTGTGGATTCCGCAGCATTACACCATTCGTGAGGCCGTTGATAAATTAAAACACTTTGCAGAGTTAGCTGAATATTTGAACTATCTCTACGTCATTGATGAAGATAAAAAGCTAGTCGGTGTCGTTTCGTATAAAGATCTACTTTTAGCTGATTTACAAGATAAAGTAAAAGAGGTCATGTATCGCAGAGTGGTAAAGGCGGATGTACATACAGATCAGGAAGAGGTTGCCAAACTGATTAGCCGCTATGATTTCGTATCCTTGCCTATTGTTGAAAGTGATAATACATTAGTTGGTGTGGTTACTGTTGATGACGTCATCGATGTTGTTTTGCAGGAAGCGAATGAAGACATTGAAAAATTATCAGCTTCCGGTAAAGCGATCGGTTTCAACACAAAACCTTTTGTCGCAGCTTATAAAAGGCTTCCTTGGTTAATCTTATTACTGTTTATTGGACTTATATCAGGCAGTATTATTAGTAGTTTTGAAGAAACATTAGAGTCAGTTGTAGCCTTAGCATTTTTTATGCCTCTCATTGCCGGCATGACGGGAAATACCGGGACACAATCATTAGCAGTGGTTGTTCGTGGATTAGTATCGGAAGACTTGACTTTCAAACAAGTACTGAAGCTGATTCTCCGTGAATTATGGGTTGGCATTATTATCGGGGTAACATGTGGCCTTATGATCGCGGTGATCGCTTATTTATGGAGAGGAAATATGACGCTAGGATTAGTCGTAGGCAGCTCCTTATTGATTACCTTAATTATTGGGACATTGGCTGGTACGATCATTCCATTAATTTTATATAAATTGAAGGTAGACCCTGCAGTTGCCTCTGGTCCGCTCATTACAACCATTAACGATATTTTTTCATTATTGATTTACTTCGGCATTGCAACAGCATTTATTACAAGACTAATGTGATGTGCAGAGCTGTTGATGGGATGCTCGTTGATCCTGCCGTCTAATAAGACATATTTAATCATAAGAAAAACTTAGTGCGCCCGATTAGAAATGTAGCGAGCTGAATTTTTACGGGAAAAACTGCTAAATAAAATGTAAGGTTTCCTTGTAAAGTTAGATTAACAAGGAAATCTTACAATGAAAGTGAACAGTTTTCCCCGTAAACATATAATTACCGGGAAATCCATCAAATAGAATGAGCTGTTTCCCGCATACGATGTTAGTCTATGATTGCCCCGCTAATTAACGCTCCATTTTAAAAGTCAAAGTATTCTTTTGCGTTGTAATAGGAAATGTTTTGTACAATCTCCGCTAGTGTTTCTTCATCATTTGGATATTCACCATTTTCTACCCACTCGCCGACCAGGTTACACATAATACGGCGGAAGTATTCATGACGTGTGTAGGATAAAAAGCTACGTGAATCCGTAAGCATACCAATAAAGCGACTAAACACACCAATATCAGCGAGTGTCTCCATTTGATTGATCATGCCTAGCTTCGTATCATTAAACCACCAAGCTGTACCGAATTGCATTTTTCCTGGTATGCCTCCACCTTGGAAGCTACCAATAATTGTTGCGATTGTCACATTGTCTCTTGGATTTAATGAATACAAAATCGTTTTCGGTAAAGCATCTGCTTTATCTAATGAATCCAGTAATTTTACCAATGGTTGCGCTAATAAACTATCATTCATCGAGTCAAAACCAGTATCTGGACCAAGCTCATTAAACATGCGAGCGTTATTGTTACGGTGAGCGTTAATATGATATTGCATCGCCCAGCCTTTTTTATGATATTCTTTCCCTAAAAAGGTAAGTGTAAATGACTTATATTTTTTCTCTTCTTCTAAAGATACTTTCTCTCCTTTTAATGCTTTAGCAAAAATAGCACTAACTTCCTCTTCTGATGCTTCCTCGTACATCATTTCGTCTAATGCATGATCAGAAACTCTACCACCAATTTCATGGAAGAAGTCAATCCGTTTTTGTAGCGCTTGCAAGAAAGCATCATAAGATTCAATTGCAACACCTGAAACATCCGCTAGTTTTTCTACCCAGCTTGTAAAACCGTCGCGGTTAATCTCCAACCCTTTATCTGGACGGTAGCTTGGCAATACTTTTACATTAAAAGCAGACTCCGCTTTAATTTTTTCATGATATTCTAAAGAGTCAGTTGGATCATCTGTTGTGCAAATAACTTCTACTCCAGATTTCACGATGAAATCTCTAACATTCCATTCTCCGTTGTTAAGCAACTTATTAACTTTTTCCCAAATAGCAGGTGCTGTATTTTCATTGAGTGTTTCTTCAACACCGAAATAGCGTTTTAATTCTAAATGTGTCCAATGATAAAGTGGATTTCCGATCAGCTGAGGTACTGTTTTTGCCCATGCTAAGAATTTATCGTAATCACTCGCATCGCCTGTCACATATTTTTCTTCTATACCGTTTGCTCTCATTGCCCGCCATTTATAGTGATCTCCGTATAACCATACTTTGGTAATGTTTTCAAATTGCGTATTCTCATAAATTTCTTGCGGACTTAAATGACAGTGGTAATCGATAATAGGTAAATCTTTAGCATACTTGTGATACAATGTTTCAGCAGTCTTATTCGCCAATACAAAATTATCATCCATAAAGGACTTCATCATATCCCCACTTTCCTTAAATTTTCAGGTGCTATTATCATATTATCATAGCTTCAGAGTTTACAGATATTATAAACCTAGTAAATCCAAGTGCCTTCCGATATGTTTTACTAATCCTTGTCGATACGCGTCTTCATTCTTCATTAATGTTTCGAAGAATTCTGCTCTAAACAAATCATCACCTGCGTCATCTTTAGCAGTCAAAAGAATTCCATATGTAACATGGAATAATTGACGGGACGCGTCATGATCCATATATGTTGGAAGATCCGCATCTTTTGTTTCATTTAATGGTGCTACACTTTCTAAGTCTGGTGTAACGTGATAATACTTTAATGTCTCTTCAAAATGCTCCTCCGCATAGACATGCATACGACGATAAAGGTCTGGGTTTACCTGTGCAATGACACGGACTGCTTCTAGCCAGTTCGTACCTGCTGTTTTAATATGCAATAATCCTTCTGTATACTTTCCAATAATCGGGAAGACACTGAATTTATCACTACCAGAGTGGATACTTAACTTGTAACCAAAGTATTTAGCGATGTCCGCATGCTCCTGCAATTCTTTCTCAAATTGTGTAAGGTCACCGATGTAATCAATTCCTTTTTGGAACTCACCACAGAATCTTGGAGCTAAACTTTGAACTGTAACACCTCTTCTGCGGAGTTCTTCTGCTACGAAAAAGTGAGCTTCCGGAGCCGTAACGGTTTCTGTTTCATCAATGGAGATTTCAAAATCGATCGCTTTCTCAGCTTTGGAAATATACTCGTTATACACATGCTCCATAAAATCAATCGCTTCACCATAAACAAGTACATTCTTATGAAGACTCGCTTCATCAAATGATATATCCAACCCTTGTACGGTAAATGTTTTGTTTAGATAATGGCTATTAAAATATTCTTTACGATCTACAGGTAAACCAGCGTATTCTTTATTAATATCACCTTCTACCATACCTTCGACATCATTGCGAATCTGTTCGGAACAGTCCAATGTAATGAAAGAGAAACCTAAATCTAACGCATACTCAATATCCTTTTCTAATTTAATATGATCTGCATCCGCACCATACCCATCTTTATAGCCTTCTTGGAAAACAGCAAAAGTTGCCGCATCTAAAATATCTGTCATGGTTCGGTTTAGTAGGGTTAATTCACGAACACTTTGCTGCGCGAGAATTGGCTTTACTTTTCTCCCTTTGACTGTTTCAATATGTCCAGGTGAAGCTATACCTAAACGATCACCAAGTCCCATTGTCGCAATTTCTGTACCAAAAGCTTGTGGTTTCGTATAGTCGAAGAACTGGTTCAGTACTTTACTATTGGCGTGTGTTAAGGAACACACTTTTCCGTTTGCTACTACGTCCCCTTGTAAAGCATCATATAAAGGACCTTCCCCTGCTGCTATCAAGTATTTCGTTGTATCCGCCTTTACCATCACAACAGAAGTATTTTCATTCTTTTCAAATGACTGGTCATATACTTGTATTGCTTCCGATGACTTCGGTAATTCCCCCGCCTGCAATGCTTCCACTACTGATTGAAATTGTTCCATTATCTCCACTCCTTTTTTGTTAACGGTTCCATTGTTTAATAAAATTAATAACAACGTTGTTATTTTTATGATATACTATTTAAAAATAGAACACAACTATAAATGATAAATTTTTCAGAAAGTTAAAGGTGATTATGATGAATGTGACTATTAAAGATATTGCAAAAGAAGCGAATGTTAGCTATTCCACTGTATCCAAAGCATTAAATAACAGTCCGCTTGTGAAAGAAGTGACGAAACAAAAAATACTGCGTGTCGCAAAAGAAATGGGCTATGAACCAAATTTAGCCGCCAAACAATTAGTCCGAAAAAAGACCGAAGTGGTCGGCTTAATTTGGCCTACCATTGAAAGAATTGTACTCGCAACATTAGTAACCAATATTAGTAAAGCATTTGAATCCACTCGCTATTCGATGATTTTATCTGTCGACTCCACGGATACAGCGATGGAAACCTTTAAAAAATTCCAAGTGGATGGCATGATTGTTTTCGCCGAATCAGAGCAGATGATTCCTGAGGAAAATATTCCGCTTGTTGCCTATGGTGTATCAGGAAAACGTGAGGTAACGTATCCAATCATTGATGCCAATCATGAACAGGCAATGGAAAAAGCAGTACAATACTTATATGATTTAGGACACCGAAATATTGCTTATGTTGGGTTAATGAATACAGATGATGCCTTACAAAATGAGAAAGTAGAAGGATATCAAAAAGCCATGAAAAAAATAGGGCTTACGGAGCAAAGTATTGCAACAAATGGATTAGATTGGTTTGACGGTTACCTAGCAGTAGATGATGTATTACAATTCGAAAAGCGACCAACAGCTATCATCGGTAGCAGTTATGATATTAGTGGTGGTATATTACGATCCTTACAAGAAAAAGGGTTAGGTGTACCAGAGGACATCTCTTTAATCAGCTATGATAATATTCCGCAAATGGAAACAACAGAAATTCCGATGACATGTATCGGGGTACCAGTTGATGAGCTTGCAGAAGAAATTGTCCAGGCGGTTATTCAACGAATTGAGTCAGAAGAACAACCTGTGGTAAGGAAGTTAAATCCATCCTTAACAGAACGGCAAAGTACTGGACCAGTACTGGAAGGTTGACTTCTTGTTTTTCAAGAAAGGTCTGGTGCAAAACTAAATAGAATAAAGGAGAATCCGAACAATTTAAACTAGCGGAGGCAAAATACGCAGACTCCTGCGGGAAAAACACGAGCTGAAGATCCACTGTGTGAAGTGGTTTTCTTCACACAGTTAGCTGAAGCCGTGCCGCGGAAAGCGAAGTATTTTGACGGAGCGTTAAGTCAGCTCATGTTTAAATGTTCGGCTTTTTCCTATCTCGTTACTCTTTTGTTCCGGGCCTCAATTGCTTGGTATCGCTTACTCCAAATCAAATGCACCTGAACAAATAAAATGCATTCGTTTCTCAAGATGGTGTTTCAGTGGGATTAGGGCTTCGTTGTTGATTAATTCTACTTCATCTTGATAATATACAAACGTCTTACCAACCAATCTATCCAACACTCTAATGGAACGTTGCTGCATACCTTCCTCGAAAAAAGTTTCAATCTTATATCGTTCTTTCTTTTTGGTCATTATCATTATTGCCTCTCCTTACACCTATAATAAAAGAATTATTCACTTATAATCTTTGATTTTTCCATACACTAAGTGGGGGTCTTATGGAAATTGTTTACCATCTTCATAAAACAGAAAGGGAAGCGGGCAGCCGGAGCGATGCTTTCCGTCTACATATCATTTCAAAATGACCACCTATAATACAAAACACTATATACTTTCCTTATAAATTACAAAGAACCAGTGGAGATTCATCCCCACTGGTTCTGCAAGATTAATCGTCATATTCTACTTTCATGATCTCTCCATTATTTGCATCTATCTCTAATTCTAATTCCCCTTTATCTGTTCTCATTTCAAGTTCATACATATATCGGCCATCATCTTCATCTAATTCAAACTCTTGAATGGTTCCTTCGTATTTTCCTTTTGCAATGGAGCGCGCTTCATCTGCTGAAATCGTAACTTCTGATGAGAGTTTGTCGTCTTCATCGACTGAAATATATACTATTTCTCCTGATCGTGCATTTATTTTTAAGTCCACTTCTCCTTTATCAGTCCATATTTCCATTTCATAATAATAACTTCCATCGTCTTCATCAAGCTCCGCTTCTACAACTGTGCCATAGTATTTTTCCGTAGCGATTGTTTTTGCTTCTTCCCTTGAAATGAAAGAACTTTCTTGGTTTTCGGCATCATGTTTACTATCTGTCTGGTTATCAGAAAGTGATACTGTTGTAACTTCTTGATCCTTATCATTTTTTCGTTCTGACTCTTCCAAACTAATGATTTCACCAGTTTCAGCATCTACTTTCAATTCATATTCGCGATCTGTTTCCTCTAATTCCACTTCGTAAATTTTCTCATTATCATCCAATTCAAACTCTACAATTTCTCCTGAGAACTTAGCAGCGACTTTTTCCTTTGCCTCTTCTTTTGAAAGTTCAGCACTAGCTGAAGTTGGTGAGAACTGTAACGCTGCTAGCATCACTCCAGTTGTAATCAATCCTGATACAATAATAAAAAAAGTTTTGTTTTTCATTTTTTATTCCTCCTTGTTGTTGTTACTTCTATCATAGCCAAGGAAGATGAGGATACCCTGAGAGAAAAATGAGAAAACAGTGAGAAAAAAGTTAACTGCATTTTTACACTACTAAAAACCCGCTTCGAAATCTTTCCGAAGCGGGCTGATTTATATAATATTGTTACACCTTTATAGTAAGATCTGCTAAACGGTGTGCAGATGCTTTTACTTCTTCTATTCCTTTAGCAATGATTTCGTCCCTTTTATCTGGCATCGCGTTATGTCCTTCGATAATTACTTCATCGATTATTTCCATACCGAATATTCCTCCGAATACATTGTGCATATAGTTCACTGCCATTTCCATAGGAGCCGCCTCAGGTGTGGAGTAAACCCCTCCGCGAGCGTTTAGGAAAATAGCCTTTTTGTCTGTCATTAATGGAATTAAGTTACCTTCAGCACCATATTTAAATGAGAACCCTGCAGCATATACATAATCAATAAATGTTTGTAATTTTGCTGGAATGGTCAAATTCCATAGTGGAAAAGTGAATACAACTACATCTGCAGCAGAAAAAGCGTCCATTGCTTTTTGCTTTGCAGCTAACAGTCGTGATTCCACATCTGTTAATTCCTCATCATTTTCTACTTTACCGAAAGCATTGAACATGTCCTGCCCAAAGAACGGTGTATCTTCTTCGTACACATCATAAGTAGTTATATTTAAGTTTTTACCTTCCAATTCAGCCATAAAAGCTTCATACATTTTACTGGAAATTGCTTCTGTTGAAGGACGATTATTTGCTTTTACTACTAACACATTCATGTTATAACGCTCCTTTGTTGCTATTTTCATAGGTTGATATGCTCATTTGTGAGCATGTTAATGTTGTCCTCTCACTTCCACGCTAATTATACTCGATAATAGGTATAATCGATAGTACGCACTTTAAAGTGCCATAGTATCAAAAAGGATACTATGGCAAACTTGTATTTAGTTTAATAGTTTCCAAACCGATTGATATACATTTTTCAATGGTATGTTATGCAGCTCCGCGATCTTTTTACAATCCTCATATTCAGGAGAAGCTTTGACAACTTTACCTTCCTGTAATCCTTCTTTCACAGTGACAGGTCCCCACTCTGTTTCGATTATTCTTATGCTCCGTTCCATCCGATAAACGGTCAACGGATAATAGCGAAATCCCAAGGTGGTCGTTTCAGACAAAAGGACATCCTTCATAGCTGATAGCAAAGCTTCACTGCATAAAAGTTGTAATTGTACAGCTGGACGATTCTTTTTCATATAAATCGGTGTGTAATACACATCGTTTGCCCCTGCATCGAACAACTTGTCCATCACATAGCCAAGCCATTCACCTGGAGTATCATCCAAGTTCACTTCTATTTTCATCATATTTTGATCCGTATGTTCGTAATCTGGCGGGAGTTTGCTCATTAGCTTCACCTCAGGATTATTCTTTTACAGGGACACTTGTTCCGATAATTATGACCAAAAACTAAATAAATATACCGTGTATGTGTGGAATCATGCAATCGCAATATCCCAACACTCTATGTTGAAAAACGGAATTTAGATTTGTTTAGAAAATGAGATTGATCCCTACTTTATCACAAAACGTTTATAACCACTACTGATCATAGTCTCGCTTTACACTTCTGGTAAAATTCGTTTTAAGAATTGCTTTGTTCTCGGTTCTTGCGGTTGCTCCAGTACATCTTTAGGATTACCTTGTTCCACAATATAGCCACCGTCCATAAAAATGACATGGTCGGAAACATGCTTAGCGAATGAGACCTCATGGGTTACGACGACCATTGTCCAGCCTTCATTTGCTAAATCTTTAATAACCCCCAGCACTTCGCCAATTAACTCCGGATCTAGTGCAGATGTCGGTTCATCAAACAACATTAATTCCGGTTCGATCGCAAGGGCACGTGCAATACCAACACGCTGTTGTTGACCACCTGATAGCTGATGTGGATATAAATCCATCTTATCCTCTAATCCTACTTTTGATAGTAATTGTTTTGCATGGCTAATTGCCGATTGCTTATCTTTTTTCTGTACAATAACAGGACCTTCAATTACGTTTTCCAATGCAGTTTTATGTGGGAATAGATTATAGGATTGAAAAACCATTCCTGATTTCCTTCTTAATTGAAGCATCTCTTTCTTGCTCAGCTTCTGGTTAAAATCTAATGTAAAGCCGTCGTGAAATTGATAGTAGCCTTGATTAGGGATTTCCAGTCCATTTAAGCACCGCAATAATGTCGTCTTACCGGAACCTGATGGCCCCATAATCGTCACAACTTTACCTTTTCCTACATCTAAGTCAATATCTTTTAGAACAGCTAATTCACCAAAGCTTTTTTGAAGTCCTTGAATTGATAAAAGCATGATATCCCCCTCTACTTCGCTATATAACGTTCCAGCCTACGCTCAATGATTTCTTGTACAATCGATAATAAAAAGCAAATAATCCAATATAAGACCGCAGCTTCTGTATATAAAAGCAGAAAATCAAACGTATCTGCGGCAATTTCCTGTGCTTTTCGAAATAATTCCGTTACTAAAATCAATGAGGCTAGTGATGTATCCTTGACTAAACTAATAAACGTGTTTGATAGAGGCGGGATGGAAACCCTTGTTGCTTGTGGTAAGATAATTCGTCGCAAAGTGGTCCCATATGTCATACCAACTGTATAGCCAGCTTCCCATTGTCCTTTTGGAATCGAAGAAATCGACGCACGAATCACTTCTGATGCATATGCCCCGACGTTTAATGAGAAAGCTATGACTGCACTTGGTAATGGATCAATTGTTAATCCAATTGATGGTAACCCGTAAAACACGATAAATAATTGTACTAATAATGGTGTACCTCTAATTGCTGATACATAAAATACAGCAGGTGCACGTACAATCGCAACTGAAGACAAGCGCATAACGGCTGTAAGTAGAGCAATAATGATACCAATCAAAAAAGAAACAAGTGCAAGGGGAATCGTATATTTGATTGCCCCTTCCACCATTGGCCAGAGCGCTCGCACAATTAAATCCCAATTACCTGAACCATTTGTGACAGTAAACAGCAGGTTACTGACTAGAAACATCTTCACCAAACCATTCTTCGGAAATTTCCGCTAAAGTACCGTCTTCTTTCATATCTGCTAATGCTTCGTTAAACGCTTCTACAAGCTCTTCATTTCCTTTACGGAATGTAAATGCTGTCTCTGAAACATTATCTTCTTCTGCTGCAATTTTGACTGATTCGTCTCCCGTTTTGTTGATATATTCCAATACTGCTAACCTGTCATTCACTGTTAAGTCAACACGTCCCAATTTAATATTTTCAATCGCTTGAGCCAGTCCTTCTACACCGATAACTTCTGCTCCATTTTCTTCGGCAATATCATTAAAGTTACTTGTTAAAGATTGTGCAGATTGTTTACCTTCAATATCTTCAAATGAGGTAACTTCTTCATTATTTGCAGGAACTACTACTACTGCACCTGTATAAGTATATGGTTCTGAGAAGTCATAATTCTCTAAACGTTCTTCATTAATCCCCACCTGGTTAGCAATCACATCGAATCGTTCTGCATTTAAACCAGCAAACATGGAATCCCATTGCGTTTCATTAAATTCTACTTCTAAATCTAAACGAGAAGCCACTTCACGCATTACTTCCACATCGTAACCTGTTAAATTATCTTCTTCATTATGGAAAGTAAATGGTGCATATGTCCCTTCCGTACCTACTGTAATCACACCATCTTCTTGAATTTGTTCATATAAATTCGCGTCTGTATCTTCCTGAGTCTCCTCATTTGTTGTGTCTTGCTCATCGCCTGTATTTGGTTCTTCTTGATCAGCAGTTCCACATGCTACCAGTACAGCAAATAAACCAATGATCAGAATAAAAAGTTGTATATTTTTCATGTTGATAACCCCCAGTAATGTTGTCGGTTTTAAACTTTCTTTGCTGATTATACATGACGCCTTATTTAAAGTAAAACAAAAGAGAAGAGACGAATCAATATATTAGTCTCTTCTCTTTCCTATTAAATATGCTTAGATTTGTTGATATTTTAGATGTAGATACTGCGTTCTATCATTCAAAACTTGAACTAACGAGAATTTCTTAAACACCGTTTCATTACATTATAATACTTATTCCAATCACCACTGTCACTGTTGTTTACTTATCTTGCTAACCAGCCGCCGTCTACTACTAAGATGTGGCCGTTCATGTAGTCTGATGCTTTGCTTGCTAGATATACTATTGTACCCATCAAATCACTCGGATCTGCCCAGTAACCAGCTGGAATTCTCGATAAGATTTCTGCGTTACGCTTTTCATCAGAACGGATTGGGGCAGTATTTTTCGTTGCAAAATACCCTGGCGCAATGGCATTTACTTGTACCCCATGTTCCGCCAACTCATTCGCAAAAGATTTGGTTAACCCAGCCACAGCATGCTTACTAGCGGTATATGGCGGAATAAATTTACCACCTTGGAAGGAAAGCATGGATGCAATATTAATAATCTTTCCAGATCCTTTGTCGACCATCACTTTTGCTGCGGCTTGACTTAAGAAGTAAACAGCATCAAGATTTAATGCGGTAACATCGTCCCAATCCTGATCTTTAAATTCAAGAAGTGGATTTCGACGAATGGTACCAGCATTATTGACGAGTATATCCACTGTACCAAAAGCATCAACACAAGCTGGAACAACCTTTTGTAATTGTTCACGGTCTGACAGATCAGCTTGGAAGAATTCAGCATTTCCTTCCATATGATTCAGAAATCCTTTTGTTTCATCCCAATTGGTACCATGTGTTACCACAAACACATCGGCACCAGCCTTAGCCAACGCAACGGTATATGCCTGGCCAAGACCAGTGTTTCCACCGGTGATAATCGCAGTTTTACCTTTCAATGAAAAATAATCTAGTGAAAAACCTTGTAAACCTTCGCCCATGAGGCTTCCTCCTAGCGTAATTGATCCATGCTGATATGATCCATATCACTATACGTAATATTCTCGCCGCACATACCCCAAATAAAAGTATAGTTACTTGTAGCCGTTCCAGAGTGAATCGACCAACTTGGAAAAATAACAGCTTGTTCATTCTTTAATACTAAATGTCTTGTTTCACTTGGCTCACCCATAAAGTGAAAGATTCGAGTATCTTCTTCCATATCAAAATACAGATACACTTCACTACGGCGATCATGAGTATGTGCTGGCATTGTATTCCATACACTACCAGGTTGCAACATGGTTAAGCCCATTTGTAGCTGACAGCTTTCACATACATTAGGGTGAATGTATTGATGGATTTTTCTTTCATTTAAAGTCTCTAATTGACCAAGCTCTAATGGCTTAATGTCTTCCATATCAATTTTTACTATTGGATAAGTATTGTGTGCTGGTGAGGATAACGTATAAAATTTCGCTGGGTTGGCTGGATTATTGGAACCGAACCAGACCTCCTTCGTACCACGGCTCACATATAATCCGTCATGACGTTTCATGTCATAACGCTCACCATCTAATACGACATAGCCGTCATTACCGATATTGATTATTCCTAGTTCACGACGCTCTAGGAAATAGCTAACACCTAATTGCTTATCGAGTGTAATTGTTAACTCTTCAGATGCAGGTGTTACACCACCAAAGATCATTCTGTCCACATGTGTATAGGTTAAGTGAACTTTTCCTGGTTCGAATAATTTTTCTACTAAAAACTTTTCGCGTAACTCGTCGGTATTATATCTTCTAATTTCATCCGGGTGGTTGGCATAACGTACTTCCATTTGTATTCCCCCTCGTAATGTTATCAGCATGTTTTTAAATACACACATGTACTAAATAAGTTCCAATTACTCAGCAGATAGACTAAGTTCTGATTTCACATAAGAAGCTAATGGATGATTTAAACTGATTAATGCCTTTACAAACAAAAGACAATGCTGGTGGGCACCTCTTTCATGCAAATGAGTATCATCTTTTAGACCATCAGGATAAGTCGAATATTCACCAGGTTCTAGCCTCATAAACCATTTTTTTGTTTGTTCATTTCCCAGTTCTTGCAACGCTTCTCTAGTCAGAGCGAGCATATCGACACAAACAACCTCTTCTTTTTCTGCCAGTTCTCTTACAGCTTGCGGATATTCACCATGCGTTTCTTTTAATCCACCATAATCATCAAAATGCCTACGAGCTATCGATGTTAAAAGAATTGAGGTAACACCGAAAGCATGTGAACGCTGAATGAAAAATCGTAAATTATCCTGGTAACTTGTAAATGGTTTCGTCGCTCGTTCTTCGTCAGGTTTTTGATCATTATGACCGAACTGAATAAGAACATAATCTCCCGCTTGAAATTCCTTTTCGATCGCATCCCATCGGCCTTCCGATATAAAGGACTTGGTACTCCTTCCTGATGCCGCATGATTATGAATGATTAACTCATCATTGAAATAATGTTCAAGGGTTTGACCCCAGCCCATCTGTGGATATTTAGATGTTTCAGCAGTGGCCATCGTTGAATCACCTGCTAAAAATAAATGTTTTGGCATTAGCTTACCTCTTTTCCTGTTTCAAGTTGTACACCGCCACCAACCAGTTCACTCCTCTAATCCGTGATATTCAAACCAATCAAAATCTGCATAATTATCGGTTCGCTTTCCATTTCCGGAGCAATACATACCAATATAAGCACCGACAAACCCGTCAGCAACGTCCGTACTTAAAATTCTGCCATCCACATTTTCAGCTAAAATTCGCCAATCAAACGGCTTAGTTGTATAGAAGAATGAGTAGTCTTGACCATAAGCTTCTACTTTTAAATACACCGTATGCTTATCAACCTGTTCTTTTGCAATGACTTTATCTTCACCTGCTTCTCTTCTTACTAAGCGTACAAAGGTTTGACTTCCTTCTAACAACACTTCTACACGGAATTGATAATTATGATTTTGTAACAGAACCAACCCTGCCATTTCATGTTCCGTTTTCGCTTCAAACTCCATAACTGTCTGAGCGAAGAAGTTAATGTGCTGCTGTCTTCTGCCGACAAATGCAGGATTTTCTTCTTCCATGATTGTTTCCGGTTTTGCCTTGATCCTTAAGTAGCCAGGGCGGTCGCTTAAAGACCAGAAATCCCCCCGAGGTGTCCTGATAAAGTTCCATCTATCATCTAATTGCTCAGCTTCAAACGAATCGGCATGTGGTAGTGCAGGCCATTTATGCTCTGGCAAATAGGGAAATTCCATTTCTGGTTCGATGATACCTTTTCCAGGATTAACAATCGGCCATCCATCTTCCCATATAAATGGCACAAGGAATGTTTCACGACCAAGGTTACGGTAATAGCCCCCATATGGACGTGAAGCCAGTGCAACCATCCACCATTCACCATTTTGCGTTTCTACGATATCAGCATGGCCTACGTTTACGACCGGGTGGTTGTTACCTAAATGGCGATGGGTTAGGATCGGATTTGTTTCCGTCATTTCGTATGGACCTGTTACTTCTTTACTTCTAGCAATAGTAACGGCATGTGTATGGCCGGTTCCACCTTCAGCTATGATTAAGTAATACCAGCCATCGATTTTATACAAATGTGGAGCTTCTTGTGCATGGGCATTCTTTAACGCTCCATCCCACAAGCTGTACTTCGGACCAACTAATTGTTTCTTCTCTAAATCTAATTCTTGTAGCCAAATTTCATTATGCTTTTTATACTGTTGGCCTGACGGTGGCTTCCGATTCCCTGTGTAATAGACTTTGCCATCATCATCAAATAATAAGGATGGATCAATTCCTGGTGCATCTTCTAACCAATTGGGATCAGACCATGGTCCTCTTGGATCTGTAGCGGTCACATAAAAATTAAGCCTTGCCCCAGTCTTGCTTACCACAAAGGTCGTAATCATATAAAAGACACCCTCATGATAACGAATAGTCGGTGCATATATACCTCTTGAATTTGGTGTTTGATCTAAGTTAAGTTGTTCCGGTCGATCGAGTACATGACCGATTTGCTTCCAATTGACAAGGTCTTTACTATGAAAAATCGGAACACCTGGAAAATATTCGAAACTTGATGTGACAAGGTAATAATCTTCTCCTACACGACAGATAGAAGGGTCCGGGTAGAACCCAGGGATAATTGGATTTTTAAATGTTTTCACTATCTTTCACCTACTTTTTTTAGATTACTTTCATGTCCAATAATGTGCAGTTCTTCTATATCTTTGTATACAAGAACCGATTCATGTTCACTTAGATTCGTAGAGGTTAACTCCTCAACCTTAATTTGCTTTGCATTATATAATTGAAGTGCTGGTCCTTTTCTCGCCTTCACTTCTACATGGTGAAAACGCAGATCCTCGACATACTTTGTATAAATACCTTCACCAGCCATTTCAATCACTTCACGGACCATATCAGGCTCCCCACCTGGAACTGTTTCGTCCTGAGTCATCTCTAACGTGACATGTTCTAAGCTTACCTTTCTAACAGGCATTTCAGGTAATCCATAGATAAACCCAGCTGCAGCACGACAGTTTCTTGCAGTAATATGTCTGATGTTAATCTGTTCCACTACAGGGGTTTTTTCTGTCACAGCTACCGGTGCAGGATCGAGTAACTCTGGATTGCTTTTACTTACACCATGACGATAAAACGAATTGATTGCTACTGGACAAAGGACGTTATCCATCATAATGTTTTGCACCAAAATATTGCGAATATAACTTCCTCGCTCACGATTCGTTTTAATCCTGATTCCACGATCTGTACCATCAAATATACAATTAGAAACAGTAATATTTTCAATTCCGCCAGAATTTTCACTACCAAATACAACACCGCCATGTCCATGATGCATCGTACAATTAGCTACTGTCACATTTTTAGTAGGCACATCATAATTACGACCATCTTGATTAATCCCTGACTTTAAAACGACACAATCATCGCCGACATCAAAATGAGAATCCGTTATTCTGACGTTCTGACAGGAATCAATATCTAAACCATCGCCATTCGGTGTATCGGACGGATTGTGGAATGTCACATTGTGAATGGAAACATTATTACAAAAGACAAGGTGCGTGTTCCAGAATGGTGAGTTTTTCACAGTAACTCCTGATATCGTGACATGCTCCGCTTCAAAAAATTGAATAAGTGGTGGTCGTAAGAATTGTGATGACCATTCTACTAAATTGGTATCTGCCGGTTCTGTGAAATCTTTGTTTGCTTCGGCTATTTCTGCTGTTCTAGGAGATTGATATGGTTCTCCGTTTCTTAGTTGCTTATTTACCTGCCACCATGCACTACCATTTCCATCGATTATTCCGTCACCTTTAATGGCTACATTTGTTACCTTTGAAGCAAAAATTAGTGGCATAAAGCCATTGCATACATAGCCCGACCAACGGGTTTTCACGACTGGATAACGTTCAAAATCATCGGTGAAATTTAGAACTGTACCAGCATCAAGGTACAATGTCATGTTACTTTTTAATGCAATGGGTCCTGTATTATATGTTCCTGATGGAAGATATACAGTTCCACCACCAGCTCTTTCACAATCATCAATGGCTTGTTGAATTGCTTTCGTACTATCGGTATCTTCTTGTAGTTGATAATCTATCACATTGAATAAACTCATTGTCTCACACCTCTAATCTAGTAAATCTTCTCTTAATGGAGTAAATACATCTAATAGTTTACTTTTCGTTAATGCCTTAACACCATGTACTGCATCTGAAGGAATCCTTAACGAATCTCCTTGTTCCACGATGACTTCTTTTCCATCGACGTGAAAAGCTAGTTTACCTGCTAAACAATAAGTTAATTGTTCATGTGGATGACTGTGGGCTGAACCTTCTGCCCCCTCTTCAAATGAAACTTCCATCATCATTAACTGATCACCTGGTTCATGTATTTTCCTTGTTACTCCTGGTTCTGCTTGTTCCCACTTATTTACTGCCATTACGACTCCTCCTTTAATTTGGTTATGATTGGTAAAATAAATTGAATTGCCATTGCTAACATAATGACATAGGCAACCGTGTTCGTATCAATTTCATTAGAAAATAGCATAAACACCACAATTCCCAGTCCTCTACCAATATTAATAATGGTTTCTCTCAAAACTACTGATTCTACACGGAACTCTGCTCCTAATGGAATCCGATCAATCCATTGAAAATAATAGGCGGCATAAGCATTTGCTTGTAGCGGTTTAAACATATTTTGCGTTACCATAAACAAGATGACACTCCACATCGCAATTTCCCATGTTAAAAAGGAGCTAGATACAAAGAAGCCAATAGCAGCTACCCATAGGTATTTTTTCGTTTGTTCAATATTGGCAAATCGGGAAATGACATAACTTGCTAGTATCGATACAGCGAGAAAACCTGCATTTAAGTATCCGACAACACCTTCATCTTCAAAAATGCTATAGATTAAAATCGGCGGGAGATACATCAAAATTCCCTGTGGAAAACCAATAATAAACCATCCTGCTAAAGCATTTCGGAATGCTTTTCTCCGCTCGATAATCTGACCTAAATATTTCATATAATAATTGCGGTGACGAATTGATTCTTTCTTGATTCGAAAACTACCAACCGTCGCAGCTAAAAACATTAGAAAAGCGATTGAGAATACAATTAGATATCCCGACAACCCTGTAAATGAGCCAATGATAAAACCTGCTAAAGCTGGTGCTATAAGGTTAGCAGACCCCATCACGATCTGATTCCAACCTAAATAACGATGTCGGTTTTGATCTGATGATACTTCATGGACTATGGTAAAATAAGCTACCCAATAAAGTCCCTGTGCTATTCCACGCAAAAGCGCAAATAAATAAAAGTAATGAACAATCTCTTCTTGCACGATAACAATGAGTAAATAAAAAATAGCAGTCATCAATATCCCGTAACGATATATTGTTGTTCTGCCTTTTTTCTTTGATATTTTTCCAATAAAGAAGGTTGTTGCCGCTTGTGATAGAATAGCAACTAAATTATACAGGCCATTTACCCACAGACTGTTGGTCAGCCTCCATAAATATAAGTTCACAAAGATAATCGATAGTGATCCACCAAATTGAAAGATCGCATGATTAATTAAAATATTGATAGCATGTGATGATAAATGCTTTTCTTTGTTAAGTTTCATCGATCGAATCAAGTTTTACACTTCTTTCTGTTTGCATATTTTGCCTTCTGTCTCACCTTCCCAGAAATTAGTTGGAATAGGTTTGGGTTTTATTTGCCAAAGGTGGTGTAGCTGTTTTCGAATAAGTGTTGCTTGTGTCGTTGCATTCATATCGCCTTCTTTTAATCCAAGTCCTAGTTCCACTGCCACAGGCATATTCGGATAATATTCTCCTTGCTTAACCTGAGCGACATTTGGTGCCTTCGGTGAAGTAGTTAATTCTCGCGAAAAGGCACCGTCTTCTTGTTTTAATCTCCTCATATTGTTAATAGTTATTTCTGATATTTCTCTCAACTCTGTCTCTAAAAGATCTGGTTCGATATAACTTAACAGGTCAATCGGATTGCGGATATAGCACATATCTACCGCTTCTTCTGTTCTTAAGCACTTTAATATAGTCTGGTAAATACGGTCTTGATTCGGCATCGAGATTTGATATCTCCGGTAAAAGGTATGTAATTTAAACGTACCCGATATTTGAACATATAAAGATCCCTCGCCCCATAAACCTGTGTCCGGATCTTGTTTTTCTGCTAGATACTTAGTGAAAGCATCAACATATTTCCATTGTGTTACTTCATCCATTTGTGCAAAATATACGGTCGAGGAAACAAGCAAGTCACAGCCCCTCCAGCTGTTACGTAAGTCAATGCTATCCCATTTTTCCCAGTAGGAAGATAGGGATTTAGTGTAATCAGGAGCCAACTGATTTTCTACAGGCAATGGATATAACGGTGATGTTCCCAATCGTTTGAGGCTATTCCATGAATAATAGAGTGCTCTGTGCACCATCACTTCATCTTGTTTCATTTTGGGATCATGATCATAAAAATAACCTGTGGTAGGATCCTGCCTCATTTGATAAAAAGCAATCATTTTTTCTTTCATCGTTTGCGGCATATCATCTAAGAGCTGATGTCTGCGTAAAATATTGATCGCTTGGGAAGTAGACTCGATGTCCGGTGTAAACCGATCATCGAGCACAGAACTTCTTGCATAATAAAATCCGCCTGTAAGTGGATCAAATTGTTCTAATAACCAGGAGAATACACCATCAAATAAATTATCCAGCCTATTGCTTTCTGTCTCACGCCAATTCTTCATGAAAAACTACCCCTCTTGAATAGAATTA
The DNA here is from genome assembly GCF_010994085.1 of Gracilibacillus saliphilus. Lineage (NCBI taxonomy): Bacteria > Bacillati > Bacillota > Bacilli > Caryophanales > Bacillaceae > Gracilibacillus > Gracilibacillus saliphilus. The sequence continues at coordinate 115,493 of NZ_WJEB01000002.1, read as the reverse complement.
TCCCTTTACAGAACCTAACAGCGCACCCTTAGCAAAGTACTTCTGTAAGAATGGGTATACTAATAGAACTGGAACCGTTGCAACGACAATCGTTGCCATTTTCACCGTTACTTCTGGCGGTGGAACATCTGTGTATGATTCGGCATCATAGTTCATACCACTAGCTAATACTACAATTTGTCGCAGCAGGACTTGTACCGGCCATTTATCTGCATCTGCTAAATAAAGAATTGCATGCATATAAGTATTCCAGTATGTTACCGCATAGAATAGGGAAATTGTCGCAATTGCTGGTAACGAAATTGGAATGACGATACGAAACAGAATACTAAAATCATTGGCACCATCAATTTTGGCCGATTCTTCTAGACCTTGCGGTAAATTTAGGAAAAAGCTTCGTAAAATGATCATGTTAAAAGCATTAATCGTTACCGGAACAATAAGTGCCCATAAAGAATCTAATAAACCAGTTTGTTGAACAACTAAGAATGTCGGGATCATCCCACCATTGAACAGAAGAGTAAATACGATTAAGAAGTTAATCACCCGACGTCCAACAAGATCTCTACGTGATAAACCGTATGCTGTTAAAGTGGAGAAGAACATACTCCACAATGTTCCTCCTACCGTTACAATGACAGATACTCCTAAAGCTCTAAAAATGGTATCGGTGGAGAAAATATATTTATACGCTTGTAATGAAAACTCAGTTGGAAAAAGTAAAAATTTCGTTCTTGCAATTTCCGCACTTGTGGCGAAGGAACTACCGACCACGTGAATAAATGGAAGTACGGTAATTAATGCTAAAAGCGCTAATAAGAAATAATTAAAGAAATCAAAGACCCTGCTGCCTGCAGAAATTCGTTGTTGTGCCATTTTTTTCACCTCACCTATTGTTGTCTGTCTTAATAAATACCTTCTTCATTGAACCTTTTTGCTAACCAGTTAGCAAAGACAACCATCACAAGTCCGACCGCCCCTTTAAAGAAACCGACTGCGGTACTGTAACTAAATTGTCCTTGTTGCAGACCGGCAACATATACATACGTATCAAAAATTTCAGCTACATTACGGTTTGATGAGTTCAGTAATAGATAAACATGTTCAAAACCTAACTCTAAAACATCCCCGATTTTCAAAATTAACAGGACGATAATTACATTACGAATCGCCGGCAACGTAATATGCCACATTTGACGGAATCGGTTAGCACCATCCATTCTGGCAGCTTCATATAATTGCGGATCAACTGCTGTGATCGCTGCTAAGAAGATAATCGTTCCCCAACCAGCTTCCCGCCAGATTACTTGTAAAATATACATTGGGCGGAACCAGTCATCATTTAGAAGGAAATTAACCTTCTGAAAACCTAACGTTTCTAAGATAGCGTTTACAATACCGCCGTCTAAAGTTAACATTACATAACTAATCGATACGATAACTACCCACGACATAAAGTGTGGAATATAGATGAGCGTTTGAACGCCTCGTTTAAAGAAGCTATGTCTTACTTCATTAAGCATAAGCGAAATTATAATCGGAATCGGAAAATAAATAAATATTTGTAATCCAAATAAAATGAGGGTATTCTTAAAAATCATCCAGAATTCTGAACTCGTAAATAATCGATTGAAGTGTTCGAGCCCGACCCATTCACTACCAAGAATCCCTAGGTATGGCTTATAGTCTTGAAAGGAAATAATTAATCCATACATCGGTAAATACTTATAAATAAGAAAGTAAATTAAACCTGGCAGAATCATTAAATAGATCATCTTGTTCCGTTTGACTCTTCGCCACGTTTCGGAACGTTTCATTTTTTTAACTTGTTTCGCTTCTTCTTTTGCAGTTAGTGTCGTCGTTTCCATAAGCAGAATCCTTTCTATTAAAATTCAATTATGAATAATTGCCTCTAACAAAAGACTACGTTATAGGTTATATAACGTAAATAATCATTATCTTACGAGTTACTATCTATAATGATGAACAGATCTTTTCCCATATATATGTTTCACATAAGCAGCTAACATAACATAATGATCATCTCCTATTCCTATAACCTAATAGATAAGGTCGGGCTCTTAAATGTTTTACTTTAAGAGCCCCTATACTACGATTACTCAGATGCATTAAATTCTTCGATAATCGCATCTCCACCTTGCGATTTCCAGTTTTCTATTGCATCAGCAAAACCTGCTTCATCAATTTGGCCAATAATATAATTATAGGTTGCGTCAGTAATAATCTCCTGAAGTCTAGCACCATCATCAACATATGTCTCTGAATATAGTGGCACCGTAGGGTCTTCAATTAAATATTCTTCATTTCCTTTAGTTAACTCTTCTGCTTTTTCTTTAATATCATAATCAAATTTAGATTCAAAACGACCATTTGTTTCTGGCTCACCTATTCCGATAGACATATATGGTTTCACTTCTCTATCTGTTAATGTTTTGTCATCTGACGGCAAGGCACGATCATCTTCTACTTCATAATGTTCTCCTTCAATGCCCCAATACGATAGATTTGCTATTTCAGGTGTCATCATTTGATCGAAGAAGTCTAAAATATTTAATAATTCTTCTTCTGTTTCGACAGCGCTTTTCGGGAACATTACTAAACTTCCATAACCAGGAATCGACCAAACTCCAAATTCCCCATCAGGTCCTTTAATTTTGTTTTGTACATCAAACTCCACATCTGGATTAATCGCTACAGCGTCATTGTTAATACTAACTACATCACCCATAGAACCGACATACATACCAGCTGTACCATTTTTAAAGAACTCTTGCTGGTCTGTTTTACTTGTTACCGGAAAATCCTGATTAATATAACCGTTGTCATACATTTCCTTAAAGAAATCCATGGTTTGTTTATATTCATCAAACATAAACTCTGGCTGCAGTTGGCCATCTTTTTCTCCCCAGTTATTCGGCGTACCAAACCAGGAAGAAACTGTTTTAAAGGCACCGTAAATCAAATCACTACGGTCTGTTAAACCAAAAGTATCGTTTTCTCCATTTCCATCTGGATCATCTTCTGTAAACGCTCTCGCCATTTCCATAAATTCATCTGTTGTAGTAGGTGCCTCTAACCCGAGATTATCTGCCCAATCCTTACGATAAATCAGACCTTGACTTGATAAAGGGCGACCTTGGTATAACGTATACAGTTTTCCATTTATCCGCGTATTATCTAAGACAGTGTCCTTTAATTTCGACAAGTTTTCAAATTCATCTAAATACTGTCCAACTTCCCAGAACTGTTCATCTTCAATTGCATCCCGGAATTGAATAAATGATGATTGATTTTTTAAGAAAACTGCTTCAGGTAATGAGTTAGTAGCAAACGCAGTATTTAACCGATCTTCGTAGTTGTTATCTGGTACCCATTGAATTTCAATATCCTTATTTGTTTCCTCTTCTATTTTCTCTAAGATTTTGTCATTTGGTACTTCCGGTGTATGCAAGTTAGCCATAATGGTAAATGAGTCACCTGCCCCCGAACCACCAGTCCCTTCACTTGATGCACCGTCACCACTACAACCAACAAATACTAAAAGCGATAAAAGTAATATCGTAGTTAGCTCCCATTTTTTCCGATTTAGCAAGTAAACCACCCTTTACTATGATTCTTGTTGTACAACAATGCCTTGATAAGTAACAGTAGTCTTGTCTTTTTTCTGTTTGACCAAGCATTGTTGCCTTGAAAAAATCTTACTTCAATGATTCTATAACGTAAATAATCATTATCTTACGAGTTACTTCCCACACTAATAGAAAGGGCTTTCTTATTTTACTTGTTTAGTTTAAGCAACTAACATAACATAATGATCATCTCCGTGTTATGCGTCGATGAGATATAGGTTGGGCTCTTAAAATGATCCATTTTAAGAGCCCATTACTATGCTTACTCTGATGCGTTAAATTCTTCGATAATCGCATCTCCACCTTGCGATTTCCAATTTTCTACCGCATCATCAAAACCTGCTTCATCAATTTGACCAATGATATAGTTATATGTTGCATCTGTAATAATCTCTTGAAGTCTAGCACCATCATCAACATATGTTTCAGAATAAAGTGGTACCGTAGGATTTTCGATTAAATAATTTTCATTATCCTTAAACAATTCTTCCGATTTAGCTTTTACTTCATAATCGAAATAACCTTCATAACGACCGTTTGTTTCCGGCTCACCAATTTCAATAGCTTGGTAAGGTTTTACTTCTCGATCAAACAAGGATTGATCATCTGTTGGTAACGCACGATCCTCTACTACTTCATAATGCTCACCTTCGATACCCCAGTAAGCATAGTTCATTACTTCTGGTGTCATTAATTGATCAAAGAAACCTAAAATTTTAAGTAGATCTTCTTCTGTTTCAACAGAACTTTTCGGGAACATTACTAAACTACCATAACCTGGAATCGCCCATACACCAAATTCTCCATCCGGGCCTTCAATATGGTTATGCACATCAAATTCTACATCTGGATTAATTGCTTCTGCATCATTATAAAGACTACCAACATCACCCATAGAACCTACGTACATACCTGCAGTACCATTCTTAAAGAATTCTTGTTGATCCGGTTTACTTGTTACAGGGAAATCTTGATTGATGTATCCGTTTTCATGCATTTCCTTAAAGAAATCCATCGTTTGTTTATATTCGTCAAACATAAATTCAGGTAATAGCTGACCATCTTGTTCGCCCCATTCATTCGGAGTTCCGAACCAAGACGATACTGTTTTAAATGCGCCATAAACTAAGTCACTACGGTCTGTAACACCAAATGTATCATCTTCACCATTGCCATTTGGATCATCTTCAGTAAAGGCTCTAGCCATTTCCATAAATTCATCTGTTGTAGTCGGCGCTTCTAACCCAAGATTATCTGCCCAATCTTTACGATATATCAAACCTTGCCTTGATAGTGGACGACCTTGATACAATGTGTATAAATTTCCATTAACTTTCGTATTATCAAGAACATTGTCTTTCAAGTTAGACAAATTCTCAAATTGATCTAAATACTGTCCCACTTCCCAGAATTGCTCATCTTCCATCGCATCACGGAATTGAATGAATGTTGTCTGGTTTTTCAAGAATACTGCCTCAGGTAAAGAATTAGTTGCAAATGCTGTGTTCAAACGATCCTCATAGTTATTATCCGGTACCCATTGAATTTCAATATCCGTATTAGTTGCTTCCTCAATTTGCTCTAATACTTTTTCATTAGGTACTTCTGGTGTGTGTAAGTTTGCCATCATTGTGAAGGCATACGGTTCATCTGACTCTGCCCCTTCTTCTTCATTTGTTTCTTCAGAAGAGTCATCATCTCCACCGCTATTGTCTCCACTTTCTGTTGTGCTATCACTACTACATGCTGCTAATAAAACAAATAATAGTAATAACATGATGCCCATAAGTTTTTTCCAATTACTCAAATTAACCACCCTCCAAAATCTAATTTTTGTACAGCAATGCTTTCCGTGTACAATCTAATAGTAAGAAACAAATAAGCAATTGTATATAATCACTTCTTCACAGCTATTGGAAACGCTTACTGTAAAAAGAAAAAAATATTGATTTTTTTGAAAAATGATCATCTTTTCGTGCCGAGTAAAATAATATTAAGAAATGATTATTTTACTCATTGTAACCTTCCAAACCCCTTTATGGACGTAGGTTTACGCCTCCTTACAAGATGATTATAAGTTGAAAGCGCTTCACAATACCTATTTACGGCACATCAATTACAAGGTATTCTATATATAGTATTATTTAATTTACAGATTAGGTGGGTTTTTATGATGGAACTTTCAGGAATATGGGCTGGATTTTACCGCATAAGTGTATGGGTTACCCGATTTGCATGGTTGAATATGCTATGGATTGCCTTTACTTTATTAGGTTTAATTTTCTTCGGGATCATGCCAGCAACAATCGCGATGTTTGCTGTCGTTCGAAAATGGGTTTTAAAAGAATATGATATCCCTGTTTTTGAAACCTTCTTCAAACAATATAAGTCTAATTTCCTTCGTGCTAACTTATTCGGCTTAGTCATTTACATTATCGGTTATTTTTTATCTGTCTTTTTAAAGTATACAGGACTAATGAATCATTCGAGTTTATACCCGGTATTGCTCGGTATTTTTGTTATAGCAGCATTCCTTTACGTAATGCTAGTATTGTATATTGCGCCAGTTTATGTTCACTATCAACTTCGTTTTTGGCAATATATTCGTTATGCGGTATCAATTGGTGCAGTGAACTTGCACTACTCTATATGTGCTATTACAGTTTTAGCCGGGATATATTTTGCATCTTTGAAGTTCCCTGGTATTACACTTTTTTTTAGCTTTAGTGTTAGCGCTTACTTAGCGATGTTTATTATTCACATCGGTTTTAGTCAATTGCTAAAAAAACAACAAGAACAACTGGAACAAGCACCTATATCCACTTCCTAGCGCTATACATTTTTTTAAAATATAACGATTAAGGAAGTATGTCTATGAAAAAATTATCTACTCAACACTATTTTAAACTGATCGCATTTTTAGTTATTTTAAGCACCGTTCCTGTTATTATTACTGGTGGATTATCTTATTGGCAATCGTCTAATGCAATTGTGGATTATTCCAATGATGAAAAAAAGCAAAATATTTATCAGATACAAACAAACGTAGAACAAGTATTAAGGTACATTGATTTATCTACAACTTATTTTGTACGCTCAGCTCAAACGCAAGAATTTTTAAAAGGAGATATGAATGGGAGATCTTTTAATGATTTTCATAAATTAAGAAAAGATTTAAACCATTTACAAACCATTGAGACTGGCATTGAAGATGTGATATTAGTAAGTTTCGATAAAAGGTGGCTAATTAATAACGATGGTTTAGTACACCTTGATAATCAAGCCTATGAGCAAATAAACACCAATTATTTAAGAATACCTGAGAAATCTGTTTGGTTGATGGAAGAGGCAAGCCAGATAAATTTACCGAATGCGACGAAAAAGAGCTGTTCTCATTATATTAATTTAGTGAAGAAATTGCCGCTCTTATCGTCTCAACCGGATGGTCTTATATCTGTTATCGTTCCTACTTGTGAATTAACTGAAATCATGGCACAGAGTAATGATAGTGAGTCATTTATTATTTTAGATGAGAATAATCAAACAATTGCCCACAGTAATACGGAATACACAGGTGAAGATGGGTATATCCCAAATAATTTATTTGAGAGGATTGACCGGGATGAATTAGAGGGTCAATTCGAGTATCAAATTAATAATACGGATTTCAAAGTTTCCTATCAAACGTCAGAATATAATGACTGGACTTATCTTTCATTAGTGAAATTAAGTGACTTGCATATGAAATCAAGCTCTATCGGTTGGTTAACTGTCTTAATTGTTTCGATATTATTAATTCTTTCATTATGTATTGCTTTTATCGGTAGCAAGATCTTATATAAACCTGTCAAAAAGTTAAAAAGTGTGATAGCTTCTTCGGATGACGGTAAGTCTGTAGCGGAAAAAGCAACAAATGAATTCGATTTAATCGAGACACATATCGAAAAATTGTTAAATCAAAATCATCTGTTGGAAAAACGGGTTCAAAGCCAAGTTACACAGTTAAAACAACTTTTCATGATTCGATTATTACAGGGGAAAGTAACAAGCAGCGAACTACCACTAAAAGTGAAGTCGTTCAATTATAATCAGGATTGGACCGGATTAACGGTTTTTTCATTAAAATTAGATGAAATAGACCAAGAGAAATTTAATAAAAATGATCAAGATCTGATTCTTTTTGCAATCAACAATTTAATTGAGGATCTTATTCCAAGCGAAGAGCGATTTACTCCAGTAGTGATTAATGATGCACAATCCACTTTAGTTATTACGAAGTGCGATAATCAATCAGATTATACACATATCATAAATCAGAAGGTAAAACTAATCCAAACCAAAGTAATGGAGTTATTTCACTTATCAGTCAGTATCGGTATCAGTAACCCTTACTATGAATTAGAAGATTCTAATATAGCTTTTAAAGAAAGTAAGGAAGCACTAAAATATCGTCTAAAAATGGGCGAGTCTTCGATCATTTTTTACGAAAACTTAAACAGACGCTACTCTAGTGTTGCTCCTTACCCGACAGCGATTAAGAATAAGATTTTCGATGCAATTAAATTAAGTGATAAGGAACAAGCGTTATCTGAGCTCTCGAAGTTTTTTGATTATTTGGATAGAAACGATATTCATCATCAACAGCTGGAAATTATCTTATCAAGGTTCTTATATGAATTATATGAATTAAAAGAATTGCTTGGGGCAAATGTAGAAGATTTTCAATCAACGGATATGATTACTTATTATCAAAACTTGAACTCGATTGAAGCGATCCATGATTGGGTAAGCCATCAAATTATCATTCCATTAATCGATAGTATCGATGCCAAGGACGATTCAAAGAATAAGAAAATCTCTGATAAAATGATTCGGATTATCCATGAGGATTATGATAAAGACATTTCACTCGATGTGATCGCTGCCGAGTTACACTATAATCCAAATTATTTAAGCAGTATATTTCAAAAGGAAACGGGATACTCTTTTAGTGAATATTTACTTCGTTACCGTCTCAACAAGGCAAAAGAATGGCTCACGACAACTAATATGTCTGTAAAGGAGATTGCTGAAAAGCTGCAATATAACAATTCTCAAAACTTTATAAGGTCATTTAGAAAAATGGAAGAAATCACCCCAGGTAAATACCGGACACAATATAAAAGTAAAGAAGCATGAGGGACTGTCCCATAAGTTATTGCAAAGCACTTATGGGACAGTATTTTTCTATGTCACTTTTTAACGGAGAGCTACCCTCTCTACAGTTTTGCAAGTTCTATGAGTTAGATGATCGGGGGGACTGTTCACTTTCACCGATGATAACTCTTAATACATTTGGGTGATTTTCAAATGTTTTCGTACCAGCACCATAGCCAATTGTATTTACTATGATGTTTGGCATCGCCGAGAACTCCGTTACTAATGTCTTGATGATGGCTGCTCCTGTAGGGGTTGTTAACTCCCCTTTTACAGCGCTTTCTTTTAGCGGAACACCCTTTAGTACTTCTAATGTAGCTGGGGCAGGCACTGGATAAACTCCATGATCAATATGGATGTGACCAGATCCAACTGGTATTGGAGAAGATATAATTCGTTCAATCTCTAATTCATCTATTAATATTGCAGTACCAACAATATCAATAATTGAATCTATTGCACCAACTTCATGAAAATGGACATTCTCCAGATTCAATCCATGTATTTTTGCTTCCGCTTCCCCTATTACACGGAACATTTCTAAAGACATTTTTTTGGCTGATGCGTTTAGTTCACTATTCTCAATAAGATCGACGATATCTTTATAGTCTCGATGATGATGGGAATGACCGTGTTGATGACTATGGTCATGGTGATGGTGGTGATGATGCTCCTCTTGATAAATTACATCAAACTTATTACTATGTATACCGTTCTTCACAGTTTTACTAAGCTGTAATTGATACTCTTTTTCTAAATGTAAGGCTTTAAGCTGTTTCTCCAACCACTCTAAAGATATACCTGTATCCAATAATGAGGCGATGGTCATATCCCCACTTATCCCGGAAAAACAATCAAAATACAACGTTTTGGTCATTCTTTTTCTCCTCCATTTTTTGTCTTCTTATTTGCATTTTATCCTACGTATATTAATTAACACAACACATAATCATTTATTATGAAAAACTGAGCAAAATCCGCTCAGTCCTTATGACTAAAACGCTAAAGGTTTACCATTTCTCTAGCATCCATTTTGAAATATTTGAACAGCCTTCGTTAAGATCTTCTCTACAACACTAGCAAGAAGTAACACAGTTGCTTTTATACTCACGGATAGTGGTCCAATTAAGAAAAACCGGGAAAGGCCACCCGGTCCTTTTCATTGGCCAAAATAATATATCGATGGTATAAAGTAATTATTTTGAGATAGATATTGGACGTAACAACCGCTACGGCTTGCCCACTTCGCTTTCCGTGGGGTGTGTCTTCAGCTAACTTTTGTAAAGAAGATCGCTTTACAAAAGTGGATCTTCAGATCACGCTGATCCCACAGGAGTCGAAGTGGACGCCTACGCTCATTCATGGTCTACAATGAATGTACTCGCTGACATTCCAATTTTATTACTCAGGTTAAGAAAGCTCGAGAAGTTAGCAGTCACAAACGTTGTAGAACAGTTTCATAGCGGAGGCCGTCCACTTCCACTCCTACGGGATGATTTTCGACTAAGATCCACTTTGGTAAGCTAACTTTGCTTATCAAAGTTAGCTTAGGCGAAAATCCCGTGGAAAGGGAAGTGGACAGCCGCAGCGATGGTTTCCTGTACAAGGTATTTCAAAATGGCTACTATGCTTACAAATGCGTTGATACCGCGGATTATATACTTTCCTATATTAGTAAAAAAGGGCAACCTAGACTAATACCCAAGTTTTATTCTCTCTCAAAAAAAAGCCGATAAGGTTAACCTTACCGACTTTAATAGTTCTATTATTTAATTGTAATACTTAAAACTGATTTCGATGGTAATGTTAGTGTTAGTTCACTGCCACTTGTCTGAAAGTCATCAAACACAACTGGTTTTACATTGTCTGGATTCTCAAACGTATTATGAGCATCCATTTCATCCGCAGTAATGATACGACCGGACACATTGGCAAGATCTTTACCACGTAAATCTACTGCTAAATCTGCAGTTTTCGCTTTATCTAAGTTACATAAAGTAATGGTAACAGAGCCATCTGCCGCTTTAGAAGCAGAAGCGGAAACCTGTGGAATCTCTTTATCTCCGACTTTAATAGCATCACTTTCGATGTTAAGATCTAAACGCTCTGCATCTTGGTGTGCTTTATACATTTCAAACACATGATAAGTAGGAGTTAAGATCATTTTTTCCTTATCTGTTAAGATCATTGATTGAATAACGTTGATCGTTTGCGCAATATTTGCCATTTGAACACGATCATTGTGTTCATTAAAGATATTAAGTGAAACGCCTGCAACTAATGCATCACGAATCGTGTTTTGCTGATATAAGAAACCTGGATTTGTACCCGGTTCTACATCATACCACGCACCCCACTCATCAAAAATGATCGCAATACGTTTTTCAGGATCGTATTTATCCATAATTGTACTATGCTTTTCAATAAGCTCTTCAGTGTGTACCGTTTTTTGCATCGTAATATCCCAGACCTCTTCGGAAAAACCAGTTGCTGGCCCTTTGTTCCAGAAACCGCCTGGATGTACGTAATAGTGAAGACTTAAACCGTCCATAAATGGAGCAGCTTCACGCATCAACACTTCTGTCCAATTATAGTCATCTACATTGGCACCACCAGCGATACGGAAGATTTTATTATCTCCGTAATCCCTTACATATGTCTGGAAGCGTCGGTATAAATCAGCATAATATTGTGGGCGCATGTTACCGCCACAACCCCAATTTTCATTACCTACCCCAAAGTATTTTAACTTCCAAGGCTCCTCTTTGCCATTTTCTTTACGCCAGTTAGCCATTGGAGACTCACCGTCGAAAGTCATATATTCTACCCATTCTGACATCTCTTGAACAGTACCACTTCCGACATTTCCATTAATGTATGGTTCTGTATCGAGCATATCACATAGCATATAAAATTCATGTGTACCGAAATGGTTATTTTCGATTACACCACCCCAGTGTGTATTAACCATACGCTTCCGATTTTCTCTCGGACCAATACCATCTTTCCAATGGTATTCATCAGCAAAACAACCACCTGGCCAACGAAGTACTGGAATATTTAGATTACGCAATGCTTCGACAACATCATTGCGAATCCCGTTTGTGTTTGGGATATCAGAATCTTCACCAACCCAGAAACCTTCATAAATACATCGACCTAAATGTTCTGCAAAATGTCCATAAATATTTTTGTTAATTGTCCCTTTTCCGACATCAGCGTTGACAATTACTTTTTTTGTCATACTTATCACCTCATTATAAATTTAATCGTGTTTCTTCATGACGGTGCTCCTCGTCCGTAAAATCCCCACTTCAAGGTTCAACTAACTCACAACAGGGAAGGATGTCACAGCTCTGTTAAGCTTTCTTCTGTAGACGAATCATGTTCCATGAGAATTTAGGGAAAATAGCTGTCAGTTTTCCATCATCCACATAAGACTCTCCATTCGCATGTGGTTTGACATTCTCTTGACCAGCAAGGTTTACAGCTTTCGCATCTTCATTTTCAAGTACCACATGTTCTACTACATCAAAACCTTCAAATGAACGAACATCGATATCCACTTCTAATGGCTTTTCTAAGTGGCGATTTGTAGCAAATACAACTAACTCTTCTTTTTCCTCATTATATACAACAGATGAATCGAGATATGGAACATCTGTAAAGTCTTTACTATCATATTTAGGTGAGCTTACTACTGGATTAAGTGCTACACCACGACCATATACTGACGTATAGAAATATGGATAGAAAATCGTCTGTTTCCATGCAGCTCCACCATTTTCTGTCATTATTGGTGCTATAACGTTTACAAGTTGGGCCATACAAGCAATTTTCACACGGTCAGAATGACGAAGCATTGTATTCAACATACTACCAACTAATAAAGCATCTTCAAAAGTATACACATCTTCTAGTTGAGGTGGTGCTACTGTCCATGGCTCAATTTCTTTATCCTGCTCATTGGAATGGAACCAGACATTCCATTCATCAAAGCTTAAGTACATATTCTTTTTGCTTCGTTTTTTCGCTTTAATATAATCACATGTAGCGATTACAGTTTGAATAAAATCTTCCATATCCATCGATTTCGCTAAGTAATTAGCCGTATCACCACTACGATTACCATAGTATTGGTGTAACGAAATATAATCAGCTACTTCATAGGTATGCTCAAGTGTTTCTGCTTCCCAACTAGGGAACGTTGGCATATTAGAATTAGAACTTCCACAACTCACCAATTCGATTTCCGGATCTACTAGTCTCATAGCTTTAGCTGTTTCTGAAGCTAAACGACCGTATTCGTAAGCTGTTTTTTGGCCAACTTGCCATGGCCCGTCCATTTCATTACCAAGACACCATGTTTTAATATTGTGAGGATTTTCATACCCATGAGATTTACGTAAGTCACTCCAGTATGTTCCACCAGGGTGATTACAGTACTCTAATAGATTTCTAGCAGCATCAATTCCTCGTGTACCCAAGTTAACTGCCATCATCACATCTGTGTTAGCTGCTTTTGCCCAATCCACAAACTCATTCGTACCCACCTGATTTGTTTCTGTCACTCTCCATGCTAGCTCCAGACGTTTTGGACGGTCTTCTTTTGGACCAACTCCATCTTCCCAGTTGTAGGCAGATACCATATTTCCCCCTGGGTATCTGACAATGGGTACTTGTAATTCCTTAACTAAATTAATAACGTCTTGACGGAAACCATTTTCGTCTGCCGTAGGATGTTCAGGTTCATAGATTCCACCATACACCGCTCTTCCTAGGTGCTCGATGAATGATCCATAGACTCTAGGGTCAATCTCTGAGATTTGAAACTCTTTGTCTATAACCATTTTTGCTTTTACTGTTTCATTTACCATCTCTTTCATCCTTTCTTATACAATTTCTATATTCTCTTTAATTAATACGCTTACACAAAATATTGCACGTACATAATTAAGATTTCTCTTTAAACATGTACGTACATTTAGATTATGGTATATTTAATGGTTTGTCAAGTTAATAACAAGCAGAATGAATCAATATTTTAAATAGGGAAAACTAAGCTATCCCATCAAGGTAATATCTTCTATTCAACTTACTGTGACACTTCCACTTCCCTTTCTTCTTATGCGATCTATAATTGATTTGTAACCGCTGATGGGTAATTCGTGAAAAGTGAAATTCTTTGGTTTTTACTGTTTCTTTTAGCATCTCTTTCATCGACTTATGTATGATGAGGCATGTTTAAATAAGTACGATTTTAACTGTTAAAATCTTTGTAGTAACTAATATATTTTCTTTAATTGCTTATTGCTTCTTCGACGTTGGGATTAGAAAGTCTAATAGCTTTATTTTTTGCCACATAAATAATAAAGGCAATCATATATACTAGAAATCCGAGTATATCCATGGATAAGAGCTGTATAACAGTCCAAATCCCAACCCATATCATCACTTTCTTCTGAATCTCGTTATCTCTTAACTTTACAGCAACCAAAAAACTTATTAAGGCACCTATTAATGTAAACAAACCAAAGATAAAAATAATGCTAGAAATATTATTAACCATCTGTGAACCGGCTATCATCGTTTCCGTATCAGCGTTTTTTAATTGTTGTTCACCTTGACGATTAAACCAGGAATTATAGCTGAAAATGGTTAGCAATGCTGTAATTAGATTCCAAATAGCACCTGTTATTAACAACTTTCTTTCTAATCCTCTTTTCATTTTCTCGCCTCATTTCTATCTTGGTTTTTTGTTTACCCTTTGATACCGGAATTTAAGTTAATTGCTGAAACAAAATATTTCTGCGCAAAGAAAAATAATAACAAGGTTGGTATGATCGCCAAGATGGCCGACCCCATTAATTGCCCAATCATACGATAGTTGCCATATACATCCTGTAATAACAATAAACCAGCTGTAACCGGCATCTTATTAACATCTGTATATACAATTACAGGCCACAAGAAATCGTTCCATGAACCAGTGAAAGAAAACAAACCACAAACAATTAGCACTGGTCGAATTAATGGTAAGATAATTCTGGAAAAGATTTTAAAATCACTTGCTCCATCCACTCTGGCTGATTCATCCAATTCCATTGGAATCCCTTTCATAAATTGTCTGACTAGAAAGATATTCCCCATACCTGCTAGTCCAGGGACAATCATTGCCCAAGGAGTATTTACCCATCCTAGTATATCAATAATTTTATACGAAGGGATTAAATTTACAACATTAGGAAAGAAAGAAATTCCTAACAATGTGAAAAATAACAAATCTCTTCCCTTAAATTTCATACGAGAATAACCATATCCTGTAATGGAAATAACAACAACCACAAGCAGAGTATGCATCGTCGCAATAAATATAGAATTCCAAAGCCATTGCATAATTGGAGCTGTGGATGTATTTTCTAATATATTTACATAATTCTCAACAATCCAGTTTACAGGTAATAATCTAAACCCTTCATTAACCACTTCTGTCTGCGATCTAAAGGAAGTTACAACACCAAATAATACAGGTATTGCCCAAATAGCACTGACAATGATTAAAAAAAGGTACGCTAAATATTTCGAAACTTTTATCTTCTCAAACATATTATCACCCCTACCCTTTAAATTCCATTAATCCTTTATTATGTCGTTGCATTTTTATTCATGATGTAATATTGAATAGCCGAAATAACCAGAAGTACCAGCCCTAGCATTACCGCCATTGCAGAAGCAACACCTGCAATTGATTCACCATGACTAAATGCTAAATCACGTATATACATCATTAACACTGTAGTACTTTGACGCGGTCCACCTTCTGTCATCATTAATGGTTGGGCAAAGACATTGAAAGCGCCCGCAGTAGTCATGACCATTGTATAAATTAATGGGAATTTAATGGATGGTAACGTAACATTCCAAAACTTACGGATTGGCCCAGCGCCATCAATTTCAGCAGATTCATATAGATCCTTAGAGACACCATTAATACCAGCTCGATAAATAATCATATTTCCACCAATACCAGCCCAAACAGTAATAATAATGATTGTTATCCAAGCATATGGTTGAGTTGCCGTCCATACTTGCTCCGAGCCGAACATATTATTAACTACTCCTAGTTGCTTATTAAAGATTAATGACCATATTAAGGCAGCTGCCGAGATAGAAACTAATCCCGGAATATAAATCAATGTTTGGAATAGACTTGTAAATTTCACTTCCTTATGTTCTAAAGCTACAGCTATCATTAAAGGTATAACAATCATTAATGGAACACTTAATCCAACAAAAATTAAGGTATTCTTCATCCCATTAAAAAATTGACTGTAAAAAGTAGAATCACTGTTCGCTAATATTGTTTTATAGTTATCCAGTCCTACCCATTCTGGACTGCCAACCAAATTCCAATTCGTAAATGAAGCATATATACCATAGATGGATGGTATTAAAATAAATACGATAAACAAGATAATGTGTGGCCCAACAAAGAACAACGGAGCAAATTTGCCATGTTCTTTCAATCATATGACCTCCTTTGTTAAAAGTAATGTGTCAAAAAAGCTGACACATTACTTATTTAGATTATTCTTCAGATAATTCCTCTTCTAGTTCATCTTCGTCTAAGAGTTCTGTATTCTCCATATCTAACGAACCTTCAGCTACTTTGTCCTCTACAAATTTTTGCATTTCTTCTAGTCCTGTATCAATATCAATTTCGCCATGTACAAGGTCTGCTACATAATTATCCATTGCTTCTTGTACATATGGATAGTGCTCGTACGTATAAATGTACAGTGATTCCTCTTGTTCCTGACTTGAGGTAAAGAAAGATTGCATGTAATTTTCATATTCAGGACTTTCAATAACATCTTGACTAGCAACAATCTGTCCTGCTTCTGCCCATTCAATTGAATTTTCACGGACAAACTCTAAAAAGTCTGCAATCCCCTGCTCTTTCTCTTCTGACCTCTCTTCATTACTTAACATGGCAAACAAGTGAGCTGAAGATCGATTATGGAAAGTACCCGGTTCAAAAGCATATATATTTGTTACACCAAAGTTGAGATCTTCTACTTGTGCATGACCTGTTGAGCTCCAAGTACCGTCAGTGGAGAATAAGACATTACCTGATTGAAACATTAAATACCCATCTTCCCCGTATGGTGTCATTAATCCTGCATCATTTAGCTCTTTCACCGCTTCTATAGATTCCCGCATTGCATCCGTATTAACTGCCGGCTCACCGTTCTCTTGAATGTCTCCACCTAAATTTTGTATTTGAGCTAATAAAACCCAGCTTAATAGTGCATCATTTAATACATAGTCACCTTCCTCTAATTGACCTTGTAAGGAAAGCATTTCCTCAAATGTTACAACATCGTCATCCAACCAATGCTCAACACCATACTTTTCTAATAAGTCTTGATTATAATACATTGCACTACCGTGAATATCTAACGGGATAGTATATTGTGTACCGTCGACTTCTCCAGCAGACCAAGCTTCTTCAATATAATTATCCGCCGTCAATCCTGATTGCGCTTCCATTACAGCGGTCATAGGTTCTAACAAATCTTGTTTCACAAAGCTTGGTACACGATCCGCATGAATAATAGCTAAATCCGGAATACCATTTCCTGAGTTCAATACAGTATACATCTTCGTGTACATGTCTGATGTGATAATGTGTTTCACTTCTTTTTCAGGTTCTGTTGCATTATAATCTTCAACGAGTTGGTCCATATATGCACCATCATCCCCTGTTAATGGTGTCCAAAATTGAATAGTATTTTCATCATTTTCTCCACATGCCGCTAACAATACTGCCATTAAAGTTAACATCACCATTAATACTTTCTTCATATTTACCCCTCCATTTATTAAATCATTAACAAAAATATTCATCTCTTAAACCACTTTATCAAGCGCTTACATTATTCGCCCCCTTTTTAATATTCAGAAAAAAACACCAGTTAAACTCGCTCATACCAACAGTTTTATTGCCGGATACGCGAACACATTTGGCACTTTTAAAAAATTGTACGTATGAGATAACTTGACTTCAGTATATCCGATGCCTATTGTTTTTTCAATACTTTTTTATTAATCTAAATAAATATTTTTTGTTGTTATTCAACATAATTGTTAAATAAAATGAATAAATTAGATGCTTATGACAAGGTAAGAAATTTATTTAGCATATACAGTTTATACCGGAGAACTGATGATATGAAAAAGGTAGGATTTTAGATCGATGTTCATCACTGAACGTGGCTAACCTTAGGGACGCTCCTTGAAAAGCGAGGTAATTAGTCGGAGCGTTGCAAATACATCAAACATTTCAAAATAACTACCTCGCTTAGCGCAGTCATTGCACTGATTTCATGAATTTTCAACTTATTAAAAAGGCAATAACCAGTACAGGTTCATTGCCTTTTGCTCCTTGACAGCTTCTATTCATTTTATTTTTTTCGCTATTGAAACGATACCTTCTTTGTTTTTA
The DNA here is from genome assembly GCF_010994085.1 of Gracilibacillus saliphilus. Lineage (NCBI taxonomy): Bacteria > Bacillati > Bacillota > Bacilli > Caryophanales > Bacillaceae > Gracilibacillus > Gracilibacillus saliphilus. The sequence continues at coordinate 97,139 of NZ_WJEB01000002.1, read as the reverse complement.
CCCATGAAAACAACCGTTTCATTCCAATTTTCCCAATCCCAAGCTTTCATTACCAGACCATTAACGGCTTCATCTTTAAACTGTACAGTATAATTATCTTCACTTAAAGAAGTCCAATGTTCCCTTGTTAATAAGAAAAGAGACGCATGATCTTGACCATCATTGTAAGGATCGATAGTAATCCATTCCCATTCTCCCTCAAGGTCTACTACATCAGGTTGATCATACCCTTCACCTGCAAACCTTTCCGGAGAGACAAGTGGCCAACCATCATTAGTCCAACCAATTTTTCTAATGTGTAAATAATGCCAGCGTTTATCTTTTGCTGCGCGAATATGGTGACAAATATAATGTTGACCTTCGTCTGTTAACACCGAATTATGTCCTGGAGCAATCCAACCATCATCCCCAAGAAATTGGTACCCTCCTAAAACCTTCATCCCTATCTCGTACTGAGGAGATTCAAGATCTGTCATCTTATTCCCAATAAAGTCATAGTAAGGACCTTCTATTGATTTCGAACGGGCGACACGAATATTGTAATTAGAAAACAACGAATCATATGATACAAATAAATAATAATATTGAAACAAAGGGTGATATAAAATATACGGGCCTTCTAGAGCCCTATCGACACTTTTATTGCGCTGGGCAATTAATCTACCTCGACCAGAGTGTTTTAGTTTACCCGTTTTAGGATTGACTTCTGCAACATATAATCCTCCAAAGAAAGAACCATAAACCATCCATGGTGTACCGTCCTCATCAAATGTAATATTAGGATCAATCGCATTAGGACCGCCGGTACCCTGTTCTGATTTATATACTTCTCCCAAATATTGGTAAGGACCCTCGATATCCTTACTTGTTGCAACGCCGATAAAAGATTGCGTCTTGCCAAACTGACTTGCAGCATAATACATAAAATATTTATCGTCATATTTGACAACTTCTGGCGCCCATAAACCTTTAGCACCTGTCCATTGTTTGGCTTCTTCCGGGACCCCTTCTGAGAAAGCCCTGCCGACCCATTGCCAATTAATTAAGTCTTTCGATTTCCGTATTTGAATGCCAGCTTTGAATTCACCACCAAATTGAGCATCTGTTGAAAAAACATAGTACCAATCACCCACTCTAATAATGGCAGGGTCATGAACATTATTTGTCGTCCATTTTGATTCATCATTAAGAACTGATTCATTGTATAAGGAATCTTTTGGTATATTAGTGGCGTTAATCATGCTAATACTCCTATCTATCAACATATTGATTGTACATTAGTGCAAACGTTTATCTCCGTACTTAAGTCGTTATCTTTGGATTTGTAGTAGACTGCCTTACAACCAACTCAGGCTCATATAGTTTGGATACTGGATCATAGGTTTGATTCACTTCTTTCTCCTTAATCATTTGGATAATTGCTTGTGCAGCATCTAGACCTAATTGATTTTTGGGATGCTTAACAGACGTCAGTTTAACCTCTGAAATTTCAACTAGCAAAGAATCATCGAATCCAATTAAGGATAACTGTTCAGGAATTTTAATACCTGCTTGTCTTACTTCATCCATTAATTGCAGTACTAATTGGTCATTGTAACAGACAATTGCCGTTGGTTTTTCTTCTTTTAACTTAAACAATCGTTGTAATTCCTTTTTCGGTTTTGTTAATTGGTCTTCTGAGTTATACGTCACAATATTTCTGGTATCCAAAGGAATATTTAATTCTCTATGGGCCTTAATAAAACCTTTTAATCGTTTTTGACCTTGTGCATCATCAGTCTTGTACATGCAAGCTATCTTCTGATGACCTAAATCCATTAAATGTCGAGCTTGTAAATAGCCACCTATTACATCATCCACCATAAAGTAAACGGGTTCTAACTCTTCATAAATGGCGTTAATCATCACATATGGAATATTAGCTCTTTCCAAATTCAAATAATATTTTAAATTAGGAGTTGCCGACGCACTATGTGTTGGCTCAATAATTACTCCATCATAATTACCTGTTAACAATTTAATTAATATCTTTTGTTCTTGTTCATACTTGTTATTTGTATTAAAAATACTAACGTGATACCCTTGTTCACTTAAATAGGCTTCAGCTCCGCGAATGATCGAAGGGAAGATATAATCAGAAATATATGTTGTTACAATAGCAATATTTTTGTTTGGTAGTATAGTTGAAGAACTTTTTTCTCTCTGCGAACGATCAGCACAGAAAGTACCTGCTCCTTGCTCACGATATAACCATCCGTCATTCACCAATTCCCCTATCGCCACTCTGACTGTATGTCTACTAACATCAAACTGACGCATAAGTTCACTTTCAGAGCTGATTTTTTCATGCGGCAGAATAAGCCCTTCCAAGATCTTTGATTTTATAGATTGTTTAATCTGTTTATATTTAGCCTCCATATTTTCGGATCCCCCTAATCTTCTGTACACAAACAACCACTTACTTCTCCCAACAGTGGAAGTTTTGCGGATGGTAGCACCGGATAAAAATTCTTATATCATAGAAATCAATTATTCTTGGTTAGCAAACGGTTACAGTTCAGTTTTTAACATATACACACGCACCAGCTTCTTAAAATGCGTGTATACATTCGGTAATAATCCAATATAACAAGGTCATTTACTTCTCTTTTGTAAGTGGCTTGGTTGAGTTACGGATAATCAACTCAGGATCAAAACGGATAAGATCGTTTTCCATGTTTTGTTGTTTCTTGGAACTTTTATTTCTCTTCACCATGTCTAGAATAACTTTTGCTGCTAATTCACCCATTTCACTTTTTGGATGGCTTACAGTAGTTAATTTCACTTCCGTTATTTCAGCCATAAATGAATCATCAAATCCTACAATGGAAATATCTTCTGGTACTTTTAATTGTGATTCTCTTAAAACATCCAATAAATTAATAGCCAACTCATCGTTATAACATACAATTGCTGTTGGACGTTTTTCTTCTGGTTCACTTAATACCTGTTTTAACATCTCAACTGGTTTGGACGACTTTTCCTCGGTATTATAAGTCACAATATTGTGAGGAAATATTTCGATATGATGCTTACGATGTGCTTTTAAATACCCTTTCATTCGTTTCGTTCCTTGGATATCATCATTCTTAAAAAAGCCAACAATATTCTGGTGACCAAGTTCAATTAAGTGCTCTGTCTGCATAAACCCACCCTTTTCATCATCCACTACAATATGAAAAGGCTCTAATTCGTCATAGTATGCATTGATCATTAAATAAGGAATGTTTTCTCGTTCAAGATTTAAGTAATAATTAATATTAGGATTGCTTATCGCACTTCGGGTTGGTTCTATAATAACACCATCGAAATGTTGCATGAGAATTTTTTCCAAAAACTTCCGTTCATTATCATGATCATTATTCGTACTAAACAGACTTACTTGATAGCCATGTTTACTTAAATATGATTCAGCTCCCCTGATAATTGATGGGAAAATATAATCGGATAAATACGTTGTGATAAGTGCAATATTTTTCTGATCAACCATCGATTGTGAATTATTCTTCGAACGATCAGCACAAAAAGTACCCGCTCCCTGTTCCCGGTACAGCCACCCTTGGTTAACGAGATCGCCAATTGCTAATCGTACTGTATGTCTGCTTACACCAAATTCCTTCATTAGTTCACTTTCAGAACTGATTTTTTGATGTGGTTGATATGTACCATCCAATATTCGGGACTTAATTGCTTCTTTTACTATACTGTATTTTGTCTGCATTGCTCGCACCTCATTTTTTACCTTATCTACTATAAGGATAAAGGTTTAACTAACTGTGTCAAGTTCTTTCGGAATAAGAGTATGATCATCAGTTCGATCAAATAGACCTATATTCACATAAAAAGCAAATTGGCAGGCAGTTGATACAAACTGCGAAGTAGCTTAGTTGTAAAGTTAACAGGACTTCTCTTCTAGGGATATCTCTTTCTGTTCCGAGGATACCTCTTTCCCTTCCCTGGATATCCTTAGCTGTTCCGGGGATATGCCCTTCTCTTCCCTGGATATAGTCATTTATCCTCGGAAGAGAAGATCTTTTCCCTGGAAGAGAAGCCTTTTTCCTCGGAACAGATCGGCGCTTCCGAGGATATCTCTTTTCCATATCTACGTTACTTCGCAGTTTATGTAAACTATGGTAATACAAAAACTAAAACTATACACGCGTTTCACTTAATGGTGATGGAAACGCGTGTATATTTTCAAGCTATCTCATATGATCTTAACGATAAACTGCTTCATTCCATTTTAATTCATTACGGAATTGGCGAAGTTTCGTATCTTTATCAATGACTACACATTCGATTTTTGCCATGTTAGCAAAATCATATAATTGTTCGGTTGTCACATCAAACGAGAATACGGTATGGTGTGCTCCACCTGCGTAAATCCATGCTTCCGTTGCCTCACTTAGTGATGGTTCAGGCTTCCACAACACTTTCGCAACAGGTAAGTTTGGTGTTTCAATCTCAGGTTGTTCTGCTTTCACTTCATTAATTACTAGACGGTAACGACCTCCCATTTCAATAAGAGATGCGTTTACAGCATCGCCACCACGTCCATCAAATACAAGACGGGCTGGATCCTCTTTACCACCTATACCTAATGGGTTAACAACGATTTTAGGTCTTGTTGCAGATACAGTCGGGCAGATCTCCAACATATGAGAACCTAGAATCATCTCATTACCTGGTTCAAGGTGATACGTATAATCCTCCATGAATGATGTACCTTCATTACCAGCAATAATTTTCATGAAACGAAGTAAAGCTGCTGTTCTCCAGTCACCTTCCCCAGCAAAGCCGTAACCTTCTGCCATTAAACGTTGTGCTGCAAGACCAGGTAATTGTTTCATACCATGTAAGTCTTCAAAGTTTGTTGTGAATGCTGTATAATTCCCTTTTTTCAAGAACGATTTTAATCCTAACTCAATTTTTCCTTGGTATAAAATAGAGTCACGGATTGGACCTGGTTCACTTGCTTCTGCAGGTAATTCATAAAGCTCTTCGTATTCTTTGAATAATGCATTTAGTTCTTCATCTGTTACTTGATCCATTTCTTCAACTAGGTCACCAATACCATAGTAGTCAACGGTCCAGCCAAATTTGATTTGAGCTTCGATTTTATCCCCGTCTGTTACAGCAACATTACGCATATTGTCACCAAAGCGAGCAACACGTATATTGCTTCCTTCCGCAACAGCAACAGCTGTCTTCATCCAGTCTGAAACTTTTGATGTCACATCTTTGCTTTGCCAATGACCTACTACTACTTTTCGAGAAACATCCATTCTAGTACCAATAAAGCCATATTCTCTATCACCATGTGCTGCCTGGTTTAAATTCATGAAATCCATGTCAATGCTTTCCCATGGAATATCGCGATTAAACTGTGTATGCAAGTGCAATAATGGTTTTTGCAATGCTTTCAGACCTGAAATCCACATTTTTGCTGGAGAGAATGTGTGCATCCATGTAATGACACCGGCACAATTTTCATCTGCATTTGCTTTCTGCATTAAGCTGTGAATATCTGGTGCTGTTGTAAGTACCTCTTTAAATTCTACTTCAAAAGGTAAGTTACCTTCTTTATTTAATCCAGCTACTACCTCTTTTGAATTATTTGCTACTTCTTGCAGAGTTTCTTCCCCATATAAATGTTGACTGCCTGTTACAAACCAAAATGTATAAGGACGTACTTCTAACATGATATTTCCTCCTCTATTATGTTCATTAATTATTATTTATTCTGGAATAGTTTTTACTTTTTATCCTGACCATAGTACGCATTGGCACCATGTTTCCTTAAATAATGTTTATCTAACAAAAATTGGTCCATGTCTTGCGCATTCGGATTAATTTGATACGTATGCAAGGCCATCTTGGCAACTTCTTCTAACACTACTGCATTATGCAGTGCCTCATGTGGGTCTTTTCCCCAATTAAATGGTGCATGACTGTGTACCAACACACTTGGGATTTGCAACGGGTCGATGTCCTTGAATGTTTCTACAATCACATTACCTGTTTCCCACTCATAGTCACCAGTTACTTCTTCTTTGGTCATACGACGTGTACACGGGACAGTGCCATAAAAGTAATCTGCTTGCGTTGTACCAAGTGCCGGGATGCCTTTACCTGCCTGAGCCCAACTTGTCGCCCATGGTGAATGTGTATGCACAACACCACCTATTCCCGGGAATTTTTGATACAACAAACGATGTGTTGGAGTATCTGAAGATGGCTTCAAATCACCTTCGACAATATTTCCCTCTAAATCTAATACAACTAAGTCATCAGCCTTTAGTTCTTCATATGGTACACCACTAGGCTTAATAACCATCAAACCAGATTCTTTATCGTATCCGCTTACATTCCCCCAAGTAAATGTAACTAAACCATACTTGGGTAGATCCAGGTTTGCTTCCAATACTTGCTGTTTTAATTCTTCAAGCATGCTTACATCCACCCTTTTCTTAATATTCTTTCCTTGTACGTATGTGTAAAAGTAATTAATTCTATCATAATACAATTCGTACGTACATTCAATATAAAACTTTTAATTTTATCTATTTTAGTATAAAGTACTTACTTTTCCATTTCTGAGACTATTGCGAATTAACTATATCACTTGGGTTATACAAAGTCACCTGATTTCTTACAAGCAAATAAAAGACATCAGGATCGGCATTTTTCCTGATGTCATGTACAGATTATATATTCATCTGAATCATTGAATGATTCCACGAATGCAACTTGTTTTTTTATATCGTATTACAGCATTTATGTTTCTTTAGGTATCAATCAAAAACTTGACGTCCTGATGCTGATACACCAACTCAAAATCCTGATTTTCCAACAACTGATGGTATAAATCCTCTGGTGAGAACCATAAATGGTCATTTTCAAAAGTATAATCTGCTCCAAAATGATAACAAAGCCATACTAATTTCGAACAATAGATTTTTTCCCATGGCTCATCTAATTTCTGAGAAAGGTCAAAGGAAAAGGTAGGCTTGTGAATACCTTTTTCCAAATTACTTTTGTATTCCTGATAATAATCTATTGCATATTGTGCTGCCTTTTCCCCTAATTCAGTTTTTACCGGGCGAAATTGAGCGTGTACTGGATGCTTATCAAGAAACTGCTGGATTGATTTACGTACAATCGCAGGCTCCAAGCCCGGTGATTCAATTAATTCATTCTGATTAATGGCAAGTGCGGAGTGTCCCATGTATCCAGTTAATTCTGCTTTCACATTATCACTGGCCACTAAAATGTCGCCAGCTTGATAGTTACGCTCTCTAGTTGCATAATAAGTTTTTAATGGATATTGTTCTTTTGCTAATTTATTTTCAAACAAGTACTCTATCGTTATTATCGTATTGGGCTTCCGATCACGTAATTGAATTAATACACCACCATCATCAAGACCGCTAGCCAGCAATATATCATTTTCATACACCTTAAACCGGACACTTTCTAATCGCGGTTTCACGTACAATAAACCATTACGAATCCATACATCAAAAAACCCCATTACAAACCACCTCATCATAGGATATGACAAAACTAGGTCAAGGGCACAGCAGAAAGCGCCCATTTTGTTAGGAAGTGCTATCAACTTCGGGGACTTCTCTATCAACTTTTGGGATTTTACTATCAACTAGCACAAAATAAAAGCACCCCTACCGCTCTGCACGATAAGAATGCTTTGTTCAACTAAAATACTATTGTTTTATTTCCATACACGATAATACGGTCTTCGAGGTGCCATTTAATTGCTCTTGCTAGCACACTACGCTCTACAGATTGACCAATTTTTTTCATTGCCTCGACATTGTCGCGATGATCAACTCGACTGATGTCCTGCTCGATAATCGGCCCTTCATCGAGATCATTGGTAACGTAATGGGAGGTGGCACCGATCAATTTTACCCCACGGTGGTAAGCACGTTCATATGGCTTCGCACCAATAAATGCTGGCAAAAAGGAATGGTGAATATTGATAATTTTATTTTTGAATGTCTCCACAAAATGAGGTGTCAGAATTTGCATATAGCGTGCTAACACAATTACATCTATTTCATGTTCGTGTAGTAATTGAATTTGCTTTTCCTCTACCTGTTTACGGATATCCTTATTGGCTGGGATATAATAATAAGGAATACCAAGCCGTTCGACAAACTCACGTGATGTTTCATGATTACTGATCACAAGACTGATATCTGCCATTAAGTCTCCGCTTTGCCACTCCCAAAGCAACTCTAACAAGCAATGAGGCTCCTTGGAAACAAAGATCGCCATTTTCTTTATTTGATCGACATATTTAAATGTTGCTTCCATATTAAACGCTTCTTTAACCTGTTGAAAATCCGCCTCTAATTTTTCAGCTTGAACTTTTAGATCATCCATTTCAAATTCAATACGAATAAAGAACTCACCACCATGCGGGTCAGTAGAGTATTGATTGGATTCGATGATATTAGCGTTATGCTCATATAAACACTGAGACACAGCCGCCACAATACCAGGTTGATCGGCACAGTTTATTAATAAACGCGCTCTGTTTTTATTTGTTTTCTTAAATGCTTCTATCTTTTCATCTATATAACTTTTCATCTTGATCCCTCTTTACTATAATCGTTCTTTACTACTTTACCACGTTACAGATGATGGTCAAGAGTCTTATGAAAAAATTTTATTTATAATGGTCATAAACTGTTTTACTTCTTCTTGTTTTGCCGTTAAAGGTGGCAGTAAACGAACGATCTGCGGTCCTGCAACTACCATTAATAATTGATGTTCCTCTCTAGCTTTGTTGACATAGTCAATCGCATTACCTTCGACTTCAAGACCGATTAACAAGCCTTTACCTCTAACAGACTTTACTTGCTTCTTATTTTCTACTAATTGTTGCAATCCATTCCATAAATCGTCTGCTATTTGATTAGCATGCGCTAATATATCTGTTTGGGTAAGGTGGTTAATGGTTGCCAGCCCTGCTGTTGTCACCATTGGGTTCCCCCCAAATGTACTTCCGTGTGTACCTGGGGAAAATACTTTTGCGACATGTTCTTTAGCGATGATAGCACCAATCGGAAAACCAGATCCCAGACCTTTCGCCACACTAATTACATCTGGCTCAATACCATAATGTTGATAGGCAAAAAGTTTACCTGTCCGTCCCATACCTGTCTGAATTTCATCAATCATCAATAAAATATGATGTTCTTTACAGATTGCAGACAGTTTGCTTAACCATGCCGGATCAGCTGGGATGACCCCACCTTCACCTTGAACAAGTTCTAATAATACCGCAGCTGGTTTCTGTTTTGCTAGCTCATCAAGTAACAGATCGTCATTAAAAGGTAAATACGCAAAACCGGGTGTTAAAGGGGTAAATCCGTCTTGGATTTTCTTTTGCCCTGTTGCCGATAAGGTAGCCATCGTCCGGCCATGAAACGAATTGTTAAAAGTGATGATGAGTGGATTATCCTGTTCTAGTACATCATGCCCGTATTTTTTGGCAATTTTGATTGCTGCTTCATTCGCTTCAGCACCACTATTACAGAAAAATACTTGATCACCACAACTATTTTCGGTTAAGGCCTGTGCTAATTTTTCTTGAGAAGGTATATGATAAAGGTTGGAACAATGCCATAGCTTCGACAGTTGTTCCTGGACAGCACGCTCCACCACATCTGGCACATGCCCTAAGTTACACGTCGCAATACCAGAAGAAAAATCTAAATATTTTGTCCCTTGATCATCCCATACGTAACTTCCTTTCCCTTCAACTAATGTAATCGGAAAACGTCCGTATGTAGACATAACAGGACTTACAGTTTGTTTATACATGCGGCACCTCCTGTTCTAAAGCAATTCTCGTTCCAACTTGTTTCCCTTGCATAAACTCTTCCAGACCATGGTCTGCTGTACCATCCACAATTGATACTTCTCGTACATTTTTACGCAAAGCAGATAATGCAGATTTTACTTTAGGAATCATTCCACCAAAAATTACTTCTTGTTGAATCAGTTCATCAATTTTCGTTTCATTTAACTGATGGAATACTTGCTTCTCCCCATTTACTTCATGATAAATCCCGGGAATATCACTAATAAAACATAACTTTGCTTCTAATGCTTGCGCAACTGCTGATGCCGCCATATCAGCATTTATATTATAGCGTTGTCCTGTTTTATCCTTACCGATTGGTGAAACTACAGGGATGAGACCTTGCTCGACAAAGCTTTTTACTAAATTTGTATTAACTTGTATCACTTCTCCTACATAACCAAGAGTGGTATCATCCTTCACCGGCTTTGCTTCTAATAAGTTTCCATCAATTCCACTTACACCAATGGCCTTACCTTCCGCTTCTGCAATTTTACGGACAATGGCTTTATTCATAGAACCACTAAGGGCCATTTCGACGACATCTAATACTTCATTTGTGGTTACACGCAATCCGTTAATAAACGTAGTTTTCACACCTGTTTGCTCTAACAATTGTGAAATTAACGGTCCACCACCATGAACAATGATTGGCTGCCATTCTCCTTTTTGTTGAATCGTCACAATATCTTGATAAAAAGAAGGAGGCAGCTGTTCAAATACACTACCACCACATTTAATCACTACATAGTTCACATTCGTTCCTCCTTACGTTCGATAAGAAGCGTTTATTCTGACATATTCATAGGAGAGGTCACAACCCCATGCGGTTGCCCTTCCATTTGCATCACCCAATTTGGCAAGTATTGTTATTTCATCTTCTAATAAGTATTCTTTTGCCGCATCCTCATCAAATGTATATGGCACTCCATTTTCTACTACTAAAATATCTCCTAAATAAATGCTAACTTTATCAGGATCTAAAGATTCGCCGCTATAGCCAATGGCCGTAATAATACGTCCCCAATTCGCATCAGCACCATGAATAGCTGTTTTTACTAGGTTAGAAGAAATGATTGATTTAGCAATTGCTGTTGCCGACTCATCAGTGAACGCGCCTTCCACTTGCACTTCTACTAATCTGGTAGCACCTTCCCCGTCACGAGCAATTTCTTTTGCTAAGTATTCACAAACAAATTGTAAAGCGTCATAAAACTTTTGCCACTCTCTATGTTCTGGTGTTAACGCTTGATTTCCTGCTTTTCCATTTGCTAAAACTAAAACCATATCATTCGTACTAGTATCTCCGTCAACCGTGATCATATTGAACGACTGGTTCGTAATCGACTTTAATATATCAGATAAATAGGAAGAAGAAATATTAGCATCTGTTGTAACAAAACCAAGCATTGTTGCCATATTCGGATGAATCATGCCAGAACCTTTGGCAGCTCCGCCGATCGTAACGGTTTGGCCATCTATTTCTAATTCGATTGCAATTCCTTTTTCTTTTGTATCTGTTGTTAAAATGGCTGATTCAAATTTGCCAGCACCAATATGTTGATGGTCAGGAATTTGACTAATACCTTTTTGCAGTTTATCCATTGGTAACAATTCACCAATAAGACCTGTTGAAGCTACTGCCGCCAAATGTTCTTCAACACCGACTGTTTCGGCGAATAATTTGCGCATATCATAAGCATCTTGCAGCCCTTGTTGACCTGTACATGCATTGGCAATAGCCGAATTGACAATAATTGCTTGTAATTGATGTTCCTTCTCGATACTTTCTTGAGTTACTTTAAGTGGTGCCGCTTGAAAGGCATTCGTCGTATATACTCCTGCTGCTTGTGCTGGCACTTCTGAATACACCCAGCCTAAATCCATTTTCTTTTTACGTAGTCCACAATGTAAACCGCCTGCTTGAAACCCCTTTGCAGAGGAAATATTTCCATCTTTCATTAACTTGAATTGTTCTAACTGAACTTCCATGTCTGTTTTTCACTCCTTAAGGATAAATAGGTAATTGGTCCAAACCTGTTGTCTCTTCCCATCCGTACATAATATTCATATTTTGAACTGCTTGACCAGATGCTCCTTTAACTAAATTGTCAATGACAGAAACAATAATAAGCTTTCCTGTCCTTTCATCTGCATACAATCCGATATCACAATAGTTACTGCCATATACCTCTTTCGTTGAAGGGAATACCCCTTCTTTACGTACACGCACGAAAGGATGGTCTTGATAGTAAGTTTGATAGGTGTCAATCAGTTGTTTCGTAGAATAGTTGTCTTTCATATCAACATAAATCGTGCTCATGATTCCTCTTGTCATCGGTACAATATGCGGGGTGAAAATGACTTGCATACCTTCATTTGCTCGTTCTGATAGCAATTGTTCGATTTCCGGAATATGTTTATGCACCCCAATTTTGTATGCTTTGAAGTTTTCGTTCATTTCTGAAAAATGAACATTCAATGATAAACTTCGCCCAGCTCCAGATACTCCTGTTTTCGCGTCAATAATGATCGATGATCGATCAACCAACTCTTTTTCGATTGCTGGTATTAACCCTAAAGTCGTTGCTGTTGGATAACAGCCTGGATTTGCAAGAATACTAGCTTGCTTGATAGCTTCTTTATTTACCTCTGGCAAGCCATAAACTGCTTTTTCAATATATTCCTGTGATGCGATTTCCTCTCCGTAATACGTCTGGTATTTCTCCCCATCTCGCAAACGGAAATCCCCTGACAAATCAATACATCGCACTCCTTTATCAACTAATGCTGGAATAACGTTTTTGCTAACATTAGACGGTGTTGCAAAGAAGACGAGTTCTACCTCTTGTGCTAATGCATCTACATTTAGCTCTGCCATTTTGATATCGATAATTTCGACAACATGCGGATATACTTCTGCTAATTCCGTTCCACTATTTGAATGTGAGATAACTTTTTTCACTTGAACATATGGATGGTTATGCAAAAATCGTAATAACTCAACCGCACCATAACCCGTTCCACCTATAATTGCTACATTCACCATGTTTCCCCCTAAAATTAAATTCCGTGTATGATTAATTTATAATTATACTGCATTTTGTATTTTCATGCAATAATGTTTATAAAAAATTTTAAAATAGACTGTTTATGTATACATGTTTATAGATCCCCTTACAAATAATTTACATTAGTTAGACTGTTTTTGTTCCTCATTAATCTTCTATAATTGGTGATTAATCACTCCTGTTGTCAGCATGCATTCGTATGTATAAATATCCAAAGACATGTACAATTTCGTTTCCTTATTCTATTATTCATATAAAGAAAAGAGGTAAGGATAATAGTAAAATAGATAGAACAACCATTCTTGCTTTGCAACTTTTCTACCTAATGAACATGACTGAAAGTATGTTTATGCTTCTAAAATAAGTCCTTATGACTTATTACTTTTATTACTTCTTAGATTAAAGTAATTACTCACGTTACCTTCTCAAAAGATAATCTCTTCGATATGATTAATTCATCCTAGTAATACTGAATGGAAAAGGTGGATGACAAGTGATATCAAACAATCAACAACAATTAGATCCAGAATGGTTACGATTAATTTATTTAGCAAAAGAAACGGGTTCTACCAAAAAAGAGGTGAAGCGACTATTAGGTTATTTACCTGAATCAAAAATTATCAAATATTCATAAATTCTTTAACAACAAAATTGCCTCTGTTCTCCCAGAGGCACCCAATTTACGATAAACTTTACTTACATAGTTTTTCACAGTCCCTATCGATAGGTGCAGCGAATCAGCAATCTGCTGATTTGAATACCCTTCCAACAACCCTTTAATAACATGTTGCTCTGTTTTTGTTACGTGAATATTCCGTTCCTTTAACGCATCCACAACAGCTTCAAAAGAGGATTTTACTTCATCGTCACTCGTTTTTAATTGTTGTATTAACATTGGTTGTATAGACTCAGGAATTAATATTTGTCCTTTTATGGATTGATAGATCACTTCAATTAAATGATCTACATCTGTATCCTTCAATAGATAACCACTTGCCCCATTTTTTAATGCCTTTAAGATGTAATCATCATTCGAAAATGTCGTAAGCATCAATACCTTCACTTTAGGATTTTTTTCTTTTAATATTTTCGTTGCTGTAATACCACTGATATTCGGCATCTTAATATCCATTAAGATGACATCTGGCTGGTATTCCATTGCTTTCTCAATCGCTTCTTCACCTGTATATGCTTTTGCTACAACTTCCAATTCATGATGTTGATTTAGCATCACCGTAAGCCCGTCGCAAACAATCTTTTGATCGTCTGCTATCATTACTTTTATCTTATTCATCACCTTCACCCTATACTTTGCACTTTATTAAAGTTACTATCCATTCTCGGTAATTCTATTATAATATCTACTCCACCTAAATATGATTTGTTTGAATGCAAGGTCAATTTTCCATTTAACTCTTTTACTCTTTCCTTCATCGCAATCAAACCAAATCCAAGAGTACTATCGCTACTTTTGAAACCCTTGCCATTATCACTCAAATAAAATACTAATGAATTTCCTACAATAAATAACCGAAACACAAACATTGTTGCTTCTCCATGCCTCAGCCCATTAGTTAACCCTTCTTGCAACGCGCGATAAACGACAATTTCCTGAAGGGAATTCATCCACTTCTCTTCCACATTGATTTTGACATCTATTTTGACATCTGTTTGCTGGATAGTTTCCTCTAACAATGCCTCTACAGCATTTTGAAAGTCAACAAAAAAATGGCTATCTTGTAATTCACGCACAGATTTTCGCACCCTGTACAAACCGATTTCCAAGTTTTCATGTATGTGTTTCAATAATTTCATTGCTTCTTTAGGTTCTTTTTCAATCAACTTTTGAACAGCATTTAATCCGATTAATGAGGTTGAAAAGGAATGACCAATTGAATCGTGCATCTCACGGGCAAAGCGCTTCCGTTCCTGGATAATGATTTTTTCTTCTAGTTTCAATGATGTTGTCTTCATTTTTTCATATGCATTTTCCAGCTGCTGCTTTTGACTAATAGATACTTTCACTAGATAACTAAAGGCCATAATCACTAAAAATTCTGTTATACGAGGGATGATGAATGACATTGTTGAGATAGGAGGAAAGTCAAAGGCAATCCATTTTCCAGTCACGAAAGCAACGTACGAAGTAAGCGCAAACGGAATACTATAGTATAATGATTGGTGAAATACCATCTCACCGATTAAAATTAATAAATATACTTGTGAAATAAAGGATTGGTCAATAGTCATGATCACACTTAGTAATATCAATTGACCTATTAAGAAAAATAAACCTTTTCTACTGTATAAGTTAACTTGCATGACAAAATCTCTGAAATATTGTATAACGACATAAATCATTACAAGGATGTATAATTCCCAGAGCTTCAATTGATTATCAACGGAAAATAAAGGGATCATTATCAAAAGCGTACACAGGATAGCTCGAGGCATTTTCTTATCCATAAAGTCATTCATAACCATAACCTCTTCTCTCCTTAATAATCTCTTAGCACGACAATTTATTCAATTTTATTTTATCAGACTAACAGGAATTGACAACCTTCGCCATTATTACCTATATGAGTCAAGTGAACTATTGAACATTATTTGACATAACTTTTTATGTTTTTAAATTAGCAAAGATATTTTTTGCGCCAAATCCGTTCAGCTAACCAAATTACATAATATCATACTCCGCCTTTGAGCACCTTACTTTTATTCATACTTTTACAACATATGATGTATAGAAAGACAGGGATCAAAAAATCCCTGCCTCTTTTTATACTATGTTTACTCAGATACCACTACTCTATTAATCTGGAACCTCTCTTCATAACGTTCGCTATACTTGTTCATTCCTTCAACATCTTTTGAATTTGGTCACAGTCTTCATGATTTCATCGCAAATATCCTTTCACACAAAAGATGTCTATTTACAGTTGAAAAGACACAAAGAATACGTTTAAAGAAGGAGCAAGTTCTTGTTTAACTTTTTCGGTTAATATTTCCCCTAAATGATTGTGTTGATGTGCTAAGTGCCTTTTTGATTTTATCAGTTGCCCTTTCTCCCAGTCGTACCATTTCTCTAGATCCAATACCCAAACAATCAGTTCCTGCTTAAGGCTGTCTGAGAGAGGTAAAAATTCAATATCTAAATTATAGCCACATTGGTAACACCAAATCGGATCAGCCCCAAAATCCGCCTCTATTTTTAGATGTGAAAGTTCTTTGCATCGACATAACATCAAGCATCACACTCCTTCATTAACATGGGCATTGTGCTGATTTTATACTTTTCTTATAAACTAAAAAGATAGGAGATGGCGATCCCCTACCTTCATATCTCTTATCTAAGATTATCTACTGCAGCTCTTTCAATTGCAAGCCCATTCTTATAACGTTCCATAAACTGTTCGAAACCTTCTACATCATTAGCATTTGGTGACACAGTCTTCACGTCTTGACCAGCAAATACCTTTTCATTTAAATAAGCTTCCAAGGTTTCGTTCGTTTCTTTATTCAACATATAAGAACCGAGTAATGCGATGCCCCATGCTCCACCTTCTCCTGCTGTTTCCATAACAGAAACAGGAACATTAAAAGCAGCTGCTAACATGCTTTGCGCCACGCCTTCGGTCTTGAAAATTCCACCATGCCCTAAAACTTCATCTAGCTTTACACCTTCTTCTTTGGTTAGAATGTCCATTCCGATTTTCATTGCTCCAAATGATGTATATAAATGCGTACGCATGAAATTAGCAAGGTTGAAATTACTTTCAGAAGAACGAGTAAACAACGGACGCCCTTCTTCAAAATGGGTCATATGTTCACCAGAAAGATAGCCGTAGGATAATAACCCTCCTCCATCAGCATCTCCTTCTAACGCCTTTGTAAATAGGGTTTCAAACAACTTATTTTTATCCACTTCAAAACCAATAGCTTGCGTAAATTCTTCAAATAAACCAACCCACGCATTTAAGTCAGATGTACAATTATTAGAGTGTGCCATTGCTACAAGGTTACCTGATGGTGTTGTCACCAGGTCAATCTCCGGATGTACCTTCGATAAATCCTTCTCCAATACCACCATTGCAAATGCAGAAGTACCGGCGGAAACGTTACCCGTACGCTGTGCCACACTGTTTGTTGCAACCATGCCAGTCCCCGCATCGCCTTCTGGCGGACAAAGCGGAATACCTGCCTCCAACTCGCCGCTAACATCTAACAATTTCGCACCCTCTTCTGTAAGCGTTCCTGCGTTTTCACCAGCCACTAAAACCTCAGGTAAAATGTCTTCCAGCTTCCATGAGAGATTTTGTGGGACAATCAATTGATTGAACTGATCAACCATTTTTTGATTATAGCTTTTGGTTTCTAGATCGATCGGAAAGACACCAGATGCTTCCCCAACACCAAGCACTTTCTTCCCCGTTAGCTTCCAATGAACATACCCGGCCAATGTTGTTAGAAAGTGGATATCCTGAATATGACCTTCCTGATTTAAGATAGCTTGATATAAATGGGCAATACTCCATCTCTGTGGAATATTATAATTAAACTGTTTGGTCAGTTCTGTTGCAGCCTGTTCTGTAATATTGTTTCGCCAAGTACGGAAAGGAACAAGTAATTGTTGTTCTTTATCGAAAACCATGTAGCCATGCATCATCGCACTAAAGCCGATAGCACCTACTTTTTTGAGCGTAATGCCGTACTGCCTTTTCACGTCAGCCGCCATCTTCTGATAACTGTCTTGGAGCCCTTCCCATACTTCATCAATACTATAAGTCCAAATATTGTCTATATAACTGTTTTCCCAGTCATGACTACCAGATGCAATTACTTCATTATTTTCTCCAACTAGAACTGCTTTAATCCGGGTTGAGCCAAGTTCAATACCAAGTATTGTCTTACCATTTTGTATTGCATTATTCACATCATTCATATCATTTTCCTCCCATATTTTAATAAATCATTCATGGTATTAGCGCTTTCATTGGAATTCGTATTAGGAAGAGGACTTTCCTTCTTTACAACTAGTTACCCTTTATCTAAAAACGACTTCAACTTATCTGTACAAATAATTAATGTTATCAATCTCTTTAAACATCATACCATCTAGCCTATGTAATCGTCAATTTAAATTTGTCCGTACGTGTATAGGCGTTGAAATGAGATATAGCTTTGTTAACATGTGGACTGACGTACCAAAAATTGTCCACAGAGCGTTGATCTGTGGACAACTTTCAGCTCTACTTCTTGATGACTGTGTTCTCTAATGTACCAATTTGATCAATTTCCAGTGTAACAACATCCCCTGATTGAAGCAGTTTAGGCGGATTCATCGCGAACCCTACTCCATCTGGTGTTCCTGTTAAAATGATATCTCCCGAATCTAATGTTATTAAATTGGAAATAAAACTAATTAAATATGGGATATCAAATATTAAATGTTCTGTATTAGAAGATTGGCGTAATTCACCATTTACATAGGATTTGATTGCTAAACGGCTTGGATCGTTTAATTCAGAAGTCGTTACTAGCCAAGGTCCTACTGGTGTAGTATGGTCTAATGATTTACCTTGCAACCATTGTGGTGTACGCTTCTGTAAGTCACGTGCTGAAATATCGTTACCAATTGTATACCCTGCTACATAATTGAATGCTTCTTCCTTTGCTACTTTTGTTGCCTTTTCACCAATAACAACGGCAAGTTCCACTTCATAATCTAGTTTATCTGTAGCTTCTGACTTATGAATCTTATCTTCAGGACCAATTAAGGCGTTGTTAAATTTAGAGAATAAAACTGGGTACTCCGGCAATTCACCGCCCATTTCTTTTACATGATCTCTATAATTTGTTCCGATGCATATAATTTTTGACGGGTTAGGGTGTGGTGTATGCAAGACAACTTCATCGCGTTCAAAAACATGTGTTGTAGAATAGTGCTTTATTTGTTTCAAAAGATTCTCAGCATGTTTAATATGTATATTTGCCTGTTGATAAAATGCACTTGAATCTGCTGGGATAATAATATCTGCCAAAATTTTATGTTGGTCGATCAGCTCTTGTTGTGCAGCATGTAAATCAATAACCTTATTATCTTCGACTACGCCAATTCGGCTTTGCGCATAAGGATGTTTTAACTGATAATGAACAAGTTTCATACTGTATCCCTCCTCTAGTTTAAGATCATTTTATCACAGAATAAGCTTTATTTGCTCAAAAGGAAGCAAAAGCGCACTTCGAGGCATGAACAATTCTTGAGTAGAAGCTGCGCTTGGGGGAAAGAAAGTGTTTTTACATGGGAACCAACCTTTGCCTATCTTATTTGCTTATAAAGTTGTGATACCTATGGTTATATGCTTTCCTACCGTAACGACCCGATTTCACTAAAACAAAAACCCGTTTCATAAGTTAGCGAAACGGGTTTTTATATTAAAGCTTTATGGTTATAACACTTTACTCAAGAATGCTTTTGTTCGTTCATGTTGCGGATAATCAAATAGTTGTTTTGGTACGTTTTCTTCTACCACATAACCCTCATCCATGAAAATGACACGGTCACCAACTTCTTTGGCAAAGCCCATTTCATGGGTAACAACGACCATCGTCATTCCTTCTTCGGCAAGTTGCTTCATAACGCCTAGCACTTCTCCAACCATTTCTGGGTCTAATGCTGAAGTAGGCTCATCAAATAACATCACTTTCGGCTCCATACCTAAAGCTCTTGCAATCGCAACACGTTGTTTCTGACCACCTGAAAGTGATTCTGGATATACATTCGCTTTATCTAAGAGGCCGACTTTCTGAAGTAAATCTTTTGCCTTTTTTTCTGCATCTTGTTTACTCCATTTTTTTACTGTGACAATAGGTAACGTGATGTTTTCCAAAACGCTTTTATGAGGAAAAAGGTTGAACTGTTGAAATACCATTCCAACCTCTGCTCTTAGTTTATTGATGTCTACTTTTTTGTCTGTTAATTCCTCACCATCAATCGTTACTGTTCCATCAGTTACCGATTCTATTAAGTTAAGACAGCGTAGAAATGTTGACTTACCTGAACCAGAAGGCCCAATTACAACAACAACTTCCTTTTGCTTGATATCTACATTAATATCCTTCAGCACTTCTAAGTCGCCAAAGGATTTTTTTAAGTGCCTGACAGAGATCATTTTACATCTAACCTTCTTTCTAGATAATTTAATAAGTATGTTAGGCTAAGTGTTAACACTAAGTAGATTAATGCAACCATTAAGTACGGTTCCCATACTCTTAAATATTGTCCGGATGCTGCTCTTCCCCAATATAATATATCTTGTGCTGCGATCATTGCACCTAGTGATGAATCTTTTAATAAAACGATAAATTCATTCCCTAATGGTGGAATGGAACGTTTAAATGCTTGTGGTAGGAGAACATGACGCATCACTTGGAACTTATTCATACCTAAAGAATGTGCCGCTTCTGCCTGTCCTTTGTCAATTGACTGTAATCCTGCACGGAATATCTCTGCTACATATGCGGAAGAATTCAGTGATAATGTCACCATGACGGAGATGACAGGGGTTGTAGACCCTAGTATTGCTGGTAAAGCAGCATAATGAAATAAAAATAATTGCACAAGAAGAGGGGTCCCTCTTAAAAAGTTAATATACCAAACAAATGGCAATCGAACGATCAGAATAGGTGACATTTTCCCTAAGGCAATAAAAAAACCGAGTATACAACCCATTAAAACACCGACTACTGACATAAGGATGGTTAACCCCATACCTTCCATAAAAAACGGGAAGTACTCGACAATAATATCAAACCTAAAATCCATGTTGTTAGCTCCTTTCTCTCTTATTACTTTGCTTTTTGTTTCCCTTTTTTATTCCTGGTAAAACAGATCCGCTCTTATTCCTCTACACAAAGGAAAAGCGTAACGGGGTCGCTACGCTTTTTGGTTAATGAATTAATTATTGGGTTAGCGCTTCTGTGTTTGGTTCTACTCCAAACCATTCCTCATAGATTTCTGCATATGTCCCATTATCGATTACAGTTTGAAGAGCTTCATTAACATCTTCCTGAATTTCGCTTCCTTTCGGGAACATGATACCGTAGAATTCTGATTCAAACGTATCAGGATCTGTGATCATTTCAACGTTTGCATCTGGATTATTCGCAACATATTCATCCGCTACTACATTGTCTGTAACAACTGCATCCACATCACCTGATTGTAGTGACATTAATGCTAATGTATTGGAATCATACTTTGAAATGTTTTCATGATTTTTTCCTAAAATCTTTTCAACGGCTTCTGCACCAGTTGTCCCTGATTGGACTCCTACTTTTAATTCATTAATATCTTCCCCACTCGTAATACCTTCTCCTTCACGGAATACTACCTTATGTGTAGATTCAAAATAAGGTGCGGAGAAATCATATGTTTGTTCACGCTCTTCATTTACCGTGATTCCCGCAATAGCAAGGTCAGCGTCGCCTTCTTCTACAGAAAGTAACATAGCATCCCAGCCTACATTCTCTAATTCATAATCATAGCCTGCCTCTTCCATAACGGCAGCTAGTAAATCTATATCAAAGCCAACTACTTCCCCTTTATCTAAATAAGAAAAAGGCATAAATCCGGCTTCCGTTACAATAGACAAGGTTTGTTTATCATCCGAACCATTCGTTCCGTCTGTTTGATCTGAACTGTCATCTGTACCACAAGCTACAAGAATTGCTAACAATAAAACAGCGAATCCCTTGATCATCCATTTATTCATAAATATTCACTCCGTTTTTTATTTATACATTTTATAACGATTATCATATAGTATTCGGGTGTTAAATTCAATACTTTTGTCAGAAATTCTAATGTTAAAACATTTCTGAATATTGGCATAATTAAATGTTACATTTCTATTATTTTTAAACTAATTAAGAAATATTAAGTATAAGATCAAAGTTTTGTAAAGAGTATTTTAGTACCAAATTAGTGCTTATGAGGAGGCATTTTGGTACTAAAACCTATTTTAAGTACCATATTGACTTCATGCGTGTGATTTTTGGTACTTAAATTCAAGCTTAGAAAGCGAATATTGCTGAATGTGGACTTAGTAGCCCAATTTCCCATTATAAACAATGAAAAAAACACGAACATCACTTCCTTTATGTTCGTGTTTTTCACAAATCACATACTATTTTTTAATAAAAAGCTGCGTCCAATAGTTCCCATCTGTAGCAAATCCCACTCCGATATGTGTGACTTCTGGGTCCAACAAATTTTGGCGATGCCCTTCACTATCGAGCCAGGCTTGTACCACCTCTTCTGCTGATTCTTGGCCTGCCGCAATATTCTCAGAAGCCTTTGTATAATCAACGCCAAACTCCTTCAACATATCAAAAGGAGAACCATACTGTGGTGATGTATGAGAAAAATAATCTCTTTCTGCCATATCTTCTGATTTGGTCTGTGCTACATTTGCCAATTCATGATCAAATTTTAAGGAATCTGCACCATTTTCATTACGTGCTTGATTGGTTAGCTCGACCACTTGTTGAATGGCTCCATCTAAAGACTCTCTGTCAAAAGACTCTGGCTCTTCATTTTGATCTATATAGTCATCATCTTGCTGTTCAGTTTGTTGGTTTTGCTCCGTTGTTTGCTGTTTTTCTTGTGTTGTTTGCCTTTGTTTACTATCTGCGCCATAATTACGATCTTCTTGGTAGTACCACTCATTTGGATTAGCATTTTCGAAAATATTTTGCTCTCTTCCCGGGTTTACCGGTATTTCTCCTTGATTCCCACCGTCATTTTGACCACCAAAACCTACATTCTCTGGTTGAATATTTTGATCTTCCGGTTCTAAGGAAGACTCGTTACAGCCAACCATGAAACTAACCATTAAAAACATGAATACATAAATTATATGTTTGTACATAGATATCACCTCAAGGAATTTTTTTGCCCTGTAAGTTTACTATGTACGAAACAAATTTATTTATTCATCCCATTCATCGAGATTAACGAGCCTTTTTTCACGAACAGATTTTTGTGCTGCCAACGCGACTTTAAAGGAATGCCAACCATCCTCATAATTGGACAGAATTTTAGAACGATCCCCTGTTTTTACAGCATGGAGAAAGGCTTCATTTTCTCGTTTATAAGGATTTTGTCTTGCGATATATTTCTCTAGCTTTTCAGGCATTTTCTTTTCTATATGACCCATTTGCCACTCGATAATCCCTTGGTCTGTATAAGCTGTAATGTCAACATCACCTGTCCCCCCGGGTAAAACAGATGTATTAGCTATTTGCACTAGTAAACCATTTTCTAATGTTAATGTAAATAACCCGACATCTGCTACGGTTACAGACGAATCTTGTTTTGTTGTGACTGCATTGGTTTCTTGGGCATAAACAGACTTCACTTCACCAAATAAGAAGCGAATTAAATCGACGATATGTGTCGTCTGTTCATTAAATTGCCCTCCTGATTGTTCTTGGTTTTTCCACCAGTAAGCTCCAGGAATAGAGCCCATCCATTTCCCCAATATCGTACCAACATTCGCTTCTTCTAGCATTTCTTGAAATCTCATTACCGTATCCGCGTAACGAAAATGGTAACCAACCGCTGTAAGATGATTATTTTCTATCACTTTTCGCCTTACTTGACGTACTTTATCTTCATTGACTCCTAATGGCTTTTCTACTAAAAAAGGGATTCTGTGTTCAATTAGAATTTCCTCATAATTTTCGTGTGCCATCGGAGGGACACAAATATACACTGCATCTAATTGTTCATGAGCAATCATGGTTTCCAAATCTTGATAGCCTGTTGTTTGATAATACCTCTCAGCAAAATCCTCTGCTTTTTCCTGGCTGGATCCTACAAATCCTACGACTTTCACATTTTCGATTTCCTGTAAAATCTCGACATGATGCCTTGTAAATCCTCCTGTACCGATAAAACCAACTCGAATCATTGACATCCACTCCCTCTCTTGAATTAAGCGATTACATTTTATACACAACCTCCACAATGGAGGAGGGTCAGGAAAAGATACGTTTTTCACGCCACTTTCCAAAACGATAATATAAAAAGGCAATGACACTACTTAACATAAAGCTTACACCAATTCCATAAGCAATGCCATCTTCCCCTATTATTTCAGAGAAAAGATAAGCTAATGGGTAACGAAGTGCCCAGAAAGAAAGCAGGTTCAAAATTAAAACCTGATACATCGCCCCAGAAGCCCTGACAATCCCGTTCAGGACGAAATTAATACCTAAAAATGGATAAAAGAAAGCAATAATCATTAAGTATGTAGCACCAAACTGAACAGCTGCTTGTTCCTGGATAAACAAGCTAATACCAAATTCGGCAAATAATACTATGATACCGGCAAACAGAAGCATAATTACGGTATTATAGACAACACCATACGTTGCGATTTGTTTGACACGCTCCCATTTACCAACACCAATATTCTGACCAGCCATACTATTGACAGTAGCACCAAGCGCATGTGCCGGTAATAAAAACAGACTATCTAAACGTTGTGCTGCACTGTAACCAGCAACAGCCGCTTCTCCGTGCGATGTAACAACACTCATAATAGCTGCAGCACCAGCAGAAATAACCGCCATTTGTAAACCAGATGGAATTCCGAGATTAAGAATCAACTTTACTTCTGACCATAATGGTAATGTCGGCCATTTCAACGGTATAATTTTCTTTCTGATTACAAAAATAACACCATAAATGAAAGAAAAACCTTGTGATAAAATCGTCGCTACTGCCGCACCTTGTACACCTAGATCAAGCACTGAGATAAATAGGGGATCAAGTACGATATTTAGCAGAACGGCGATCGCTACAAATAGGAGTGGTGTTTTACTATCACCTACAGCACGTAAAGCAGTACTAATGAAGTTATAACCTACTAAGAAAAGAATTCCTATCGCATTAATACGCAAGTAAGTCATTGCCTCGGCCATCATTGTTTCAGGTGTCCCTAGCAATAGTAATATTGGCCGCGCAAATAGAAAACCCAATATTCCCATCACAATTGCTAAAGCTGACAATGTCACAACGAAAGCATTGACATATGTCTGAACTCCTTCTTCATTTCCCTTTCCTTTTTGTTGGGAAAGTACAGTTAACGTTGTATTATTAATTCCGATAATAAACGATAGTACAGTAAAAATAACAGTACCTGATATATTGACAGCACCTAACGCATTGGCTCCAATCAGATTCCCTACCCACAAGCTGTCAATAAATTGGTAAGAGACTTGCAAGAGTTGGGCCAACATAATTGGAGAAGAGAAATAAAATAAGTCAATCCATATATTCCCATTGGTGAAATCACGGTGTCTACTCAAGAAAAATCCTCCTACATTCTTAAACAAACTAAGCTCAGCACATTATATTTATAATCTTGATTGGGGCATTGTCACACCGTCCCAAATCCGATCACTTGATGCTTCTCTATTCTTCACATCAGGTTCTTCCAATAGTAAATAAAAATTTTTGGTAGGTAAATTGCCTAATTGATGTTTAGTAATAAGCCGATCCAAATAATAACGCATGTTTTCTAGTTTTTTTGATTGATTGTTTCCTGACTCGGAAAACTCGTATAAGACACTTGCTACTGGAACTCTTTTAATACGGTGTTTTTCCGCTACCCGCAGAAAGAAATCCCAATCCCAGTAATTACGTACACTTTCATCAAAAAGACCAATCTCATCATGTATCGATTTGCGATAAACACTGCCGGATGGTACATAAGTGGAAAACTTTCTCATGGCATCGACATCAAAATGATAAGCAAATAAATGATGATTAATAGGAGTTCTTTTCTCATTAGCTTCCTGGTAATTTACAATCTCTACATCTGAATAAACGAGATCAGCGCCTCCCATTTGCTCAATCATTGTTTCTAAATGTGTGGGTAACGGCAAATCATCATCATCCATTAACATAATTAGCTCGCCCGTCGCCTTCTCTATTCCTTTATTTCTTGCATACACGTGATAACGATTTTCAGGTAAATCGATGATGGTTATATCTAATTCAGTATATAATGCCGCCACATCGTTGACCTTTTCTCCATTATCATTAATAATAATCACTTCAAAGTCTTGATACGCTTGCTCGACAAGTGCTGCTAATAACTCTGCTAGTGCTACTCTACGATTAAAAGTTGTAATGATAATTGACACATATGGTTTAGGCATTTGTAAACTCCTCAATAAAATTGATTAAAAGTATGTAAACTTTGTTGACATTAGCCATGACAAAGTTAAAATTATGGCATATAGTAAAGGCATATCCTACTATTCCTTCTACTATTTACTCAATTATATATCAATTTATTATCCTAGCGAAATCATTCATCTTATCTTAAATATTTCAAACTTTTTACAATTCAAACAAAATGACATGAAGTATTTCTGTATAACATATAACAAAAAGGGCAATACTTTTCTTAAAATGCAAGACTTCGTGACATAAATAAAATAGGAGGCTAGTCAAATGGCTTTTTTACGGGAAGCAGTTGAAAAACAAAAAGTGTACTTGATTCAACAGTTGATGGCCAATGGAATTGTGGATAAGAATGATCAAGAGCTCTATAACAAACCTATTAGTGAAATTGTCAATGATTACGAGAAATTCTGCCTGGAATTTGAGAGACAAAACTCCATAAAGTTCACTCGGTATAACCCCGAAAGAAAAGAAGAGAAGCACGGTTTTCACTAAGCTTCTCTTCTTTTTATATTTTCCAACCATTAAAAAGGGAGGCGCCTGTATTATACGTAAGTAGTTCTCTTTCGGTGAAGAAAAAACTAAATAGCTAACTAAGCAGCATACCAAATCGCATAGTGATTTGGTATGCTGT
The DNA here is from genome assembly GCF_010994085.1 of Gracilibacillus saliphilus. Classification (NCBI taxonomy): domain Bacteria; kingdom Bacillati; phylum Bacillota; class Bacilli; order Caryophanales; family Bacillaceae; genus Gracilibacillus; species Gracilibacillus saliphilus. The sequence continues at coordinate 70,236 of NZ_WJEB01000002.1, read as the reverse complement.
TTTTTTGTTGATATATCAGGATTTTCTGAGATTGATACTTTGCAAAATCTCTCAGAGTACACCGAAAAAGAAATTCTAAAAATTCATGGTATTGGACCAGCTTCCCTACCATTATAAGAGCTTCATTAGAAAAAGAAGGTTTATCATTTAAAAGATAATAGTGTATTCTCCTTTAAAGTATCGTTAAACAAGGCAAAAATAGTTGTTAAACATACTGTGAAAACGTATGCTATTTATTATATGATTTAAAGTTTTCTCCACGGTAAGTGAACTACTTCTATTATACGCCCGCCCTTTTTTCGTTATCGTTCTTTTTGGATACCAAATCGTGCGTTAATTTCACCACGTAATAGTTGTTTGCGCATTCTCTTTTCTTTCTTCTTCTCTTCTCGAATCATATCTTGCCTTATTTCATAAGTTTGAACGCCCTCTTCGCGCTTGTTCGCAATATCAATTAATAATTCCACATCAGCAAAAGAGTATTTACGATTTCCTTTTGGAGAGCGTTCAGGAAATACTAGCTTTCTTTCTTCATAATAACGAATTTGCCGTTCTGATAACCCGGTTAATTCACTTACGACACCAATAGTTATAACTTTTCGTTCTTTATAGGAAGGACTTTCCGCCATGTAATACACCACCTCATTACGTATACCGTTATAAGCTGACCTTTATAAAAGTATACAATGCTAACCGCTTGTTGCACAAAGTTTTGTCAGATAATCTGACAGTAAATAATCTGACAATTGCTACTACTAGCGTCATAGCTATATTTTCGATAGTATATAGATGATAAGGAGGCTGAACACAATGGAAATGTCCATTACAAAACCAGCAGCAAAATGGTTTATCAAAGAATTAGATTTAGAAGAAGGAGATGCTATCCGTTTCTTGGCCAGATATGGCGGCTTCGGTGGTGTACATAAAGGTTTTTCTTTGGCACTGGAAAAAAATGTGCCAAACAACCCTGGAGCAGAAGTGATGGAAGAAGGTATTCGTTTTTTTGTCGAAGAATCCGACATCTGGTACTTCGATAATAAGAACTTCCATATCAAATACTCAAGAAAATACGACGAAATCGAATACGTCATCGAGTAAAGTATATTCGAAAAAGTTTCTATTCCCAAAGTACAAAGCGTAGAGCGCTCGAAGCTGGATGTGGCTAGACAGGTTGTCTACATGTTATCCACATCCGAAAAATATATCATTTCCTGGTGTATGAAATAATATATTCAAACACAAAAAGTCCCAATGACTATGCATGGAGCCTATTTTATAATAAACTTGGTTAAACGCTACTTGTAAAAATTTTCAAATTGCGGTAGGTGTATTAGAGTTACTCAAAAACTTGAAAAAAGTATTTGACATTGTACGCTAGACAATAAAAAACCGAGTGCTCATTTTTCATCGCACTCGGTTTTCCTTCTATTTCAACGTAATTTTCGCTTTTGCTTTCTGGTTAGAAAGATCTAATTGATAGCCTGGTTCACCGAAGTACGGAAAGCCGTCTTTTGTCCAGAACAGACGTTGAATACGCGCATGTCGGTTATGGTCATATAAAGGATTCTCTGTATTAAACCCTTTATATGGACGAGCATGGTAAATGAGTAACTCATAGCCATCTTCATCAACACTAAAACTATTATGTCCTGGCCCATATTCACTCGTGTTATCACTGGAAACCAACACTGGTTCTTTTTCTTTTGTCCAAGCTTTTGGATCTAATAAATCACTATCTACATCAGCATGTAATAATCCCATGGCATAATTTTCATCTGTTGCGCTCGCTGAAAAAGCGATGAAAATTTTCTCATCATTTTTTATCATCGCAGGGCCTTCGTTTACATCAAATCCAATAACTTCCCAATCATATTCTGGAGTCGATAGGAGAACTTGTTTCTTAATTGTCCAAGGATTCTCCATTTCAGCAATATAAAGGTTTGCGATAGTATCATTATCTACCTTCTGTGACCACACGAGATAACGTTTACCTTGATGTTCAAAAGTTGTTGCGTCTAATGAAAAACTTTGAAACTCCGTATTGATTTGGCCTTTCTCTATCCATTCACCCTCTAATGGGTTTTCTGCATCACATTCTAAGACATACGGACGAATTGCCCAAACATCATCTTTGTCACCAGCTGCGTAATGAACATACCATTTTCCATCAATGAAATGAATCTCTGGTGCCCAAATATGTTTAGACATGATTCCGGATTCATGCTTCCACCAAATCACTTTTTCTTCTGCTTGTGGTAGTTCATCAATTGATTTAGCTCTTCTTAAGACAACCCGGTCATATAATGGGTATGATCCAGTAAAATAATAGTAACCATCGCTATGCTTATATAAATATGGATCAGCTCTCTGTTCAATAAAAGGCTTAGGATAATCTTTATGTTCTACTTTACCCTCTACCTCAATTGCTCCTTTATCTATAAGTTCATTTTCATCAACAGAATCCCAATTTACATTAAACTCGGCCGTAATATTATCATCTAATTCTACAAGTACTCGTTCAGGTAATCGAATGTCTTCACCTCTAGAAACATCGATCTCCACATCATGTATACGCTTAATATCCATTTATGACATCCTTTCCATTCTCATTAACTACTATTATAAACGAGTCAACTTGTACTTACAACTATTTAGTTTATTTTATTAGAACAAAACTTATACAAACAAACAAAAACCAACAGTATATTAAACTGTTGGTTTTTGTATTTTACTATTTTGTTTAATAAATCGATTCATTCTTTTCATAGCTTCATCTAATTGTTTAATGGATGTAGCATAGGAACAACGGATATATCCCTCTCCACTTTCACCGAAAACATGTCCCGGTACAACGGCTACTCTTTCTTCTTCTAATAATTTTTGCGCAAATTCCTCTGAGCTATAACCAGTTTCTTTGATCGACGGGAATACATAAAATGCACCTCCCGGCAAATGACAGGATAAGCCCATCTCATTCAATGCCTTTACAACAAAATTCCGCCGTTGTCGATAGCTTGTTTTCATTTCTCTGACACTTTCATTTCCATGGCGTAATGCTTCTAACGCACCATGTTGCGCCATAGTTGGTGCACACATCATCGTGTATTGATGAATTTTTGTCATAGCTTGCATGATAGCCACAGGTCCCGCAGCATAACCAAGTCGCCAGCCTGTCATAGCAAAAGATTTCGAAAAACCAGAAATTAAAATGGTACGTTCCTTCATTCCATCAACAGATGCGATACTAGTTGCTGTTTCATCATAAGCCAGCTCTGCGTAAATTTCATCAGACAACACAATTAAATCATGCTTTCGTACTACTTGTGCTATGCCGTGCAATTCTTCCTTACTTAATACCGCACCAGTCGGATTATTTGGGCTGCACAGAACAATTGCTTTTGTACGTGGAGTGATCGCTGCTTCGATTTGCTCCGGTGTCACTTTAAACTCATTATCCGCTGTAGCACTTACGGATACCGGCACACCTCCTGCCAGCGAAATAGCAGGACTATAGGAAACAAAGCACGGCTCCACAACAATTACTTCATCGCCAGCATCTACAATCGCTCGTAGTGCTAGATCAATTGCTTGACTTGCACCTACCGTTACTAGGAGTTGATCTTCAGGATTATATGAGATAGAAAATGTATCTTGCAAATACTTACTAATCTCTTCTCTTAATTCGAATAAACCTGCGTTTGCAGTATATGCAGTATATCCTTGTTCCAAGGAATGATAACTCGCTTCGATGACATTCCAAGGAGTAACAAAATCTGGCTCACCAACTCCTAGTGAGATAACATTCTCCATTTGAGAAGCAAGATCAAAAAACTTCCGAATTCCAGACGGCTGCAATTCTTTCACGTGGTTTGCTAAATATGATTTACTCATGGTGTCACCATGATTCGTTTGTCATCATCGTCACCTTCATCAAAAATAATACCATCATGCTTATATTTCTTTAGGATGAAATGGGTCGTGGTGGACAGTACAGTATCCAAGGTAGACAATTTATCCGATACAAAACGACTCACTTCCATCATTGTTTTTCCTTCGACAGAAACACTTAAATCATAGGAACCCGACATTAAATAGACAGCCTTCACTTCTGGGAACCGATAGATTCTGGAAGCAATTTTATCAAAGCCAACACCCCTCACTGGCGTTACCTTTACATCTATTAACGCCGCCACTCCTTCATACTCATAAACATTAGACCAATCTACAAGTGTAGAATAACCAAGGATGGCGTGTTCCTTTTCTAATTTTTTTATCATTTCTTCCACTTCAGCAGGGACTACATCTAACATTTTACTAATGGTATCATTATCCATTCGACCGTTTTTTTCTAATAATTTCAATAATTCAATCTCTTTTTGTTCCAATCCATTCACCTTCTTTAGATGTTGTGTATACACTATTTACAACTTGTTAATTATTCTTACTAATATTCAATCATACTACAATTAATCCCAAATATAAAGTGCGATTATTCCCCGCGTAGCCTCTTCAATTTATTCGAACCTGGAAGGGGGATTGTATCGACAATTAGCACCGCGATAAACACTCACAATAGAAAAACTTCGAATCTGAGGAAGGAAGGAATGTTTCAAAGTGGTGAGCTATCAGGAACTGATAACACAAATCGGCATGGACTACACACATCCTGGAGGAAGAGCGGCAACGGATAAGTGGTTAAAGCAAATACCGGAAAATTTGAAGAACGTATTAGAAATTGGCTGTGGAACAGGAGAGACTCTTAGGCAATTGCGGGACCATACAGCTGCATTTTTATATGGTATCGACAGCTCTTCAAAAATGGTTACAAAGGCAAAAAACAAAATGGGGCATCTCCAACATATTGAGATTATGCAACAAAATATAGAAGATCTTTCGTTCACACATCATTTCTTTGATCTAATTATTTCTGAATCTGTGTTAGCTTTTACCCCTATCCATTACAGCCTACCGAAACTTACAAATCTGCTTAAGCCAAATGGACAAATCGTCCTCCTAGAAATGGCAACATCCAGCCTCTTAACCCATTCAGATGAAGAAATAATTAAAACATTTTATCAATTGCCGCAATTATTATCCAAGGAAGACTGGTTAAAGCAGTTACTAGACTATGGGTATGAAACTGTCTATCTAGAGAAAATCGAGAAAGAAACCAAAACACCCATCACTCTTCCTCAACATCTATCAATGGAAATGTTACAAACATTAAATGAACATTATCAATTAAATACATTATATGCTAATGATCTTCATACTTACTTATTTATAGCTAAAAAGCGAGGAAAGAACGATGACCATACATCCAACTGATAAGTGGATCAAGAAATTTACGGATAAAAAAAATGGCAAAAGCAGAAAAGAACAGTATCTATTACATCAATCGATTATTTGCGAACCACTAGCCAATTTTTTTGAAGATATTCAACCAGAGTTCATTCAAGAACACTTATTACGCCATGGGCTTTTTTCACCAAATTTTAATAAAGAAGACTCGGAGCAATGGATTGAACAAAATTATTTATCTAAGGTAAACAAGATCTACCAAAAATGCAAAAAGGCATGGAATGGACCTGATCCTGCTATATTTGTCTTTCCCTCTAACGAAGAAATTAGGGAACTGAAAGAATGGTATAACGGTAATACAGGCTTAAGTTACCCTGACAAACTGTTCTTATTCTTACAAAAGAAAGCTGGAAATCGAGAAATAATTGCTTTGTTCCTTCATGAATACAGTCATATTTGCAGACTGAATTATTTTCCAAAGAAAGAAATGGAATATACACTGTTGGACGCAATTATACTAGAAGGCATTGCCGAATGGATTGTGCGGAAAAAGGTTGGAAGCACGTACGGAAACAAAAGAATAGAAAAGATATCCGACGAATTGTTAGCAGATTTATGGAAAACATGGATTGCCTCCCAGCAGCAGATGACTAGAGATCACCCTAAGCACGACATGATTATGTACGGATTTAACGGGGTCCCTAAAAATGTCGGCTATATTATCGGTTACAATATCATTCAACGTTACATGACTAAACAACCTTGCTCGATCACCACATTATTACAGACCACCAATCAGCACATTTTGGCAACTGTTGATTCATTACCTAGGAAATAAATAGTGCAATTGCCGATGAACAGGTGACCACAATTTTATCTCTTTCTTGCATAGTCTACTAGTAGTTATCCAATGAACTGCTTGGATATGGAGGAAGGAGGGTATTGATGTCACATTATAATTTTTGTCGAAAAAACGTAGGTCGCCCTGTAAAAATTGTAACTCACGATGGGATAGTCCACAGAGGAATCATTAGAAGGGTTAACCCCTCAAAAGTATTTATAGATCCATTTGATGCACGACGAGGAGTTGGAGGCTACGGCTATGGCTTCTTTGGATACGGGAGAGGTCTAGGGATTGGCATTGCGCTCGGCGCAATCGCAACAATAGCATTTCTACCATTTTTCTTTTGGTAATTATTACCCCATTACAGTAATTGCTTAACCAAAGTACTAAACAACCAAAATGTCTTATCAGGTCTATATATTTAGTCTTCTCCTATCATACAACTGGCATAAGAAATCTAAGGCTATCACTTAACATGATAGCCTTAGATTTCTATACTCCGTCACCTAATTAATGATTTCTTCTAGCAAAGTCCACAAAGCGAAATTTATCTGGTCGGTGCCTTGATTCCGTATACTGAAACAGACTGGCATCATCTAAATATACATAGTTCTTGATTACAACGATATTATGGAATCCTTCCAAATCTAATAAATCCCGATCTTCTTTTGTTGGCTCTTCCACAACAATTTCTTTCTTAGCAAAACTGATCACTAAACCTAATTCATCCTCAAGGTAGGCATATATCGATTCCTTTGCAATTTCTTCTGACATGCAGGGAACGTAACTATCCACCAGATAATCTTTATCTAGGATGATACGCTGTCCAGAGAATTCTCGGGAACGAATCACTTCCCACACCTGATTCTTCCCCCTCAGCTTTAATTGCTCTTTTAGATAGCGTTCAGGTTTGATAAGCTGACAATTGTGAACCGTAGTTACTGGTTTTTCTCCCATTTTATCAGCTAACTCTTTAAAGCTGACAAGCCCTGAAACAGGGAAATCAAATTTACTACGATCAATGACCATCGAACCTTTTCCCCTGATTTTCTGTATATAGCCATTTTGAGCTAACAGGTTCAATGCTTTTCTAATCGTTTCTCTGGATGTTTCGTATTGATCTGTCAGTTCGTTCTCTGAAGGCAAGAATTGGTTGGCCTTAAATTTCCCTTGTTCAATTTGCTGTACCATTTCCTGATAGATCACTAAATATTTATTACGCATTTCATTATCCCCATCTATTACTTAATATAAAAAACGAATGATTCATAAGGACGCAACGTAACGTTCTCCAATTGAGTTGGTGGCTGCTGATAATTAGAAAGAATAGCCTCTCCTCTTTCAAATTGTTCTATCACTTCTCTTGGTAAATCTAACGTTACTTCCTTAGCATAAAAATTGTTTACTACTAACATGCTTTCTTGATCATTCTCTCTTAAATAAGCAAAAATGGCAAGATCATCTGGTAAAATTAGTCGATAGCTTCCATCCGTTATGACCTGATATTCTTTCCTCATTTGAATTAATCGTTGGTAATGATAAAAAATTGATTCTTTATCCTCAATAGCTCGTTCAGCATTAATAGTGGTAACATTATTTGCTAGACCTATCCATGGTTCTACCTCTGAAAACCCTGCATTCTCTGTATCATTCCATTGTACCGGCGTCCGAGCATTATCACGTGATTTTTCTTTTAAAATTGCCATAATCTCTTCTTCCGGTATACCTTCTTCTTTTTTGATGTTATAGATATTAATGGACTCTACATCACGGTATTGATCAATGCTTTCAAAGTCGGGATTTGTCATACCAAACTCTTCCCCTTGATAAATATATGGAGTCCCTTGCATCAGATGTATGGTTGTTGCTAACATTTTTGCTGATTCATTGTGATAGTGTTTATCATCCCCAAACCGCGACACTACCCTTGGCTGGTCATGATTACACCAGAACAATGCATTCCAACCTCCACCTTGCTGCATTCCTATTTGCCATTTGGACAGAATTTGCTTTAACTCTAGGAAATCAAACGGCGCTTTAGTCCATTTCTCACCATTGGGATAATCGACTTTTAAATGGTGAAAATTAAAAGTCATATCTAACTCTTCACTTTTAGGATTAGAATATTGAATACAATCATCCATCGTTGTTGATGACATTTCACCAACGGTCATCGTTTCACGGTTCTTAAATACTTGTTGATTCATTTCATGTAAAAACTCATGTACTCTCGGTCCATCCGTATAAAACTTTCTTCCGTCTCCTGGTGGTACACTCCCATCATCATTAGGGAAGCGTTGATCTTTGGATATAAGGTTGATAACATCTAAGCGGAATCCGTCCACTCCCTTATCGAGCCAAAAATTCATCATTTGATAAACATCGTCCCGTACCGCTTCATTTTCCCAATTTAAGTCTGCTTGCGTTACATCAAATAGATGTAAGTAATATTCACTAGTTTTTTCGTCATACTGCCATGCAGAACCGCCGAACTTGGATTGCCAATTGGTTGGTGGGTTACCAGCTTCTCCTTCTTTCCAAATGTAATAATCTCGATACCGACTATCCTTGGACCGACTCGCTTCTTTGAACCATTGGTGTTCCGTTGATGTATGGTTTACGACAATATCCATAATAATTTTGATATCACGATGGTGTGCTTCATCTAATAATTTTTCAAAGTCCTCCATTGTGCCATATTCAGGGTGAATAGAATAGTAGTCAGATATGTCGTATCCATTATCCTTTTGTGGTGATGCATAAATAGGTGTAAGCCAGATTACATCGATGCCTAACTTTCTCAAGTAATCTAATTTTTCAATAATACCTGGGATATCTCCAACACCGTTCCCTGTAGTATCATTGAAGCTTTTCGGATATATCTGATAGACAACAGATTTTTGCCACCATTTCTCGTCCATACATTTACCCTCCTGTTGATCTGTGATGAAATTTTTATTGTATCAGCTTTTGATTTCCGAATATGAATAGAGATCGCGACCAATCCTGATGCAAAGTAGCGAAGATTCTATTTAGACAGAACGGTACTTCCGGGGATATCTCCTTCTCTTCCCTGGATATAGTCATTTATCCCCGGAAGAGATGGCCTTTTCCCCGGAACAGAGCGGCGCTTCCAGGGATATCCTTTGCTGTTCCAGGGATATCTCCTCCTCTTCCATGGATATAGTCATTTATCCCTGGAAGAGATGACCTTTTCCCCGGAACAGAGCGGCGCTTCCGGGGATATCCTTTGCTGTTCCGGGGATATCTCCTCCTCTTCCATGGATATAGTCATTTATCCCTGGAAGAGATGACCTTTTCCCCGGAACAGAGCGGCGCTTCCGGGGATATCCTTTGCTGTTCCGGGGATATCTCCTCCTCTTCCATGGATATAGTCATTTATCCCTGGAAGAGATGACCTTTTCCCCGGAACAGAGCGGCGCTTCCGGGGATATCCTTTGCTGTTCCGGGGATATCTCCTCCTCTTCCATGGATATAGTCATTTATCCCTGGAAGAGATGACCTTTTCCCCGGAACAGAGCGGCGCTTCCGGGGATATCCTTTGCTGTTCCGGGGATATCTCCTCCTCTTCCATGGATATAGTCATTTATCCCTGGAAGAGATGGCCTTTTCCCCGGAACAGAGCGGCGCTTCCGGGGATATCCTTTGCTGTTCCGGGGATATCTCCTCCTCTTCCATGGATATAGTCATTTATCCCTGGAAGAGATGGCCTTTTCCCCGGAACAGAGCGGCGCTTCCGGGGATATCCTTTGCTGTTCCGGGGATATCTCCTCCTCTTCCATGGATATAGTCATTTATCCCTGGAAGAGATGACCTTTTCCCCGGAACAGAGCGACGCTTCCAGGGATTAGAGAGGTGTTCATATCTACTTTACTTCGCAGTTTATGTTTTATATTCACTCTTTTTTTATGATCTTGTTTTTCCTAGGCGATCGTATGCGTCTTTACCCATTTTTGTTCTTGCCAGAATAACGGTAAGAATAAATGGCACTACAATCGCTATCAGCATGGCCACGGTAAACATAAGCATATGTGGCACTTGAATCGATAAAATTCCAGGTATACCACCTACACCGATGGAATTTGCCATAACACCAGACCCAACTGATACTACTGCTGCAACCGCTGAACCCGTCATACCTGCAATAAATGGGAAGAGGTAACGTAAGTTAATACCAAATAATGCTGGTTCGGTTACACCTAAATAACAGGAGATTGCCGCAGGAACAGATACTTGTTGTTCCTTCTTATCTTTACGGTTCAAGTAGATCATGGCAACAACCGCTGAACCTTGTGCAATATTTGATAATGCAATCATTGGCCAAAGGTTCGTTCCATCAAATTCACTCATCAATTGTAAATCAATCGCATTCGTCATATGATGTAAACCAGTGATTACTAATGGTGCATACGCAAAACCAAATATAGCAGCAAACAACCAGCCAAATGCTGAAGTTAAACCGTTATATACAATATTGGAGATCCATGAACCAATTTCCCATCCGATTGGTCCTAATACGACATGAGCTACTAGAACAGCCGGGATTAATGCAAAGAATGGTACAAAAATCATTGAAACTACTTGCGGAATTACTTTACGCAACCAAATCTCTAAATACGCTAATACGAAGCCAGCTAAAATCGCCGGAATAACTTGTGCTTGATAACCAATCATATCAATCTGTGCAAAGCCGAAGTCCCATACCGGAATCTCTTCGGCACCAGCGACTCCATAAGCATTTAACAGCTGCGGAGAAACTAGTGTAATACCTAAAACAATACCTAGTACTTGGGTTGTACCCATTTTTCTTGAAATAGACCAAGTGATGGCGACCGGTAAGAAGTGGAATATCGCTTCCCCAATTAACCATAAGAAGTCATATAATCCAGTCCAAAACTGAGAGGATTCTGCCAACGTCTGTGTACCGTTGTTAACCATTTCAATATCCCCAATAACATTACGAAAACCTAAAATAAGACCACCAACAACTAATGCAGGGATAATAGGTGTAAAGATATCAGCTAAATGTGCTACTAAACGTTGGATAATATTCATATTTTGCTTTGCTGCTTCTTTGGCATCTTCTTTGGAAGTATCTCCTACTCCCGCTATTTTGGTAAACTCATTATAAAAAGAAGCCACTTCATTTCCAACAATAACTTGAAATTGACCTGCCTGTGTAAAAGTTCCTTTGACTATATCAATATCCTCTATTGCATCCACATCTGCTTTGCTTGGATCATTTAAAACAAAACGCATTCTCGTCGCACAATGTGTAACAACAGAGATATTCTCACTACCACCGATTTTATCCAACAATTCTTTTGCAGGATCTGTAAACTTGCTCACTATTCTTCCTCCTCGATGAAAAAATATTCTTGTATATACAAGTGGTTACGTTTTCATGATAACTTGTATATACAAGATTGTCAACGAAAATATTTGCTAAATACTAAATAGAAAGAGAGACTAACTATATCGAGTCAATAGTTAGTCTCTTTGCTTATCTTATCCTTCAAATGTATTTTTATCCACGTGTCCATCATTTTCCATGATTATTTTTAAGGCTTCGGGGTAATCATCTTCTGATACTTCACATTCAACCGTATGTTCTCTTGGAGCATCATCACCAACTTCGTCTTTCGCTATAAACCCAGGAACAATACTGCCACCTGCACCCATACCTGTAGAATAATTACCTGAGAATGTTATGGGAGCTAGTAATATAGTTTGATCTTGATCTTGTAATTGGTCGACTATAATATCATTCGTTTTCAACTTATTGAGCTCGGCTCGTACGGTTTCCGCATCATCTTCCGTCTTAAAAAACGCTTGAATTGTTTTATACATGATCATCATCCTTTCGTTCTTAATATATTGTTGTTCTTAATGTTCCCGTTTTCATCAATATTAAACTTCTGTAAATTTTGACCAATATTCATGTGTCTTTCTTTGTAGAATCTAGTAAAATAAAGTGAGACCTCCATCAGCGGACTAAAAACCCACTGATGTTTAGTCATCAGCCAATTATTGTCCGTTAGTCCGTTACAAAGGAAAAGGATGGGTGAGCTTATGAAAAAGTTTACAAAGCAAGAGAATAGTTGGATGTTTTACGATTGGGGAAGCTCCGCATTTTCCATTATCATTACCACGGCTATTTTTCCTATTTATTACAAAGCACAAGCAACCGATGCAGGTATTTCTGGAGCAGATTCTACTGCATATCTAGGTTATACCATTTCTGTGTTTACATTTATTTTGGCTATGCTTGGACCAATTCTGGGAACAATAGCGGATTACAAAGGATTGAAAAAGAAATTCTTTTTAAGCTTTATGGGGCTAGGTATTTTTTCGACCTTCGCACTTATTTTCGTACCAGAAGGCCAATGGTTACTTCTACTGATTGTCTTTACTTTAGCATCACTCGGTTCTACCGGAGCTAATGTGTTTTACGACGGTTTCCTTGTGGATGTCACCAATGATAATCGCATGAATCAAGTATCTGCCCGGGGCTTTGGACTTGGTTATATTGGTAGCGCTATTCCTTTTGTTATAAGTATTGCCATCATATTATTAGCTCAACACGGTATACTACCTATTAGTAGCACTACCGCCAGTAAAATAGCGTTTCTCATCACATGTATATGGTGGGCAGTTTTTGCTATTCCTATGATTAGAAATGTGAAACAGATACATTTCGTAGAGCGCGATTCTCAACCAATTCGCCAAAGCTTTAAAAGATTATTTCAAACAGTCAAACATGTAAAAGAATATAAATACTTAACTATTTTTTTAATTGCTTATTTTTTCTACATCGACGGAGTAGGTACTATTATTTCCATGTCTACAGCCTATGGAACAGATGTTGGTCTTAGCCCAACTGTACTACTAGTAGTTTTATTTGTCACACAAGTAGTCGCCGCTCCTTTTTCTATTATATATGGTAAATTAGCAAATCGATTCTCAGCCAAATCCATGTTAAATGTTGGTATTGTTGTTTATATTATTGTTTGTATTTATGGTTATTTTCTAGAAACTGCAATTGACTTCTGGATTCTTGCCATGCTTGTCGCTTCTTCACAAGGGGGAATTCAGGCATTAAGTCGTTCCTACTTCGCTAAACTGATTCCTAAAAATAATGCCAATGAATTCTTTGGTTTCTATAATATTTTTGGTAAGTTTGCTTCGATTACCGGTCCACTACTTTTAGGTTTCACTGCACAAATTACTGGCCATTCAAACGCAGGTATTTTAAGTCTTATCGTTTTATTTGTTATCGGTATGATCATTCTTTATTTTGTTCCTTCCGACAAAAAATTAACGACACCCATACAACCTATCTCAAAATGATATCAATTGTATCTCACCTGAGCATTGTTTAGACCAAATTGATATAATACACTCTTAATTAACGAGTTATTTTCAAAATAATTAGACAAAATAAAGCAGGTTAGAACAATTATTGGTGTCACGCTTATGCTTACTATATAAAGTAAGACTTCCATCACTGGCTTTCCACTGATGGGCAGCGAAACTTATCAGGGTGCTACCGTCCGTGTGATCCCTACGACTGAGATCTAGCTATGGGGTCTGCGGACGATTGGCACCTTGATAAAAATTAAAAAAGTTAGGAGAGAACAAATAAGATATGACAAATGCAAACCAAGTTGCTCAACATTACGTGGATGACGTGTTCGAAACGGTCAAAAAACGTAACCCAAATGAAAATGAATTTCATCAAGCAGTAAAGGAAATATTTGATTCCTTAGTTCCGGTATTCGAAAAACAACCTGTATATATGGAGCACAATATCCTAGAAAGAATTGTTGAACCTGAAAGAATTATCTCTTTCCGTGTACCATGGGTTGATGATGAAGGAAAAGTACAAGTTAACCGCGGTTTTCGTGTACAATTCAATAGTGCCATTGGTCCGTACAAAGGCGGTCTTCGTTTCCACCCATCTGTAAACGCTAGTATTATTAAATTTTTAGGGTTTGAACAGATTTTCAAAAACTCTTTAACCGGGCAACCTATCGGTGGTGGTAAAGGTGGATCTGACTTTGATCCGAAAGGTAAATCCGATGGCGAAATTATGCGATTCTGCCAAAGCTTCATGAGTGAACTTTCTAAACATATTGGTCCAGATGTTGATGTTCCTGCTGGGGATATCGGTGTAGGCGCGCGGGAAGTTGGTTACTTATTCGGTCAATACAAAAAAATGCGTGGTGGCTATGAAGCTGGGGTACTAACTGGCAAAGGCCTTAATTTCGGCGGAAGCCTAGCACGTACAGAAGCGACCGGCTATGGAACAGTTTACTTCGTACAAGAAATGTTAAAAGGCAAAGGCGACAGCTTCGAAGGAAAAACAGTCGTTGTTTCTGGTTCCGGTAATGTTTCTACATATGCTATTGAAAAAGCAACTGAACTTGGTGCTAAAGTAGTTGCATGTAGTGATTCCAGTGGTTATATATATGACAAAAACGGAATTAACTTGGCAACAGTAAAACGGCTAAAAGAAGTAGAAAGAAAACGTATTAAAGAATATGTCAATGAACATCCTGAAGCAGAGTATACTGCGGGCTTTGAAGGCATTTGGAACATCCCATGTGACATTGCACTTCCGTGTGCAACACAAAACGAATTAAATGAAGAAGCTGCGAAAACACTTCTATCTAACGGTGTAAAAGCTGTTGGTGAAGGTGCGAACATGCCTTCAACACTAAAAGCAATTGATGTATTCATAGAAAATAATGTACTATTCGGCCCTGCAAAAGCTGCAAATGCTGGTGGAGTTGCCGTATCTGCATTAGAAATGGCACAAAACAGTGCACGTCTTTCCTGGAAATTTGAAGAAGTCGATGAAAAACTGCAGGAAATCATGGCTAACATTTATAAAAATAGTATAGAGGCTGCAGAAGAATATGGTCAGCCTGGGAACCTTGTTGTTGGGGCCAATATTGCCGGTTTCATTAAAGTTGCCGATGCAATGGTTGCACAAGGTGTTATCTAAATCATTCTAATTAGGAATATAATAATTGATTCGAAGTATACACTTGTCGAAACGGAACAAGTGTATACTTTTTTAAGGAAAACTGAGTAAACCTTTTAGTACTTATGACTAACAGCTAAAGCTTTAGCAATTCTCTAGCAATCATTATGACGTACTTGAACAGCTTATCACCACTCCGGCTGCCCACTTCCCTTTCCATCGGCTATTATCATGCTCTACAACGCTAGCATGAAGTAACACGGTTGTTTTCACCTACAAATAGCGATTTTCAACTTGTCATTGTAAAAAGTCAACTTATTACTTCTGACAAGAATTGGCTGCCAATACACTACTTCATTTTATCACGGTCATTACGCTGATTTTATACTTTCTTTCCATATTTAAAAAACGTTCCCCTTCACTCGTATATTCACTTTACACTTCGAATAATAGTATAATAATAATGTGTCACTAATGAAAGAGCAGAGAGAGGTAGTAAAATGAGCATAGAGAAAAAGCCTAACAAATGGGTAAAACATCTATTATTATCAGCTATTCGTCTCCATTTACATAGAATTACTACGTTCCATGTTACACAGAATGATACAAAAGATTTAAAGCCTCCTTATTTAATTGTCAGTAATCATGTGAACAATTGGGATCCATTATATATCAACCTATTTGTCGATGAACCCATCGCTTTTGTCGCTGGTGAACCATTATTTCGCAATCCCTTACTGAAAAAAATATTAAATTATACCGGTGCAATTCCTAAAACAAAATTCAAAAATAATACGAGCACTATACGCAATGTCTTAAAAGCTAAGCAACACAACCGCGTCATCGGCTTGTTTCCTGAAGGAGGTCGCAACTGGGATGGTGTAACAGAGCCAATCATTTATTCCACTGCTAAATTAGTAAAGCTACTTAAAATCCCTGTTGTAGCAGTACAAATAAAAGGCGGTTATTTAACACACCCAAGATGGGGTGATGGTGGCAGAAAAGGCACGATTGAACTCAGTTTCAACAAAATCTGGGACGCCGAAGATATAGCAGACTTATCTGTCTCCACAATCCATGAGCAGCTAACCAAGTCTTTATATCACGATGAAATGAACTGGCAAAAGAATAAAAGCTATAGCTATCACAGCAAATATATCGCTCATTATTTAGAAAGGTTACTTTTTACTTGTCCGTCATGCCACACAATCGGCAATATGCGTTCTGATCATGACACATTTAAGTGTGATAACTGCAACTACCAAGTTCATCTGACGGAACAAGGATATTTTCATTCTGATGGTGCCCTTTATTTTGCTACACCTTTTGAGTGGAAACAGTGGCAACAACAGCACCTTGACCAATTATCTCTGACAACAGATACTCTTTCTGAAATCCAGGAGCGGGTCGAATTCTATCAATCTATTGAACAAAAACCTCTCAAAAAAGTAATGAAGGGAACGATCCGATTAGATCACGAACAAATCCATATCTACTCGGCTGATGGCAGTTCAAAGTCCCTCTCTTTTGAAGATATGGAAGGGATAAACATTCTTTTCCACCATAAACTAGATTTCTTTGTCAACGACACACTTTTCCGCATCACTTTCACCAATCCAAGAGCATCTGCTTATATGTGGATACAATTGATTCAACACTTAAAAGCAAGACTCGCTATAAAGGAGCAACCCTCATGACAGAAACTTGGAATTTTATAATGGATTTTATTTTTTATCGATAATTTTAGCTACAGCCACCGTACTGAAGACGCGAATGCCATTGCTCAGCAAGGTGACTATTCCTACTTCGATGATTGCTGTTTTTCTCGGGCGGGTGAGAAAAAGCAACTAAATTCACTTTTGACTGGTTTAATTCCCCTTATAACGAAAACAATAGAACAGACTTTGGAGACATTTTCGAGAAACAACTTAAGTTGATTTCACGCGATCCAAGCATTTAATACATCGGAACATTAGTAACTTAGTTATCGGAAATACTAACCACTGTGTTAGGTTTTGTCCGATTACTCTTCGTGATAAAATAAAGAAAATTATAAAACAGAGGGTGTGTATCATGACCAAACATAAAATCTATACAATGAGCTTCGCAAGTGTCTATCCCCATTATGTTAAGAAGGCAGAGAAAAAAGGACGTACGAAAGCAGAAGTCGATGAAATCATCCGTTGGTTGACAGGATATAGCCAGGAAGAGTTAGAAGAACTACTGGAAAAACAGACAGACTTTGAGACCTTTTTCGCGGAAGCTCCCCAATTGAACCCTTCGCGGGCTATGATAAAAGGTGTGGTCTGTGGTGTCCGAGTAGAAGATATCGAAGAACCAACGATGCAGGAAATTCGCTATTTGGATAAGCTGATCGATGAATTAGCAAAAGGAAAAGCAATGGAGAAAATTTTGCGAAAATCTTAATGCTAAGTAGATATGTAATTACTTTGGTAGAAATGATGAAATAACTGTACAGTATGACCACCGAAGGTTTTAACCGCCTCTGATCATTAGCAAAACTTATCAGGGTGACACAGCTAATTTCATCGCAAACAGATTATTCGCTTCTCTTCTCTCATTCCTTTATAATATTGTAAACGCTTAATAACAGGAGGTTATAGTTCATGCAATATCGTCAGTTAGGAAAAACCGGTCTGAAAGTAAGCGAAATTAGTTTAGGCAGCTGGCTTACATATGGTGGGTATGTCGAGGAAAAGAATGCTGAGGCTTCTATTGATAAAGCCTACGACCTCGGGATTAACTTTTTTGATACAGCCAATGTCTACATGCGTGGGGAAGCAGAGAAAATTGTAGGAAAAGCTTTAAGAAAATATCCACGCAGTTCCTATGTCCTTGCCACAAAAGTATTTGGCAAAATGGGCGATGGCCCCAATGATCAAGGTCTTTCCCGCAAGCATATTATGGAGCAATGTGATGCCAGCTTGCAGCGGTTAGGACTTGATTATGTCGATGTTTATTATTGTCACCGCTACCACGCAGATACACCATTAGAAGAAACGTTACGCGCATTGGATGATCTTGTTCGCCAAGGAAAAGTATTATACATCGGCGTCAGTGAATGGACTGCTGAACAAATGACAGAAGCTGTTCATCTTGCAGACCAAAAATTGCTAGATCGCATTGTTGTCAATCAGCCAAATTATAGTATGCTTCATCGCTATATCGAGAAAGAAGTCATCCCTGTAAGCGATAAACACGGCATCGGCCAGGTTGTCTTCTCACCTCTTGCCCAAGGTGTATTAACAGGGAAATATAAAAGAGGAGAAGCAATTCCTGAAGATAGTCGCGCCGCTCAAAAAAACTTAGATTTATCTCGTGTATTAACCGAGAAGAATTTAGAACGAATGGAAGCATTAAAAGTAATCGCAGCAAACGAAAACTTGTCATTAGCACAATTAGCGATTGCCTGGATCTTGCGTCAAGACAACGTATCTAGTGCGCTTATCGGTGCAAGTAAACCAGAACAAATTGAAGAAAACGCTAAAGCTTCTGGTGTTAAACTCTCCCAAGAGACCATTGCTAAGGTCGAGGATATATTAAATCAGTAAAAGTACCTATACCAAGTAATTCCTAGTTACTTGGTATTATTTTTTACAATTTTTACAATAAATTCATTGACTTTTACATTAATAATGTATACTATGTTATTAAACGGACAATAAATGGAATTCTTATCCAGAGAGGTGGAGGGGCAGGCCCTAAGAAACCTCGGCAACAGGTTAAAAAGATAACACTGTGCCAAATCCTGCGGGACAGCATAAACTGAACCCGAAAGATAAGAAGGAATGATTACACATTGCTTACCTTCTTATCAAATGATAAGAAGGTTTTTTAATGAGGAGGAAGCAACACATGCTGACTTATGAAAATTTTTATGACAGCCCGTTGAACAATGAGACTCCCGACCAACAAGATCCTACCAAAGGAGCTCTAAAGATCCTTGAATGGGCTTATCAATCGTATGGCAACTCTTTAGTCTATGCCTGTAGTTTTGGAGCAGAAAGTATGGTATTAATTGACATGATTGCAACTGTCCAACCAGATGCTAGATTAGTATTTTTAGATACTGGCTTGCATTTCCAAGAAACATATGACCTGATTGATGAGGTTAAAGAACGTTATCCGTCATTAGATATCGTTATGCAGAAGCCTTCCCTCACTGTTGATGAACAACGAGAACAATATGGATCAGCGTTGTGGAGCAGGAACCCTGATCAATGTTGTTACATTAGAAAAGTTAAACCATTGGAAGACGCACTTAGTGGAGCAACTGCCTGGATTTCAGGATTAAGAAGGTCACAATCTCCAACAAGAGCCAATACCAACTTTATTAACAAGGATGACCGTTTTCAGTCCATTAAAATTTGTCCATTAATTCATTGGTCCTGGGATGATGTGTGGGAATATATTGAGCAACATCAATTACCTTATAACAAGCTGCATGACCAAAATTACCCTAGCATCGGTTGTATACCATGTACTACACAAGTTACAGATGCGGATGGTGAACGATCAGGACGATGGGCCAACTTTCAAAAAACTGAATGTGGACTACATGCTACTCCACAATCAACGAAGTGATTATTTTTTATAGCCAAACTCAAGTAAATCTATCGGATTAATTAAAAGAGGTGAAAATGTTGACATTACAAGTAGTAAACAGTCCGTTTGATGAAAAACAGACGGAAATATTGAATCAAATTTTGCCAACACTGACAGACGCACAAAAAAATTGGCTAGCTGGATATTTGGCCGCTTCTCAGTCTCAATCATCACAAAGTGTTACACCGGTTGAACAGCCAGCTCCTACACAGGTTAAAACCCGAACCGTCACCATTTTATACGGATCGGAAACGGGTAACAGTCAAGAACTAGCAGAGCAATTATCCAAACAGCTAAAGGATATCCAAAGAGACGTAACAGTTTCTGCCATGGATGACTTTAAACCGAAGAAACTAAAAGAAGCAGAAGATTTACTTATTATTACAGCAACTCACGGCGAAGGAGATCCACCTGACAACGCGATTCAATTCCATGAATTTTTACACAGCCGCAAAGCTCCTAAGCTTGAAAATGTTAATTTCTCCGTTTTGTCACTTGGTGATGAGTCCTATGAGCATTTCTGTCAGACTGGTAAAGATTTTGATAAACGGCTAGAAGAATTGGGCGCAACTAGAATTCATCCACGTGTTGACTGTGATGTCGATTACGAAGAACTTGCTGACGAATGGATATCAGAAGTAATCGGCATTCTAAAAAAAGATGCCGGAAACAACACAGAAACCGTCGATACTCATCCAGCCCCTGCAGAACAGCCGATTTATTCGAAGAGCAATCCTTATTCTGCTGAAGTATTAGATAACATCGTTCTTAGTGGTAAGGGGTCAAATAAAGAAACAAGGCACATTGAAATTTCGTTGGAAGGCTCTAACCTCAGCTATGAACCGGGAGATTGTTTAGCCATTTATCCAAAGAATGACCCTGCTCTGGTTCAAGCAATTATTGAAGAGCTTAAATGGAATGCTGAACAAACTATACCCATTAATAAACAAGGGGAAATTCGCTCCGTTCAGGAAGCTCTAACCTCCATTTTTGAGATTACGAGACTTACGAAAGGCTTATTAGAGAAAGCTAGCACTTATTTTCATCATGAAAAACTTCAAGAATTAGTAACAGATCCTGAGAAGGTAAAAGCTTATATCGATGGTCGTGATTTATTAGATTTAATTATTGACTATCCACCAAAACAACTGGATCCAACATCGATTATGCATTTTTTAAGAAAAATACCAGCAAGGCAATACTCAATTGCTAGTAGTTATCAAGCAAACCCTGATGAAGTGCATTTAACTTTGGCAACTGTAAGATATCATACACATGGTCGTGATCGATGCGGCGTATGTACAGGGGAAATCGCTGACAGAATTAAACCAGGTGATCAACTCAATGTCTATGTTCACAAAAACCCAAATTTCAAATTTCCAATGGATGAAGAAACTCCTGTGATTATGATTGGACCAGGTACTGGTGTAGCACCATTTAGAGGCTATATCGAGGAACGAGAAGAGCTTGAACTGAAAGGAAAAACATGGCTTTTCTTTGGTGATCAGCATTTCCGTACGGACTTCTTGTATCAAGTAGATTGGCAAAATTGGTTAAAACAGGGTTACCTAACCAAAATCGATGTTGCCTTCTCTAGAGATAGTGAGCAAAAGATATATGTACAGCAGCGCATGCAAGAAAGAGCAAAAGAATTATTCGAATGGATCGAAACAGGAGCACATCTATATGTGTGCGGGGATGAAAAACGAATGGCAAAGGATGTACACGAAACCTTAATCTCGATTATTAGCGAGCAAGGAAAACTTAGCGAAGAAGCTGCAAAAGAGTATATCAATAAATTAAAACAGGAAAAGAGATACCAACGTGATGTGTATTAAGGGGGAACAAAAATGGTAAACGATCCTAGTAAACTAGACCCGATGGAAAAGCTTAAAGAAGATAGTCGTTTTTTAAGAGGAACGATTGTAGAAGGGCTACAAGACCCGATTACCGCTTCGATTTCGGAAGATGATACCAAACTGTTGAAGTTTCATGGAAGCTACCAACAGGATGACCGCGACATTAGAGATGAACGACGAAAACAAAAACTAGAGCCTGCTTATCAATTTATGCTTCGTGTTGCAATTCCAGGTGGTGTGGCAACTCCTAAGCAATGGCTTGCAACAGATGATTTAGCACAAAGATATGGTGATCAAACAATTAAACTGACGACCCGCCAAGCTTTTCAATTACACGGAATATTAAAATGGAACTTAAAAGACACGATTAAAACAATTAATGAAGCATTAATGACAACGATTGCTGCATGTGGGGATGTTAATCGTAACGTCATGTGTAATCCGAACCCTTATCAATCTGAAGTCCATCAGGAAATTCAAGATTGGGCGCAAAAAATCAGCGATCATCTCTCACCAAAAACTGGTGCTTATCATGAAATATGGTTAGATCAAGAAAAAATTATCGATTCCAAAGAGGAAGAAGAACCGATTTACGGTAAAACCTATTTGCCAAGGAAATTTAAAATTGGTATTGCGGCACCACCTTCAAATGATATCGATGTATTCTCACAAGATATCGGATTAATTGCCATCATTGAAAATGATCAAGTGCAAGGCTTTAACGTGGTAGTCGGTGGCGGAATGGGATCTACACATGGAAATACCAATACCTACCCACAACTCGGAAAGATTGCTGGATACTGTGCGAAAGAAGATGTCGTGGATGTTGCGGAGAAAATCGTCACGATTCAACGCGATTACGGTAATCGATCTGATCGTAAAAATGCAAGATTTAAATATACGATTGATCGTTATGGACTTGATTGGTTCAAACAAGAACTTGCTGAACGACTCGGATGGGAATTAGAAGAAGCAAAAGACTACCATTTCGATCATAATGGTGATAGATATGGCTGGATCAAAGGAAGTAACAGATGGCACCTTACCCTTTTTGTTGAGAATGGTAGAGTAAAAGATGCTGATGATTATAAATTGATGACAGCTCTACGAGAAATTGCCAACATTCACACTGGTGATTTCCGCTTAACACCGAACCAGAATCTAGTCATCGCAAATGTTACCGCACCGAAAAAGAAAAAAATCAACGAAATCCTCGATATGTATGGAATCAGAGATGGAAAGCAGTATTCCGGCTTGCGTCGCAATTCCATCGCCTGTGTAGCAATGCCTACATGTGGATTAGCAATGGCGGAATCTGAGCGTTACTTACCTTCTCTTATCGACAAAATCGAAGGTCTTTTAGCCGCAGAAGGCTTACAGGATGAAGAAATTGTGATTCGCATGTCAGGGTGTCCAAATGGTTGTTCACGTCCTGCTCTAGCTGAGATCGCCTTTATCGGTAAAGCTCCCGGAAAATACAACCTTTATCTAGGCGGAAGTTTCATTGGCGACCGTTTAAATCAGCTGTACCGTGAAAATATTGATGAAGAAGAAATCCTGGCAACATTGAAAGAAATATTTCATGACTTTGCGCAAAATCGTACAGATAAAGAACATTTTGGTGACTTTGTTGTCCGTAAAGGCTATGTGGATGAAGTTTATGACGGGCAGAATTTCCACCGTGATATGAAAGGAGTTTTATAGTGGTTGCAATTAAAGAACAAACACAAGAAACAATTGAAGCGCATGGAGGCACCTTAATTAACCGTGAAGCAAAAGGTGCAGAGCGAGAACAATTATTAAAAGAAGCAGAAGCATTGAAAACAATAACAATCAACGCATGGAGTATTTCAGACTTGGAATTAATAGCGATTGGTGGATTTAGCCCACTAACCGGTTTTCTTGGCAAAAAAGACTATCTGGAAGTAGTCGATCATCTTCATTTAGCTGATGGTACTGTTTGGAGTATCCCGATCACATTAGCAGTAACCGAAGCAGAAGCTGACAACTTAGACATCGGTGAAAAGCTCGCACTTTATGGCGAGGATGGTATCTTGTACGGCACACTGGATCTAGAAGAGAAATACACGTATGACAAAGCAAAAGAAGCACAATCTGTTTATGGCACAACAGAAGATGCCCACCCTGGTGTCAAAAAGCTTTATGAAAAAGGCAATATCTATTTAGCTGGACCTATTACGTTACTAAATCGTCCAAAACATGATCAGTTTAAAGACTTTTATCTGGATCCTGCTGAAACGAGACAGCTTTTTCAAGATTTAGACTGGAAAACAGTAGTCGGTTTCCAAACTAGAAACCCTGTCCATCGTGCCCATGAGTACATTCAAAAGAGTGCATTGGAATCCGTTGATGGTCTATTACTGAATCCATTGGTTGGCGAAACAAAATCCGATGATATTCCAGCAGATATTCGCATGGAAAGCTATCAAGTAATCTTGAAGCATTATTATCCACAAGATCGCACTCGACTTGTTATTTATCCGGCTGCCATGCGTTATGCAGGACCACGTGAAGCGATATTACATGCTATCGTCCGTAAAAATTATGGCTGTACACATTTCATTGTTGGACGTGACCATGCAGGTGTTGGTGATTATTATGGGACGTATGAAGCACAAGAATTAATTTCACAATATGAAGCTGAGATTGGTATTCAAATTTTCAAATTCGAGCATGCCTTCTTTTGTAAAAAATGCGAGAACATGGCTACACAGAAAACCTGTCCACATGATAAATCTGAGCATGTCCATTTAAGCGGAACAAAGGTAAGAGAAAAACTTCGCAACGGAGAGGCACTACCGCGACAATTCTCTAGACCAGAGGTTGCTGAAGTGTTAATCAAAGGATTGCAAAGGGGTTCAAACGAATGACAGAAACGAAAAACATCGTATGGCATGACTCAGTAGTAACGAAGCAGGATCGAAGCAAACAAAACAACCACCAAAGTCCGGTATTATGGTTCACCGGACTTTCAGGGTCAGGTAAATCGACCATTACAGTTGAATTAGAAAAAGCACTGTTTGAAAAAGGAGTTCGATCTTATCGCTTAGACGGCGATAATATCCGTCACGGTTTAAATAATAACTTAGGATTTAGCCCAGAGGATCGCAAAGAAAATATTAGACGGATTGGTGAAGTTGCAAAATTATTAAATGATGCTGGTTTAATCACACTTACTGCTTTTATTTCGCCATATCGCGAAGATCGTGATAATGTCAGAAAGCTACTAGCTGACGGAGAATTTATTGAAGTGTATGTGAAATGTAGTCTGGAAAAATGTGAGGCACGTGATCCGAAAGGACTTTACCAAAAAGCACGTTCAGGTGAAATTAAAGGATTTACTGGTATTGATGCACCATATGAAGAACCGGAGCACCCAGAGTTAGTAATCGATACCGAAAATAAATCTGTTGACGAAGCAGTAGCTGAGATCATTGCGTATTTAGAAACAAGGAATTATATTTAAAAGAATGGAGGGCTTCCTCCATTCTTTTAAATCATTACTCCATTGACCGATATACAGGAAATCCATCTTGAGACCAAGCTTTTTTACTAGTCCATTGCTTCTCATCTTCTTTCCAGAAAGGATCACTTTCTTTCAGTCCCAATGGCAAAAATATAAATGCACACAAATACAAACTTCCAGTCGATATATATCCTTCTCCTACTTCTGGCTGGTGACCTGTAAAGCCAATTTTTAACCAGCCACTGTTATCAAAAACTGCATTGGATGATAACGTTCTTTTTATGACTGCCGTTAATGCTGCTCTCACTTGCCCCGCAGCTAACTCAGACGGTAGTTCATGTCGGAGTACTTGATTCGCTAAATGATGAAAAGCACCAAAGCGATATGCCAAAGATCGACCAATCGGCGGAAATGTTCCTTCAGGGGAAATCATCCGTTCTTGAATTCGAGCATATTGAACAGCTCTTTTTCGGATTTTTTCAGATTTATCCGACCAATCACTGTATGTATGTCCGCTTGCTTCTATGATGTCCAACAACATTGGATGGATGACGTAACTATTGTAATAATCGGCATGAAAAGACTTACCATCGCTGTACAAGCCATCACCGACATACCATTGTTCAAATTGGTTAACGGCATAGTCAATGCGCATTGGATCCCAGTCTTCCTCACCTAACTTGTATAAAGCTGTCTCAATAATAGCGGAGAATAGTAACCAATTAGAAAAGTAAGGTTTCCTGCTTCTTGTAGCTTTCAATGCGTTGATCACATTCTTTTTAACATTATCCTCCAACTCATACCATAAAGTCTGAGGAGCTCTTAATATTGCTTGCGCCAAAAAAGCTGTATCCACAATCGGTTGATCACCCTCAGAAAAATTCATATAATCTTTTGATTCAGGGTTTGTGGCATGATCCATGCATGTTCTTACTCGTTGGACATATTCTCTTCTGTATTTCTCCTCTGCTTCATTTTCAGCATACGTTTCTAACCATGGGGCCATCCCATTTACTAATCGGGCAAAAGCTTCTAAATGAGAAAATGCTTCACGGTTAGTGTTTTTTTGTTGTTCGACAGGCATTTGTGTCTTGAGCTGTTCATTCTCCAATGCGAAAAGGAGGGGATCCGCAATTGCTAACATCGTTTGGAGCCAATAAGATCGATCGTCCGTCATTCATACTCACCTTCCATATAAAAAGAAATTTTATTTTCGATTTTTTTCAAAGATTGATAGGAAAACCACATTGTGATAAAAGTTAATCCACTTCCTGCAAACACAAATACAACACCAGGAAAGTAATAACCAATAAAGAAAAAGCCTCCTATATTAAGCAAAATTAATAACGTATTTAATGGGGATACAAGCGCAACGACAAATGCATAGGTTAAATAATCAAAGAATGTAGCTCTAAAATGAACAAATGTTGGGAAGATATACACAAAAATAATGGATACTAAAAACGCTAAACCAAATAATAAAAACAGCATTAACAACCGGATCCAATGATCCAACGATTGAACAAGTGTTATATTTACATATAATAACATTAGCAAAAAAGTGAAAAAATAGCCAATTACATTTGCCTGTATGAAATGATCTTTAAACTCCGACCAAAATTGTTTGAATAAAGGAAAATCTCGATTACCACGAATCCACTTCCTTTCAATAGCCAGTGCAGCAACTACTGAAGGGAAAACTCCCAAAAACAATAACCCTATTATGCTAAAGAGTAGCCACAACATATTTAGATAAGCAAGACGCGAAATCCATACCATCGTCTTGTATAACAGCCCCTCATGATACATTTTTCGTTCACCCCTCTTTCAGCTGATTTGCTTTTTCTTAAATACTATTAGCGACTTAGGATAAAAAATGCTAAGTAGATTTGCGATTCCTCTAATAGCCATTTTGAAATATATCGACTGTTTAACCACCACTCCGGCTGCCCATTTCCCTTTCCGTGGGGTTTTCCCCTCAGCTAACTTTTTCGAGCAAAACGATTCTCACAGAAGTGAAAGTGGGCGGCCTTCGCTAGGATCTGCTCTACAACGCAAACAGGAGGTAACACGATTTTTTTTACTCACAAATAGCGATTTCCAACTTGCCAATTACTTACGACTAGAATTGTTGCAACTTCTCATAGCAAAGACTCCTGCGGGAATAGCACGAGCCGAAAATCCTCTTGGCAAAGTTGGTTGAGGCCATGCTCGCGGAAAGCGAAGTAATTAGTCGGAGTTAGACAAATTCCCAAATTCGCTAATTTATGCTTTCATACGAAAAAGGAGGCTACTCCTCCTTTTTCATCAAAAACACTTTTAATTTCTGTTTTCTAACCATTCTTCACTCTCTTTTTGTGCTTTTTCCACTGCCTCTTTCGCTGACCTTTCACCCGTTAGAGCAGCTTCCACTTCAGATGTTAATATAAAGCGTGGTTGTGAAGATGCCCATGGATACCTAGGCGTCCACGGTGTACTCATCGCTTCCATTGTCGGTGCCATTAAGTTTTCTACCTCTGCATAACTATCCCACGATTCTGCTGCTTGGATTGCCGGCATGCCATTCGCTTCTTCAAATATATATTGTTGAACCGTTTCACTAGTTGCAAACTTCATCCATTCCCAAGCTAATTCTTTATTGTCGCTATCCTTCGCCATTGTGATTGGACTTCCTGCGAACATACCTCCTACACCTTCGTCGTTTTTAAACTCTTGGACAATTCCAATTCTTTCCCCTAGCCCTTGAGCATATGCTGGCATAATTGTGTCACCTGGACCTTGATTAAGCATAATCGCAATATCGTTATCTTGCGTTAACCATTTTTCATTCCCTTGATCACTCACTAATCCTTCTGGTGCATACTCTTGCATCTCTAATAGCCATTCTAAGCCGGATTCCATTTCAGGACTATCATAATTAAATTCAATTTCATCCCAAGCAAAGCCAGAACCCCAGCTGCCATTTTGACCTTCAGCAAGATTAATTAATGTAAAAGCAGAAGACCAATCACCACGGAACCAGATACCATAGTTTTGTTCACCCGTTTCAGGGTTCGTTCCTGTCATCTGCTTTGCTTTTTCCGCTACTTCTTCCATCGTAGGATATTCTGAAAGGTATTCTACTCCCCATTCATCAAATAATTGCTTATCATATGCAATAAAGCGAGCATCTCCTAGGAAAGGTAAGCCGTATATTCCCAATTCATCACTATCAGGACCAAGCGCTTTCCAGCCATCCACTTGATTATCAATAAATCGATCCAAATCAAAATCTGGGTCTTCTTCAATATACGGTTCTAATGGTTCTAAAACTCCTTGTGCCGCAAAATCAGCAATACCTGGCATTTGATAGACGTCCGCTTCACCAGAAGTAATCATTGCCTGAGTTTTTTCCGTATAACCTTCCCATGGCATGATCGTAAATTCAACAGTAGCACCTGGATGCTGACTCTCAAACTCTTCTTTAATTACTTGAAGACCTTGCGTCTTTTCACCTGTAATAGGATCCGTGGAGTCCTCCATATCAAAGTCACCAATTAATTGTACATTGATGGTTTGCCCTTCCCAATCCCCTTCCACAACATCATCATTCGATTCACTACCATCCCCGTCACCGGCTGTATCATCAGGACTACAACCTACTGCAACAATAGCCACCATTAGTAAAAACAATAACATCAACCAGAAATGTTTAACTTTTTCCATGGTTCTTACCCCCTTATAGAATTAAAAATCATTCACCTTTGACACCACTTAATGCAATGCTTTGAATAATGTATCTTTGCAAAAAGAGATACAACACAACAATCGGCAGGATACTGACAGTAGCAAGTGCCATCGTTAATCCACCCAGGCTTGTTCCGTTCTCAAGAGAGAAACTTGCGAGATATAACGGAACCGTATGGAGATCTTGATTATTTAATACAACTAACGGCCACATAAAATCATTCCAGCTCCAAATAAAAGAAAGAATAACCATTGTTGCGGCAATCGGACCAGCTAGTGGTAAATACACGGTGAAAAATATTCTAAATTCCCCTGCTCCATCAATTTGTGCTGCTTCTCGTAACGTTCCAGGCAATTGATCAAAGAATTGTTTACAGAGAAATATCAGCATACCATTAATAACAGTTGGCAAAATCAGCGGCCAAAAAGAATTTAATAAACCAACATTGTTAAACAACGTGTATAACGGAATGAGTCTCGGTTCCATTGGGATCATTAACGTACACAATACTAAAATGAAAAGCAGTCGTTTATATTTGAAAGTACCTTTTGAGAAGGCGTATCCAGCTAATAATGAGGCGGATACTTGTAAAAAGACTGAACAAGTTGTCACGATACCAGAGTTAATATAAGATTGAATCAATCTACCATTCTCAAAAACGATGCCAAAATTAAAGCTTGATATCGTTTCCGGTATTAGTCGTGGTGGAAAGGGCATCGTAATATTTGCTGTCCGATCAAACCCAACACTTACCATCCAAATAAACGGCATCATCAGTAATACCCCACACACTAACAAGACAATAAACTTTACGCTGTTCGATATTCTTTCACTTGTTTTCTGATCCATGTTCACCCCTCCTTCTTCTCAAACACTATAATTGCATCTTGGAAACTTTCAAATTAATGAAAGTAAATATTAAAATAATAACAAACATAATATACGTTGCTGCTGAGGCTATCCCGAATTCAAAGCCTGTAAAACCTCTTTCATAGATAAACGCCCCCATTGTTTGGATCGATCTTGCTGGACTACCATTGGGACCACCTAATACATACACTTCGTTAAAGCGTTGCAAGCTCCCAATCCAACCAGTAATTAGTAGGAAGGCAAATGTACCAGACATGTTAGGAATCGTAATAAATAACCATTGTTGAAGTCCGCTAGCCCCGTCGATTTTAGCCGCTTCATACATTTCTGGGGAAATAGCTTGTAAATTTGCTAGACAAATAATGATGACGAAACCGATCCAATGCCAGACTGCTAGTAGAATCACGCCCCATTTGGAAGTAGATGGATCAGAAAACCATGTAGAAGTAGGTAAGCCAATCGCATCTAATGCATAATTGACAACACCCATTTCAGGATGTAGCACAAATTGGAAAATCATAGCCGCTGCAACAATAGATGTTACATTCGGTAAGAAATAAACTACTTTGAAGAAGTTTTGACCACGTCTAATAGAATTGATTAAGGAAGCAAAAATAAACCCTAGTGGAATGGTTAGAAAAATTTGAAAGAACCCGATAAAAAAGGTGTTCCATACCGTATTCCAAAAAGTCTTAGAAGTTAAGACCAATTGAAAGTTACTTAAACCGATAAACGTTTCAATCGTTCCATTTGATCTAAAGAAACTCAAACGAAATGACTCCACAATCGGATAGACCATAAATAACAGAATACCGATAAAACTAGGTAATAAAAATATATACCAAGTTATTGCTGCTTTTCTTTTTTTACTTTTGATTGTTTCAACATCATCATGAATGTTCACTGTATCCTCTACGCCATTCTCATTCAGGCTAATCTTACCTTTAACCATTTCTCTCCCTCCTTTTTCTATGATAGCGTTTACATTTAATCAGAACTCACTGTGATGTCTATTACGATCTCATTTAGTGAAAATGATTAATGAATGTATGTTGATCATTTTCATCTCGATTCCGATATTCAGTTGGTGTAATTTGATAATGCTTACGGAATTTTCTGCTAAAATGAGAAGCACTTTCAAATCCTGACTCTAATGCAATATCAAGAATCGACTTTTCCGGATGCATTTCCAGTAAGTACTTTGCTCGTAACAACCTGCGTTGCATCATGTACTGCATGACTGTTACACCCGTAACGTCTTTAAAGATTCGCGACATATAATATTTGCTAATATGCAATTGCTCTGCTATTTCGTCTAATGTTAAATTTTGATGGTAATGATAGTCAATCCACGTAATAATTTTATTTACATGCTTCATTTTGCTCGTATTACCTATAGGCGTGCTTGTTAATTTAGATTTACTTAAATCATAGATAATAAATAATAGTTCAATCAATAAAGTGGTAGTTTCCCCTTTGAGCATTCGCTTCTCTATTGACTGTTTCGCTGAATTTTTCAAATTTAATTGCTTTAAATAGAGTTTTCGCAGCAATGACTGAATTTCTTCAAATTTCTGTGGCTCGATATCACGTAATAATATATTACCTAGTTGATCAAAAGGAGTTAATATTTCAGGAACATTTAATTGATGAATAATCGACCGCATCCATTCAGGAGAGAATTCAATGACCGTTCTTTCATATGGCTTACCCTCTGTAGGCGTCGGACCATGTAATGCGGATCCATTCATCACAATAATATCGTTCTCATGCAATTGAATGACATGGTCATTAATCAAATATTTACAATCTCCCTTATGGAACATATAAATTTCAAAATAATCATGTGAGTGAACAAAAAAATCGCTTTTTCGAAAATCTACATCTATATTCCTGTAGTAGAAATATAGATTTTCAATTGATTTATTCATCATCGACACTCCTAAAATAATTTTTTAAAAATGAGTAACTGCCCGTTGCTTCTTCTTCAAAATTCCTCCATTCACATTCAATCGATATCCGCTTACGATAATTCACTTCCCTCAAATAATGTACAAATATTTCATAAGGATATGTTCCTGTTCCTGGTGCTAGCCGATCGGAGTCAGCTACATGAATATGTCCTAAGAATGGACCCGCATCCACAATATGTTGTAATGGCTCCCGCTCGGCCTCCATATGATAAAAGTCGGCTAATACTTGAATAGATGGATGATTTACTTTCTTCGCTAATTCCACTGCTTCTGGGACACTGTTAATGATGTTACTTTCTTTTTTGTTTAACGGCTCAATCACAATCGTTATAGCATGTTGTTCTGCATATTCTGCTGCCATTTGCAAAAATCGGATGACCTGTTTTTCCGCTTCTTTTTTGGAAAAATGCTCTGGATATGACCTAGCCTCACCACTGCCAAAAACAATCGTATCTGCACCGATTTCTTTCACCCGCGGAATCGCTTTCGCCAGATACGTTTCGATTGCTGTTTCATCTACATCGTTTCCTGTAATCTGTAGGTAACCTGGCAAAAAGACATTGCACACTTCTATCGGCAAATGACTATCTTGATACTTTTGACGAATTGCTTCATAGTCAGCATCATTGTCTGGGACAAGAGATACTACGGTACATTCCAGAAAATCAAAACCCGCTTGACTAGCATTATCAACCTGATCGATACTGATGCAACATCCTATTTTCATAGTCCCTCCTATATTCTGCTTTTAAGCCAGTCGATATTGTATTGCAATATTTCTTTTGTATTCTTTTTCCCACTAAAATCCTCTAATCCTATATACCCCTCATAATGAACAGCCTGCAAATCTTCAATCACCTGCTCCCAATCTACAATTCCTTCGTCTACTAGTTCCCAGACTACTTTCCACTTTTTGCTTGATGAATCTTGCACCCATTTCGCATTCTTCACATGAACATGTGCTAAATAAGGACCTAATAATTCCATCCCCATACGATGATTTTCATATCCTTCATGAACCATATTGCCAGGATCATATAATACACCAATTGCTTCTGGATCAAGGTCTTTTACTAATCGATAAGCAGCACTTGCGCTTGCTGCAATGGTTTGATGATGTGTTTCAACAAGACCTTTTACACCATAGCTTTTACACAATGCTTCACACTCTTTTAGATAACGCTTACAACTTTCAAATAAAGTATGGAAGTTCTGGGAGCGATCATATCTTGGTACCCCTAGTCGAATAAAACTTGCACCAAATGCTTTTGCAACTTTGAGGACTTGTTCTGTACCTGCTAAATCACCTGATGTTAAATACGGTGTGATACTTACAGTTTCAATATTAGCCGTTTCACTTTTACTTTTTAGCTGATTGATTTGCTCTTCAGAAATCTCCGGGGTGAGTGTACATTTGTTATTTCCCCAAAAACTAATTGGCTCTTTTGTTAGTTGAGTAGGAATTTCCTTATAACGCCACTCTACACCATCAAACCCTTGGTGTTTTAACTCATCAATCAGCTCTTTTGGTTCAAAATCCGGTGCCATTACTGTAAAAACAGATAACTTCATGATTAATCACCCTTAGTATATAAATATTAAAATGCTCTTTACTAAATTCGTATACTAATCATAACACTTACCTTTTCATCCTTCTATAATATGATTGATTGCTTTTTGTCTGAAATTGCTTTTTATAATCAATGTAAATGACTGTACCCCTTAATCCAGCGCATATGTAGCCATATTATGAATGAAATAAACAACAATTTTGATCAAGAACATGTATCTTCACTAAAAAAAGAGCTAGACTACTGATAAGAAAGATCAGAAAGGATATGATGATGTTGAAGAAAATTACCATTATCGGAGGATCAGGTACAGTTGGTGATATCCTTGTTGAAGGGCTACAGCATAGCTATGATGTTCTAGTTTTGGACAAACATATTCAGAATAATACAGCAACAAATCACTACGTGGATGCTACTAATTATGACGAGCTCCTTTCCACAATCCCCAAGGATACAGATGTTATTATCAACCTGCTCCGAATAGATACTGCTCATGCCATTGAACCCGTTGAAGTGTTTGACCAAATGACAGACGTCTTTTTTAAAGCAACCTATTATATTATGTTAATTGCAAAAGAATTCCGGATACCTAAGGTTATTTTTGCCAGTAGTAATCATGTTACGGATTATTATGAGGAAAATGGCTACTCCAAACTGCAACGCGAAATCACAACGAATGATTATCCATATTCTAAGGGATTGTATGGTGTATTGAAAATTGCTTCGGAACAAGCTGGCTTTATCTTTTCTCTGGATTCCGACTTATCTATTATTAATATTAGGATTGGCTCTGTACCAGCCCAAAATGAACAAGATGCTTTAAAAGAGAATGATCGTTTAACACGAACCTTGTTATCAAAAAAGGATCTTGTCGAGCTTTTTTCGGCTGCAATTGAAGCAAAAGTAAACTTTGGTACTTACTACGGAGTATCCAATAACCCTGACAAACCTTGGGATATATCCAATGCTATAGAAGAGCTTGGATATTCGCCAAAAAGAATAATAAAGTGAAACCAAGTTTTGGGTGAGTGCGTGTGTTTTCCCCACCTAACTTCCTTGTGTACTTGAAGCTTGAAGTGGGGAAAAACAGACTGTTAGTAATAGTTGCGAGTATGAGGGTTATCCCCTATATATTTGAATGTTATGCTTCGTTGTTTAATCCGAAATACCTAAGTCTAACGGTTAGTTTAGGTATTTACGATCAATAATACTTTTCCGGGAGTAATCAGAGTTGAAACTATATTACCCTTTAATGTCTATTAATGTCGAAAGTATGGATAATTATGTAATGGCATGGTATTTTATAATTTGTATGCAATTTTTTCTATGACTCTGGCACTTTCATTCTAGGTCTCTATGAATATTT
Source organism: Gracilibacillus saliphilus (assembly GCF_010994085.1). Lineage (NCBI taxonomy): Bacteria > Bacillati > Bacillota > Bacilli > Caryophanales > Bacillaceae > Gracilibacillus > Gracilibacillus saliphilus. The sequence continues at coordinate 35,602 of NZ_WJEB01000002.1, read as the reverse complement.
TTTAAACAAATAACAATGAGTTATAGATATAAAATTGTAGATTCATTCATTGAGGGGGAACATTTAATGCAGGAAGCAGTACAACAAGAAGAAGTGAAACAGAAGAAAAGTAAATGGATACCAATAATCGCAGGTGTTGCGATTATACTGATAGCAGGCATTGTGACAGTTCAAGCTTTTCTAAATACTTCTGCTAAAGAAGACTATTTCTTGGCCGAGAAGAACACAATAGAACAGCTACAAGAAACGTTCGAATCAAGATTTGAAGAGGAACTTGCTTGGAAAGACCATACCGATGAACATGCTATCGAATCGGTTTATGAAATAACAGGACAAATGAATGACCCGAGCATGGCTGGAATGGGTTTTGACCAAATGATCAACAATGCTAATATTACGGTTGAAGCAGCCTTGGATAAAGAGAACAAAGTATCATCGGCAAATATTTCCGCTGGAATGGCTGGTGTTGAAATAAGTGGACTTGAAGCATATATTGATAACAATGACTTATATGTTGGTTTGCCATTCTTAGATAATATCATTCAACTAAATGGTGATGATCTCGGAAGGATCTTACAGGAGATAGACCCTGTTACATTTTCCGGGGAAGAAAGCTTTGATTTCAGTACACTTTTCAATGAAAACCCAATCCCAACAGAAGATATCGACTACATGAAAGAAGAATATGTAGATTATCTATATGATGAACTTCCAGAAGATGCATTTGAAGCAACATCAGAAGAAGTAACAGTAGGCGACAACAGTGTAAATGCCGACAAAATTTCTTTTAGCTTATCTGAAGAAGAAACTAAATCACTCCTGAAAAACGTGTTTGATAAAATGGCAGAAGATGAAAGACTAAGAGAAATTATCGTTGATCAAGCTTCTTATATGAGTTTTGCTGAAATGGAATTAGCAGAAGATGAAATGGCTACTTTTGAAGAAGAGTTTGTAACAGCTATGGAGGAAGCATCTGCTAGTGTAGATGACTTAACACTTCCAGATGGTTTTAACTCTACGATTTGGGTTGAAGATGATATCATTGTCAAAAGAGAGTTATCCTTAGCAGTTGAACATGAGGGAGAAACAGCAGCGTTCAACATAGATGGAATTAATGAGATAACGGACGGAGATCAAGTCATTGACTATGTATTTACAGTAAGTGATGGCTCATCCGAAGAAACCGTTAATATTCAGGCGGATTTTGCTGAAAATGACGGAGAAACAAATGATACGATTACACTTACCGCTGCTGACGTAGCTTTTACAATTGAATCAAACCAAAGTACTCAAGGGGAAGGTAGTAAAAACTTTGAACACAGTCTTTCTTTTGAAGAGCAAGGTTTGCAAATGTTTACTATTCATTGGCTAGGTGAAGCTCAATATGAAGAAGACCAAATGACCGTAGACCATACCTTATATGCAGAAGATGGATATACCCTTAATCAAGATGCATTATCCATTTACGTTACGGAAGAAGGTTCAACGATTGATCAGGTAGAGATTCCTAACCCTGAACAAGTACAGAATTTAAGCGATATGAGCGGAGATGAAATTATCGAGTACTTTGAAACTGATGTAGCGAATCAGTTTGAATTATGGATGGGGAATATGATGGGACCAGGTGGTTTCTAATTGATTTTGTAAATAAAGTAGGTGGCATACATGCAATCTCTTAAACATATAGCCTTGTTTACAAAAAATAATCTGATCCAACTCGGGAGGAAGTGGTTATCACTTCCTCTTCTTTTGCTGTCTCCGATTATACTCATCGGATTGTTAGCACTCACTGTGATTTCCATGTTAGATGTGACAAGCACAGATACTATAGAAGTCGGACTTGTCGATCTTGACCAATCAGAGGAAACAGAAATGATTGTCGAATTACTAGAAGAATCTTCACAGCTCGGCAATCATATTGCTATGGAGAAAGTTGAAGAAACACAAGCTATCGAAGCTATCGAAAACAACCAACTCAGTTCCTATATTATGTTTCCAGATCATTTCTTTCAAAAACTAATGGACGGAGAACGGTCTCAACTTTCGATTATTGGCAACCCCAAGCAACCAGTTGAGAGCCAGCTTATTAATGAATTAGTCGAGACTGTTACCCGGCATATTCGAGGTTCCCAGGCAAACATTCTGACGATAAATCATTATGCAAAGCAATTAAATATGGATAATGAAGAAAGAAACACCTTATTATTTGAACAATTCACCGATTATTTCTTTTATGTACTAGGCAGTGACCAAGTAGTAAGAGAGGATCAAGTCACAAATAACGCAACTGCTTCGCCAATTCTTTATTTTAGTTTAGCAGGCTGGTTTACTCTAGTAACAATCTGGTTATTTATTATTTATACGATGTTACACCAAGATAACAGCTTAAGAATGAGACAACGGATGAAACTCTATGGTGTTACCGATCTCCAGCAAGCTATAGCAAGTGGTATCGTGTCCCTTTTAGTAACGGCAGTTTGGGCTGCCCTCTCCTTCGCTTTTCTTCCATATTTCTTTGACGAAGTAATCATTACTGGGGAGAACTATATCCGAATTAGTTTGTTACTACTGTTACACAGTATCATCTTTTTACAATGTATCATTCTCATAGATTGGTTGATTTCATCTTCGAAATTAACAGTCTTGGTGCAGACATTATTCACCGGAATCACCATCTTATTTAGTGGCGCCATTATTCCGAAAATATATTTTCCTATCTACTTGGAAGATTATTTTTCCATTAGTTTTTCTCATCAATCTTTTTATTGGATGGAACAAATTATCTTAAATGGTCGGTTCTATGCGGAATTACAACCATTACTCTTGGCAGCGATTATTGGCGGGTTACTACTGGCTATATACTCATTCGGAAAGGAGCGTGTTCATAAGTGAAAGAAATTATTTACACACGCTTCCTGCTACTAAAAAAACAATGGATGAGCCTTAGTTTCTGGATCTTACTTCCGATACTGATCGCAATTGGATTTCTTTCCACTGCCGAAACGGTACAAGATGATTTCAGAGTTCCAATCGGAATGGTGTTAGAGGAAGAGTCAGAATCAGCCTTTGCGCTATTGGAAGAAATTAACGACTCCTCCCTTGTTTCTGCTTTCCAACTATCAGAAAGAGAAGCAATACGAAAATTAGAGCAACATGAACTAGATAGTGTATTTATTATTCGACAAGGTTATGAAGACAATCTGCAGAGCGGAAACAGAAGAAACCTATTAAAAAGTTATTATTCAGATCGTTCTTTTGCCTACACCCCTGTAAAAGAGATGATAGTATCGATCATTCAACAAGAAACAGGGCGGATTAAAGCGGCCAACACCGTTATTCATTTAGAAACGCAATTAAGTAGTGAACAAAATTGGTCGATCGAGGAAATCATTGCAAAGTCCAGAGAAATTCAAATAGAAGAAGATTTATTACAAAACCAATTTCGTTATCATGGTGATTCAGACCTGACAGATAACTCAGGTGTCCAATGGAATCCCTGGATGGTATGGGCATTTGCAAGCCTACTAATCACGATCTTCATTTTCGATTGGGTTATCAACGAAAGAAAAGCAAGTGTCGCTGTTCGCTTTCCGTTTATGAAAATAAAATACCCAACATATATGCTTGTAAATGTATTGGTTTATATAGTGGTGCTAGTCATTATTGATTTGGTAACCGCGGTTATTTTTTACTCGCTTTATCAGGAAACGATCAATATCTTATCACTCGTATCATTTCGGATTATGGTCTGTTTGTTTGCCTTTTTATTTGTAAGCATGATAAGGAATGCCTATTTCAGTTATGTTGCCGCCATTATATGGACACTTGTGCTGATTGTGATCAGTGGTACAGTATTACCATTTGGAGGCATCGGAAATATTGGAGGCTGGATCAATCTCTTCAACCCGTTATACCGCTTCTTAACTGGCGATTGGACCATTGGCTGGCTCGGCTTTTGTATCATTGGTATGGCGATTTGGTATGTACGAGAGGAGAGAAAATATGCTTAAGGTAGAAGGATTAAATAAAAGTTTTCATAAAAAAACGATACTAGACAATTTATCTTTCAACATCACTCAGGGTGAAATAGTAGGATTAGTTGGTGAAAACGGAGCTGGTAAATCTACGTTGCTTCAAATATTGGCTACAACGATGAAGCCGACTTCAGGAGAAATCCTTCTAGGTCAACGAAATTACCAAAGAGAAAAGGCAAAGATACGCAAACAAATTGGCTTTGTCCCACAAGATATTGCTGTTTGGGAACAGCTTACAGTAGAAGAAAATATGACTTTCTTTGAAAAATTATCGTGGACTAAGAAATCTAACGCTCAATTAAAGGAAATCGGTCAGGATATGAATTTAGACCGATGGAAAGAACCTGTGAAGAATTTATCAGGTGGCATGAAACGGAAGCTTAATTTAGCAATAAGTTTAATTCATGATCCATCCTTATTGTTGCTGGATGAACCGACAGTAGGGATAGATTTAAAGTCCCGTAAAGAAATCGGCGCTTATTTGCGAAAGCAAGCAACTGACCATAACAAAACGATTATATATACATCACACGATATGGATGAAATACAAGAACTGTGTGATCGAGTAATTACGATTGGTGAAGATTCTTTCTATAAAAATTTATTGCAAGAGGCAGATAAAGAGGTTCTTTCCTTTTAAAACCTGCCTCTTTTTTATACGAACTAATGATACATCTATGTTGCGTTTTCTCGTTTGTTATTTTCGAGTATATAATACAGGAGAAATCGAAAAATTATCGGGAGAAGAATATAAATAGGAAATGAGTACATCGATTTCCAATAAAATGTTTTATAAATTCCCATTTTGGTTAATATAGGTTCTGTTATAAATGCAGCTAATACAGCAATACCTACATTACCTATAATAAAATGCTTCCACTTAGGGAAATAGTAATAAACAATCATATAAGCTACTGGAATAAAAGAAAAGTTATAAGGATTCAAGCCTTTGTTTAATTGTGTTAGCTGGTATAAATAAGCCCATGCTCCTAAATTAATTCCTAATTCATCTAATTGACTGGCCAATGCTGCTAATAAAAGACCGTATGATAAACCTTCGGCTTTCTTTTCTTTTGGAATTACCTTGTACCAAATGATCCATGGAACAATGAACATAAATAGTAATAGCCACCATTGCCACGTAAATAAATCATGTTCAATCCAATATCTCTTTCTAAAATCAACTAATTTGTACTGTAAATCTAAGATCTCTCCAAAAGATGGATAAGTCATGATATTCCTCCTTATCGGCAATGGCAATTTATTTTTCCTTCGACCGCAAACTATATACCATTTACTGAAAAAGCAGCTAATAACATACATTCATTTGAGCCATTAATAAACCCTTTTTGTCATAATAGCTTTTGAAATTCTGATAAATTTATACTTATATCCTCTTGGTTTTCCGAATATGTGTTTTCCATAAAAGCCTTTTCACTTCATATTAAAAGGCGTTTCTTCATTGGAAGAAACGCCGCAGCAAACTACTCTTTTTTTGCTCTTTAACCTACCCATTTTTAAAACAAATTGGGGATAATTACTTTTGCAGTTGATTTAAAATCAGTTTCAACACATCGTCTTGTAACATCTCATCAGTCAGTATCATTTCTCCGTCCACGCCCAGATAATCATTTGGCTTCCACCAGGAACACAAAGATTCTTCTCCAAATTCCATCTTTTTTGGACTAGAATTGTGACGCTTGACTGTTTCTTTAAAGGATAAATCAAAATAATAAGTATATATCTTTTGATTAAAGAACTCGATTAAGTTATGCAACATTTCACCATAACGAGGTTTATACAAGATTCCTTCTACAATAACAAATTCACAGTTATTTTTACCATATTCAGCGATCTGTTGAATCAAATCAATGGAAAGATTCCCATCTCTATCGTGAACTTTCAGCATTTCACGACGAACTGTATCCTGAGAAACCAAGAGCGTTCCACGCCCCAAATGACTTTGAAGATTTTTGGCAGTCGTTGTTTTTCCACTTCCAGAGTTTCCTCGTATAATTATGAGCTTTGATTCCATATTATCCCCCTACATACCTCTCACTAGCTTTTTAATCCAATAATCTCTACTCTTCAATACTAACGTATATAACAAAGAAATTCTCACCTTTTTCTCATAAGAAAAAGGTGAGAATCTTGTTTACTTTTTGACCCTCTTCTAACTCTAGGAATTAATCTATCACACTTTTTTTAAAAGACTCTAGAAGGGTTTTAGTTTCTTCTGCAGAAATATCTTGACTAACTACCTCATATTTATAATCATTTGAAGAACCAACAAAATGAGCACCTTTTGGACGGTCCAACTCGTACATTTTCCAATCTATATCATTAGTAGTAAACGTGTCTAATCGCTCTCCTTTATTTGTGTCGAATTCACCCCATGATCGAGTAACCGAATCTTTGTGGTAGGAACGTACATATAAAAGTCTAGTTCCAGAGCCATCTTCATTTGGATCTTTCTTATAACTATAGGTTAAATAGGCATGATTAAAATCCTTATATCTTTCAAAGCTTGTTGCGTATAAATCAAAATCTTGACCCGTAAATTCATAAAGGAAATCAATATTTTGTCTTAATGTTTGTAGCACTTCATTTACTTCGTCCTTATAATAATCAGCATGTTCCAAGATTTCAATATCCTCTTCACCCGAATCTTCATCAATTGTTTCTGGCTGTTCCTCTTTCGAAAGTCCATCTAAATTCGGACTGAATTCATCGAGGTTAATAGAAGCGTTTACTTCTAGTTTTTCCGGATATAAGTAACCCGTAATATTCCCATTTGAATCATATTCCTCATATTTAGCTAAGATCCCTGTATCTTTATCAACCCAAAACCTAAAAGTATCAACATTCTTCATTCGGTCAACTTTATCTCCAACACTCCCATATAAGACAACAGTATTATGTCCTAACAGTTCTTCATTTTGTTTTTCAATATCCCATTGCTCTACGTCTTCCAAATATTGAACTGTCTTATAAAAAGGGAATAATGATACACCCGCTACCCAAACTGGTGGCTCTTGCCAATCATATATATCTAAAAGTTTGTCATAAAGTTGATTAGAGTCTAATGGTAATACTTCTTCAATGGAGACAGGTTGAAATTCTTTCTGATTATAGTTTCTTTCTAGATAACTATTAGTAATAAGGTCAATATCCCATTGTTGACGATCATTGTACACACTAATATTTTCCTGGACAGTTTCACCTTCTAATGATTTATTCACAAATGATACATGTCCTCCAATCTCATTTTCAATACTTATTTCATAATCAACATACTCATCAGTACCGGTTCCATCATTATAGATATTACGTTGTTCAAACTTACCAACGACAGTCTGAAAGTAATCGGGCGTATTTAACATTTTGGTCAGTATTTCTTCTTTCGTCATATCATCGTAATATTCTTTTTTTTCAGGAGGTGTATAAATACCTTCATTTAAGTTGTTAGGAGCTTTTTCATTGTTTTCGGATTTAGTTGTAAGACTGCGTTCGCTGTTTTCAGCTATTTGTTTATCACCTACATCGTCCAACTTACTTAGACTAAAATAACCTAAACCAAGAATTAGTATACAACTTACTGATAAACTTAAAATATAATTCAACTTTGGATGTATAATATATTTTTTCCTGCTTTTTGAACTTCTTATGGCCTTTCTAACTTTATCCTTGCTTTTTTCACTAAATTCAACATCTTTTAAAATGGTTCCATTCATCTTCTCCTTTAGATTGCTGAACATATTATCCATTAGATATGCTCCTTTCTAGCTTATGTTTCAATAAGAGCCGAGCTCTATGTAATCTGGACTTAACAGTAGAAATCTTTATTTTTAACAAGTCAGAAACTTCGTTATAAGATAGTTCCTCATAGTAGTATAGAATAATTACTTCTCTATACTTTAATGGTAGTGAAAAAATCTGATCAGCTAGCATTCTATTATTTTCGAAATTTAAAAGCTGTGATTCTGGTGTTTCCATGAGTTTCGCCTTAGTTGGTAATAGATCTGAAAATATTATATTTCGAAATGACCAACTTTTAAGTTTATCCTTACAAAGATTAACCGTTATACTATATAGCCATGTTTTATAAGAGGATTCATGACGAAACTCATCCAACTTACGGTAACACTTTATGAATACTTCTTGGGCAATATCTTCAGCTGTATGATTCTGCTTAGTGTAAGTAAATGCCAGTCGTGTTATGCTCTGGCCATATTCATTCATTAACCACTCTAATAATTCATCTACCCCTTGATCATCTTGATTCCACATAGGTACTCCCTTCTTCAATCTCTATATCCTTTTACTATTTAGACGATGCTATGTACAATTGGTTGTATAAATCTTATATATTTATATCCAATAAAACATTTCAAGTACAGTCAGTTAATAACTTATTGAAATATAAGCTTCAGAATCTAACAAGTAAAAAAGTGCATTATTTAATTAAATGCACTCTCACCTTAATATTAATAAGTCATCCAAGTTAACCTACTCAAGAAGTAGAGCTTACCTTTCTTAATATTAAATTAAGCTAACCTTTCACTTTTGGTTAAATTATTATTTCAAAAATTTTATATTTATTTTACCATGAATATAAAGTTTAACCCCCTTTGAGATTTCCAAAGGGGGGGGCTTAAACAACATAACTTTAACCAAAACGGCAATCTTTAAATAAACGATTCAAACCTATATTTTTTAATAGCTACCTACTTATATAACGGCCCATATGTTTGACACGCCCGGTAATCCGCTCCTTCTATGTCATTTGTACCAAACATATTCCATGCACTTGGTCTAAATATTTTTTCTTCCGCAACATTATGCATATTGACTGGAATACGTAGCATCGAAGCAAGTGTAATTAAATCCACTCCAATATGGCCGTAACTCATCGAACAATGGTTAGCACCCCAGTTATTCATCACCGTGTACACATCGCGAAATGCGCCTTCTCCTGTCAGGTTCGGAACAAACCAGGTTGTTGGCCATGTTGGGTCTGTACGATTGTTTAATATTTCATGAACGTTATCCGGTAAATCAACGGTATAACCCTCAGCAATTTGTAGTACAGGTCCTAATCCCTTCACAAGGTTTACACGTGCAATAGTGACTGGCATAGCTCCTTTTGATTTAAAATTACTCGAGAATCCTCCACCTCTGAAATACTCTGTATTAGCCGGTCGCCATTGTGTTGCTTGCAAGCATTTGTTTACTTCTTCGTCTGTAATCTCCCAGAATTGTTTCATGGCAGGTTTACCGTCGATTTCCTGCTCCCCAGTACCATCTAAGGCAGCAGACCCTGAGTTTAACAAGTGAATTATTCCTTTGCTTGCTCTTCCTTCCAGTTGATGATTCGCCACTCTTTGCACTGCATCAGGACTCCAATACGTTCTTACATCGGCAAAAACTTGAGCCGTATTAGTTAATAAGTGTCCAAATAGCATGGTAACAGCATTTAAGGTGTCGTTTTCTGTCGCTACTATATACGGAGCGCGAATACCATTCCAATCAAAGGAGGAATTGAGAATCGCCTCCATAAAATCACCATTCGGAAAGTGATCTGTCCATTGACGTTGACCTTGGAAACCGGAGAAAATAGCATTTCGGCCCATTGCTTCTTCTTCATATCCTAATTCCGCTAATTTCGAATTACCTTCCATCAAGTCTCTTGTAATGATAGTCATTTTAATATTCTTCTTTAAATCTTCTTCTTTTTGTTCTGCTGTCCGCTGATTTTCTTGCGCATTTGTGTCAGAGCCTATTTTACAATTGTGCTTCACCCAGTTATACGCCTTCTCAAATTCTTCTTTATCATAAATTTCTTCATTGATACGACGGGTAAGCTCGCTCATATCGACATATTCATTACGCATACCTAAGTAATCCTGGAAAAAGTCCTCATCTACCATACTGCCTGCAATACCCATGGAAACAGATCCAATAGATAAGTAGGATTTATCTTTGAGCATAGCTACTGCAATACCTGCCTTAGCAAAGCGAAGAATCTTTTCCTGAACATCTTCTGGAATGGTATTGTCACCAATATCTTGAACGTCTCTTCCATAAATACCGAAGGCGGGAATCCCTTTCTGATTATGTGCCGCCAACACAGCTGCTAAATAAACTGCGCCCGGACGCTCTGTGCCATTAAATCCCCATATCGCATTTGGCCTTCTCGAATCCATATCCATTGTTTCAGATCCATAGCACCAACAAGGTGTAACGGTAATGGTCACGCCAACATTTTCCTTATCAAATTTTGCTTTTGCTTGGGCTGCTTCTGCTACACCACCAATGCAAGTATCTGCAATAACCGTCTCAATCGGAGCACCATTATTATAGTTCATGTTTTCCGATAACAATTGTGCCACAGCCTTTGCCATGTTCATTGTTTTTTCTTCTAATGACTCGCGCACACCTTTTCTTCGGCCATCAATTGTCGGGCGAATTCCTATCTTGGGCATATCCCCGAATAATCTTTGTCTTGTCATGTATATTCCTCCTTGTTAAGATGATGTCTCGTCAACCAAATGTACAAAGCGTTCATAAGCAGATTGCCAGCTTGATGACTTGGTTGGTTGATAATGTTGGACAGAAAATGAATGTTGGACAATTTCTCTTGCTTGCTTCATGTTTTCTATCTCTCCTAAAGCAATCCATTGGCCAATCGCATTGCCAATGGAACTAGCCTCAACAGGCCCTGCAACAACTTCTCGATTTGTCGCATTTGCCGTTAACTGACATAATTTTTTGTTGCGAATGGCACCGCCTCCCATATGAATGCGCTTTAATTTTTTTGAAGTTAATTTTTCTAATCTATTAATCACCCAATTGTATTTCATTGCTAAACTCTCTAAAATGCATCTAATCATTTCACCTTGCGTTGTCGGGATAGGTTGGGATGTCTCTTGGCAATAGAGTTGAATTTCCATAATCATATTTTCTGGATTAAAGAACCTTGGATCATCTGGGTTAATAACGGAACGAAAGGGTTCTGCTTCTTCAAACAGATAGTTTTCTTTTTCAAAATCTGTATCGATCCCTTCTCGTTCCCATATGACACGACACTGTTGCAATAACCACATGCCCATATTATTTTTTTGCAATCGATACTTCCCTTCTATCGTCCCTTCATTGGTAAAACCCCACTGCATTGCCTTATCTTGTGTCACTGGCTGATCAACTGGAACACCGATTAACACCCATGTACCACAGCTCATAAACACGGACTGATCGTCTTCTAACGGAAGTGCTGCCAATGCACTTGCTGTATCATGACCTGCTACATTGATTACTTTTACAGGATCGATTTGTAATTCTTTATGAATGGATGACAATGTATCACCAGCAATCGTTAGCGGCTGTTTAACAGGTGCCAATAAATCCCTGGATATGCCTAATCTCTTTAAAATATCCGTTTCCCACTCTGTTGTTCCTGCTCTCAGCATTTGGGTGGTAGAACTAATGGTAAATTCATTATTTTTTTTCCCACAAAATAAATAGGCTAATAGATTCGGTGTTAATAGTAACGTGTCCGCGCTTTCTAATAATGCCGGATTCTGCTGTTTTATCGTATATAATTGGAAGACGGTATTAATTGGCGCTGTCTCCACACCAGTCTGTCTAAATAACTCTTCTGATGTAATATGTTGTAATGCATCCTCCATCCCTTTTGCATTCTGAGGATTGCGATAACTATAGGGGTTTGCTAGTAGTTCTCCTGTTTTTGATAGTAAGCCGAAATCAACTCCCCAAGTGTCAATTCCCAGACTTTCGACTTTGTCATGACCTTGTTGAACACTTACTTGTATGCCCTTCTTCATTTCAGAAAAAATACTTAAAATATCCCAGTAGTAATGATTGGTTATGTGAATAGGGTGGTTTGGAAATCGATATATTTCTTCTAAATACATCTTCTCTCCATCAAAGCTATTTAACATTAACCTTCCATTAGAGGCACCTATATCAAATGCCCAGACTTTCTTCATACAACTCCTCCCTTACGCATCTTCTAATAATTTTGCGCGATATTTTTCACTGGATAAATTGCGCAAATCTTGACATTCTTTTTCTGTTAACAATTTTGGACTACCGACCATACTTGAAAGCGTATAAACTTTTGCTGCTTCCTCTGTTAGCTGCATGAAAAAGTAGGCTTCTTTCATGGATTTTCCCACGGTTAACACCCCATGATTTCGCATAACCACCACATCTGTTTCTTCAATTACCTCACCTACAGCATCTGCTAATACATGTGTTGTCGGAATCATATAATCTAAATACTTCACATTTCTAATCATTGCTGGAAAATCAGGGAACATGCTCGGTATATCTTTATCAGCAGACGAAACAGCGACAGAATAACTTGGATGAGCATGTAATACTGAATCAATATCTGATCTTCTCCTAAAACACTCCAGGTGCATCAATAATTCTGAAGATGGTTTCAAATCGGTTAATACCTCACCTGTTTCAATATGCACTTTCACCCATTGCTCTTCTTCAATTTCCTGCAAATCAAAACCACTTGGCGAAATATACATGTATTCTCCGTCTCGCATACTTAAATTACCACCAGCACCTACTACTAACCCTGAGTGAACTAATTTCTTCGCATACTCTCCCAATTGTTGTTTAACCTTTAGCATGGAACAACCCTCCTATATGGAAATTAATTAAATAACACCTTTTTTTAAAATAATGTTGGCATACAATGCTTGCTCTGTTGTTGCTATAATGGCATACGCTCGCTTGGATCTTTCATAAAAGGCAAATCGTTCTTCGTGACCAATTTGCTTTTTTCCCACTTGATGTTCACTTAAAATAGCTTTGTATGTTTGCCAAATCTCTGGTGTTGGCTCCTTTTGTTTATCGACTACTTGCATCAACGTAACCGGCTTATCCACGAAAGTATCAAGTGGGAATAATTCCAAAATAGCCTCTAATAAGTCTGGAACCTGATGTCCATCACAACGGATTAGCCGATTAGCATAATTTGCAGCTGGAAAGTTGCCATCACCTATCACGATCTCATCACCATGCCCCATCTCGTGAAGCGTTTTCAATAAGTCAGGTGACAAGATATTGGGTATTCCTTTTAACATGCATACCCCTCCTGTCTATTATTTTTATTTCATCCTCCTTGTTGACTTCCTGATATGAATATCGGGAGGCAATATTATCTTCCTTTCTTGATCTACATTCTTCTGTTCGACCCTTTCAATTAGAAATTGAATTCCAATTCGGCCAAGTTCAGACGCTGGTTGAGCAGCAACAGTGAAAAATGGATCAAAATACACAACTGGCTCTACCTCATCAAAACACACCACCGAAATATCTTCCGGCACATGTAACCCTAATTCTTTCAATGCTTTCATCACACTGATTGCAATAAAGTTGTTGGCAGCGAAGATCGCGGTTGGTCGCTTCTTTTCATTTAATTGCATAAGCTGTTCTACAATACTTTTTGTATTTCCAGCTTGAACACTTTTAAAATCAATTTCAGAAATATAGTTTTCGTGTACAGGTAAATCATTAAGCTTCAGTGTCTCCAAATAACCTCTCTGTCGTTCTCTTGCTGTTGAAACATTGGATGGACCATTGATAAGTGCAATGTTTCGGTGACCATAATCAATTAAATGTTCTACAAGCTTACGACTACCTTCATAACTATCACCTAAGACATAGTCTCCCATAAACCCTTCAATCGTTCTGTCAATTAAAACAGCCGGAATATTATGGTCTCTTAGCCGTTTAATTTGATCTAATGATTTATCACTTGTCGGAGCAATTAAGACACCATCAACTCTTGCCGAGAGCATCATATCAATGTAATTGATTTCCTTTTCACTATCTTCATCCGTATTACTCATTAATACCCGGTAACCCATTTCTACGGCAGCGTCTTCTGCACCTCTTGCAATTTTAGAGAAAAAAGGGTTAGATATATCTGTTAAGATCAAACCCAATGTTTTCGTTTGATTGGATGTTAGACTTCTAGCTGCAGAGTTAGGCACATATCCTAATTCTTTTATTGCTTTTTCCACTTTTTCCCTTGTTGTCATTCGAATATTGCCAGAATTATTAATGACTCTAGAAACTGTCATCGGAGAAACATTTGCTTTTTTTGCGATGTCATAGATTGTTACCATAATTGTATACCTCTTTTTATAGCTTTGTTTTATATAATGATACCGGTATCATTTATTCAATGCAAGTGATTTTAATAAATATTTATTAATCAATTTTTATAATGATGATAAAATCTTTGTTTTCATTAGGTTTTGCGCTAATACAATCAGTTGTAACTTGTTAAACATTTAAAATAATAATTGACACATCATAACCCTTGTGATAATTTTATGTTACCGGTAACCGAAAGCGCTATCATACTTGGGAGGATGTAGTAATGAATCATTTATCTACATTTATTTTAGCTCATGACATTGGTACCAGTGGTGTTAAAGCAACTCTTTTTAATAGCTTTGGTGATCTTGTTGATAGCTTCACTACTAATTATCAGACCTATTTCATGAAGAAAAATGAGGTGGAGCAAAACCCTGAGGATTGGTGGAAAGCCATCTGTCACGCAACCAAACACTTACTTGATACAAACAAAATAACACCAATTAATATTGAAGTTATTACTTTTAGTGGACAAATGATGGGTGTCGTTCCAGTCGATAAAGAAGTCAACCCTATTCGAAAAGCACTGATTTGGGCAGATATGCGCGCTAGTCAACAGGCAGATCATGCATGTGAAGAATTTGGTGAAGATCATTTATACCAACTAACCGGCAACAAAATGACCTCCTCCTATAGCGGAGCTAAAATGGCTTGGTTAAAGGAAAATGAACCTACTTCTTATCATAAATCATATAAATTGTTACAGGCTAAAGATTATATAGTTGCAAAGTTAACAGGCAACTTCTTAACTGATTTCTCTGATGTTAGCGGTACCAATTTATATGATATTTGCAAGAAAGACTGGATGAAAGAGTTGATCCATTTTTGGGGCTTGGATATAGCTAAATTGCCTGAAGTAGTATCCTCCACTACCATCGCAGGTTATATAAAAGAAGAAATCGCCGATCAAATAGGTTTACTAAGTGGTACTCCTGTAGTGATTGGCGGAGCTGATGGAGCTTGCGCAGCATTAGGGGCAGGAATTACCCAAATTGGAGATACCTTTAATTATCTAGGGTCATCATCATGGATTGCTGGTGTTAGCGATACACCTATACTGGACAAACAAAAAAGAACCTTTAATTTTATCCACCTTGACCATTCTAAATATTTACCGATGGGTACGATGCAAGCAGCTGGCAATTTGATAAATTGGGTCATAACAGAATGGTACAAAGAATTGGCAGAGGAAAATAAAAGTAAGGCAATTGAAATAATGAATCAAGAAATAAATGATTCCACAATAGGGGCAAGGCAGCTTGTTTTTCTCCCTTATCTACTAGGGGAAAGATCCCCATGGTGGAATGCTGATATAAAAGCATCAATACTCGGATTAACAGCCGAACATCAACGTGGCGATATCGCACGAGCAGCTATGGAGGGGATATCGTTTAACTTAAGCCTTATTTACGACGCTTTGATTGAAAGCGGTTTAAAGGCGGATAACATGTGGCTTTTCGGCGGAGGTGCTAATAGTCCAATATGGCGGCAAATGCTATCTGACTTGTACAATATCCCACTTACTATTCCTCATGATGTTAATGAAACTACATCTAAAGGAGCTGCAATTGTAGGAGGAATTGGAGTAGGTTTAATTGATGGATTTAATGAAGCAAAAAAGTGGAGTAATCAAGATTTCCTTGTTCAACCTAATCAAGAAACAAAGGAAGCATATGGTATTGCCAAAAATCAATTTATCCAAGCATTTCACGCAACCAAAGCACTCTTTTAAAGGAGGAGAGCCCCGTTGGAAATATATCTAGATACTGCAAACCCAGATCATTTACAATTTGCTGCTAAGTTTCCTTTCCTAAATGGTATTACAACTAACCCTAGCATCATTGCAAAGGAAAAAGACTCATTTAGAAATGTCATCAAAAGAATAAACCAATACACTCAAGGCAAAGTCTGGATGCAAGTTACCGAAACTACTGCCGAAGCAATGTATCAAGAAGCTATCGAATTAAAAAATTGGGTAGATCACCCTGTCATTAAGTTACCTATGAACGAAGATGGCTTGGAAGCTGCTTATCGACTAAGGCAAGAAAATATTGAAGTAAATATGACCCTTATCTACTCACTACCACAAGTCGTACTCGCAGCAAAAGCAGATGTGAATTATATTAGCCCATACATCGGCAGAATGGATGATCAAAGTCTTGACGGGCAAACATTTATTAAACATTCTAAAGAAATTATTCAGTCACTTGATGCTTCCACCAAAATTATTGGAGCTAGTATAAGAACAACTCAAGTTGTCGCTGATTTAGCTAGATATGGATACGATGCTATTACGATACCTTTTCCCATCTTTCAAAAGATGTTTCAATCTCCTTTAACAACAGAAGGATTAGCAGTATTTCGGAGTGATTGGGAAAAATATACGGACAGTCTTAAGAGAAAGGAGCAAGCAGATGTCCAATAAAATACTTGAGATGCAAAACATTAACAAGTCATTTCCTGGTGTCAAGGCATTATCAGATGTGCAATTGGACTTACACCGTGGTGAAGTTTTAGCATTGATCGGTGAAAACGGAGCTGGCAAATCAACATTGATGAAGATACTCACCGGTATCTATCAGAAAGATGAAGGCAGTATTATTTATGATGGAAAAGAAATAGCACCTTCTAATACAAAAGAAGCCCAAGAACTCGGGATCAACATTATTCATCAGGAACTAAACCTGATGCCAGATTTAACTGTTGCCGAAAATATATTTATTGGTCGTGAGCCTAGAGATAAGCTGAAATTCTTTCTGAAAAATAAAGAATTAAATCAACACGCAGAAGAATTGTTTCAAAAGTTAAATATTACATTAAATCCGCGTACCAAAATTTCCGAACTAACTGTTGCCAAACAACAGATGGTGGAAATCGCCAAAGCACTATCATTTAACGCAAAAATACTTATTATGGACGAACCTACTGCAGCTTTAACAGATAAAGAAATCAATACATTATTTGATATTATTACTTGGCTGAAAAAGGAAGGTGTTGCTATTATCTATATCTCACACCGAATGGAAGAGTTAAAACGCATCTCTGATCGGATCACTGTCATGAGAGACGGAGAATACGTTGCTACACTACCCACCGAAACAACAGAAATCCGCCAAGTTGTTTCATTAATGGTAGGCAGAGAAGTAACAATCGAACAGAAAGTATCTGACCCAAACAAATTTACTGATACGGTCCTTGAAGTAAACCATTTAACTAATCACTATATAAAAGATGTTTCATTTCACCTCAAAAAGGGCGAAATATTGGGATTCGCCGGGTTAGTTGGTGCTGGAAGAACAGAAGTAGCAAGGGCAATCTTCGGAGCAGATCCCTTTTCAGGTGAAATTAAAGTAAACGGAAAAACCGTCACAATTAAACAGCCAGTTGATGCCGTTAAGCATGGGATAGGTTATTTATCTGAAGATCGTAAACGCTTTGGTCTTATGCTCGAAATGACAGTAAAGGAAAACATTATCATTTCCTCTTTAGCTAATTATTCAACAGCTGCTTTTGTTAAACCTACAAACATTAAAACAGATGCTGAGGAATATGCTCGCAAATTAAAAGTAAAGACACCTAGTGTTAATCAACGAGTAAAACTATTATCTGGTGGTAATCAACAAAAGATCGTCATTGCTAAATGGTTACTCAAGGATTGCGATATTTTAATCTTCGACGAACCTACCAGAGGTATTGATGTGGGGGCAAAACAAGAGATTTACGATTTACTAGAAATGTTAGCTGATCAAGGCAAATCAATTATTATGATTTCTTCAGAATTAACCGAGATATTAAGGCTTAGTGACCGTATTATGGTAATGAACGAGGGACGAGTCACTGGAGAGTTATTAAATCAGGATGCTAATCAAGAAAACATAATGGAGCTTGCTACACAGCATAACTAAACCAAGTGTTTAAAGGAGTGAGAAAAAGATGTCGACATTAACAAGCAATCCATCAGCAAGTGATCAAAAGAAAAGACTTGTAAGTTCTGGGGCGCTGCAACAAATATTAGCATTTGCCAGCCTTATTATTTTAGTTATTTTTTTCTCGATTGCTTCAGAGAACTTTTTACAATGGTCTAATATTGAAGGAATATTATTATCCACTACCGTTATTGGTATTCTTGCCCTAGGAACTACATTTGTGATCATTACAGGCGGAATCGACTTATCTATTGGTACAGGAATGACACTTACTTCGGTTATGACAGGGGTATTTATCGTATTTCTTGGTTTACCAGTCCTTGTAGGTATTATCGGCGGAATTGTTACAGGTGCATTAATTGGTTTTATCTCTGGTTTTTCGGTATCCATCTTAAGAATCCCACCATTCATTGCAACTCTAGCAATGATGATGATCGCGGAAGGTTTATCCTTGGTCATATCAGGTGCATCACCTATTTATTTTAGTGATGTAGAAGGGTTTAATAACATTGCCCTAGGTTCGATATTTCCTGGAGCTATCCCCAATGCAGTGTTAATTTTCTTTATCATGGTTTTAATTGGATGGATCTTGTTATCTAAAACGATTGTTGGTCGCTACACTTTTTCAATCGGGAGTAATGAAGAAGCAACTAGGCTATCAGGGATCAACGTAAAAAAATGGAAGATGATCATCTACACCATCGCTGGATGTTTTACCGGTGTGGCAGGAGTCATTATGGCATCACGATTAAATTCTGCTCAACCTGCATTAGGTATGGGATATGAATTGGAAGCGATTGCAGCAGTTGTAATTGGTGGTACCTCTTTAAGTGGCGGTAAAGGATCGCTTATCGGGACTATGATTGGTGCATTAATTATGAGCGTCCTTACAAATGGTCTGCGGATTATGTCCATCCCCCAAGAGTGGCAAACAGTTGTTATAGGTTTTGTTATATTACTAGCAGTTTATTTTGATATGTTACGCAAAAAAGGGAGTTAATTTCTTTTTCTCTTGGATGTAACTCATGTGAGTTATTTCATAAAGTGAAACTTCCATCAGTGGGGTACTACTGATGGTTAGCAAAACTTATCAGGGTGTTAACGTCCATTCTCTCACACCTTGAAGTGGGGTTTTACCGACGATTAGCACCTTAAAAAATTAATTTTTTAAGGGGAGTTATCAATGAAGAAAAATTGGTTAACATTATTAGTTATCTTTGTCTCCGTTTTATTTGTCTTGTCGGCCTGTGGTAGCGAATCTGAAGAAGCATCTGAAAGTGGTGATGTAGATGAATCTGGTACAGAAGTGACATCTGCAACTGACGAAGTATCTGGTGATAAACCTTATGTAGCGATTGTTTCTAAAGGTTTCCAACATCAGTTCTGGCAAGCTGTCCAAAGAGGGGCAGAACAAGCAGCAGAAGAATTTGATGTAGAAATAACGTTTGAAGGACCGGAAAACGAATCACAAGTAGATAAGCAAATAGAAATGTTACAAGCAGCTCTTGACAAAAATCCTGACGCGATCGGTTTTGCAGCATTAGATTCGCAAGCAGCATCACCACTACTCGAAAGCGCTGAAGAATCAGAAATTCCTGTTATCGCATTTGACTCTGGGGTTGATAGTGATATTCCACTTACAACTGCATCAACGGACAACTATGAAGCAGCTGCTTTAGCTGCGGATAAAATGGCAGAATTAATTGGGGAAGAAGGGAAAGTGGCATTAGTTGTACATGATCAAGTATCTGTTACTGGTGTACAACGACGTGATGGCTTTGTGGAAACAATAGAAGAAAAATATCCTGATATTGAAATTGTAGATACACAGTACGGCGGTGGGGACCATTTAGAATCTACTAACCTCGCAAAAACAATGATGCAAGCACATCCTGATATCGCCGGAATCTATGGATCCAATGAGGGATCAGCAATCGGTGTCGTCAATGCTGTCAGAGAGTTAGGTAAAGAAGGGGAAGTTACAGTAGTTGGTTTTGACTCTGGTAAACAACAAATCGATGCAATCAAAGATGGCGTAATGGCTGGTGCAATCACACAAAATCCAGAAGGTATCGGATATGAAACTGTCAAAGCTGCTGTAGATGCATTAAATGGGGAAGAAGTACCGGAAAACATTGACACCGGGTTCTTCTGGTATGATGCGGATAATATCGAAGATGATGAGATTCAAGCTGCGATTTATGAATAACTAATTTGACAACAAAAAGTGAGGGCAAAAATAACATCGGATATCACCGGTTATCCTCGGAAGAGAATGACCTTTCCCCGGAAGGAGATGGGCTCTTCCGGGGATATTTGCCTCCCTTCCATGGATATCACCGGTTATCCCCAGAAGAGAGTGACTTTTCCCCGGAAGAATGTGGGCTCTTCCGGGGATATTTGCCTTTCTTCCATGGATATCATCGGCTATCCTCGGAAGAGAGTGACCTTTCCCTGGAAGGAGATGGGCTCTTCCGGGGATATTTGCCTTTCTTCCATGGATATCATCGGCTATCCTCGGAAGAGAGTGACTTTTCCCCGGAAGGAGATGGGCTCTTCCGGGGATATTTGTCTCTCTTCCATGGATATCATCGGTTATCCCCGGAAGAGAGTGACCTTTCCCTGGAAGGAGATGGGCTCTTCCGGGGATATTTGTCTCTCTTCCTTGGAAGAGTCATTCCCGCTTTTTCCAAGAACTCATCAGCCAAACAAAACATATACTAAAAACAGCTATTCCACTCACTAGCGAAATAGCTGTTTAGCTTCTAGTTATTTTTTATCCAACGGTTTCTTCCAAAAACCAATCATTAATGCCGAAATAATGGCACCAATAAGAATGGAGACGAGATACATCAGCCAGCTTCCTTCTACTGCAAAAATGACAAAGATCCCACCGTGTGGTGCTGGTAAGCCAACACCGAATAATAACGAAAGTCCCCCTGCTATTGCAGAACCTACAACAATCGAAGGAATAACTCGGCCAGGGTCAGCTGCTGCGAATGGAATTGCACCTTCTGTAATAAAGAATGAGCCCAAAGCATAGTTTGTCTTACCTGCATCACGCTCTTCTCTCGTAAACTTATTACGGAAGAATGTAGTAGCAAGTGCCAACGCTAATGGTGGCACCATACCACCTGCCATTACTGCTGCATGTGGTCCTAAATTTCCAGCCTCGATCATCGCAATACCAAATGTGAAGGCTGTTTTATTAATAGGACCTCCCATATCAACTGCCATCATACCGCCTAAAATAAGTCCTAATAATAATGCGTTAGTTCCAGTCAAACCACCGAGCCACGATTCCAGACCTGACATAATTGTAGCGATCGGTTCGATGATTACATACATGGCAAGACCAGTAACAAATATGTTAATAACCGGATAAAATAAGATTGTCTTGATACCATCAAACGCTTTCGGTAGACCTGCTAAGAGTTTCTTTACACCAACTGCTACATAACCACCTAAGAAACCTGCTATTAAACCACCAAGAAAACCAGCTCCACCAGTAGAAGCCATAAAGCCACCAATCATTGCAGGTGCAAAACCTGGTCGATCAGCGATACTCATTCCAATGAAACCTGCTAAGACGGCAACCATGAGACCAAATCCGTAATCTCCGCCAATAGCATTTAAGGCAGCTGCAAATGCATTATATTGCTCGTGATCTGGTTCCGCCGAGTGAATACCAAAGAAGAATGATATGGCAACGAGGACTCCACCACCAACGACAAATGGTAGCATATTGGATACACCATTCATTAAATGTTTATAGAATCCTGTACGTCCTCCACTTGAACTAGAGCCTTCACCACTACCATCACTTTCATAAATTGGTGCGTTACCGCTTAAAGCTGTATTGATTAACTCTTCAGGCTTACGAATACCATCTGTTACCCCACGGCGCAACACTGGCTTACCTGCAAAACGATCCAACTCCACCTTTGTATCTGCTGCAACAATAATTGCTTTAGCATTTTTGATTTCTTCATCTGTTAGACGGTTTTTCACGCCATCTGAACCGTTTGTTTGCACTTTAATGGAGACACCTAATTCTTTCGCTTTATCCTTTAAAGCATCCGCCGCCATATAGGTATGGGCGATACCTGTCGGACAAGCTGTTATCGCCAAAATTTCCGGTCCTGAAGCTTGGTTGTTTCCTTTTTGTTCTTCCTCTGCTTGTCCCAGTTTATCTTGCTCTTTCGCATCAATAATACTTAAAATTTCTGTATCGGAATTAGCCTTCATTAATTGGTTGCGAAAGTCTTCATCCATCAACAATGTCGATAATCTTGACAGTGTTTGCAAATGATCATTGTTCGCACCTTCACTAGCAGCAATCATGAAAAATAAATGTGCCGGCTGACCATCTAACGAATCATAGTCTACACCTTCTTTTGATCTTGCGAAACAAATAGCAGGAGTGGAGACAGCACTTGTTTTCGCATGAGGAATCGCTACGTTCTCCCCAACTCCTGTACTGCTTTGATTCTCGCGGTCCCAAATCGCTTTGGTAAATTGTTTTTTATCATGAACATAATTGCCTTCTGCTAATTTATTTGCCATTTCATCTATGATTTCTTCTTTTGACTGAGCACGTGCTTCTAAAATAATAATGTCACGCTTCAAAAGTTCCGTTATTTTCATAGCCCCTCTTCCCTTCTTTTTATATTTACAGATGTGTTACCTGAACCTGTGAGAGCAATAATTCTACTTCTTCTTTCGTACACAATGTTTTAGAAAATGCGGTAGCACTCCCTGCCGCAACCGCATATTTAGCGGCTTCTTCGGCATTCTCCGATTTTTGCCAACTGTAAATAAATCCAGCAACTGCAGAGTCACCAGCACCAACTGAGTGTATGGCTGTTCCTTTTGGTGCACTTAATTTCATTACACCTTCTTTACCAACATAAATAGCTCCTTCTTTCGCCATCGAAACTAATACATGATCAATCTGCTGCTCTTGATGAAGCCTGCTAGCTAATCGAACTACATCTTGATCATCCTTTACCTCTGTATCAAATAGTTCCGCTAATTCATGATGGTTCGGCTTAATAAATGCAGGACTTGCATGCATTGCTTCTTCTAAAGGTGTACCACTCGTATCTAAGATCGTCATGACACCTTTTTGTTTCAGCATCGCGACAATTTCTTTGTATACGCTCATTGATAACGAACTTGGCAAACTACCTGCCAAAACCACGATGTCCCCACCTTTTAATAGGTCAAATTTAGCGAGAAGTTGCTTGTAAGCTTCCTCATCTATCATTGGAGAGACACCATTTACTTCCGATTCTTCCCCATCAGCTTTAAGTTTTACATTTATTCTTGTATCTTGTTTTAAGGAAATAAAATCATGTTTAATTTCCATCTCTGTTAAATAATCCGTAATAAATTTCCCAGTAAAACCACCAACAAAACCTAATGCTGTCGATTGAACACCAAAGCGATCCAATACACGAGAAACGTTGATCCCTTTACCACCAGCTTCCTTATAGTCTGACTGACTTCGATTCACTTCTCCCGGATGGAAGGCATCAAGACTGACTACATAATCAATGGCTGGATTTAATGTTACGGTATAAATCATAACGGCACCACCTCCAAAGTTGTTTGCTTACTAATCATTTCTTGTTGTTCGTCTGATAAACCGTTTGTCGTAATGATATGAACACTTGCTAAATCGGCTACATTAGCGAAAGATACTTCTCCAAACTTAGATGGATCTGCTAATACATATTTTGATTGGGATTGTGACAATGCTGCTTGTTTGACACTTGCCTCTTCCGGATCCGGTGTTGTTAAGCCTTGTTCAGGATGGATACCGTTAATACCTAGAAAACATTTATCAAAACGATATTCTTTGATGGCTTCGACAGCTTTCGTTCCTACGAGCGCAGCAGTCCCTTTCTTAGCCTTCCCAGAAATACAATACGTTTCGATCCCATATTCAATAAGTAATTGCACATGAGGGATTCCATTGGTAACAACCATGACCGATTTATCCTTTAAAAAAGGAATTAATTCGATGGTGGATGAACCAGCATCCAAATAAATGGAGTCACCTTCTTCTATAAAAGAGGCAGCTTTTTGCGCAATCGCGCTTTTTTCTTGTTGATTGATCGTCGACTTTTCAAGTAGTGTTGGTTCTTCTCGTTTCTTCTTTAGTAATGATGCGCCACCATGAACGCGTTTAATATATTGGAGCTTTTCTAGCTCTGTTAAATCTCTACGAATAGTTGATTCCGAAGCATTTGTAACTTCACACATTTCTTTCACTGTTACGACATCTTTTTCCCTTAATAAAGATAATATGATTTCTTGCCGTTCAATCGTCAACATAAGTCACTTCTCCTATTAATAGGTTAATCGCTTACAATCATTTTACAATCACAAACAATCATTGTCAATCATTTTTGATCATAAACAATCAACAACAGTCACCCCTTCTATTGCACCATATGTTATGATAAGTACAGTACATAAGAAAGAAGGTTCATCTCATGAAGAATCTTTACATCTTTTTTGCTTTTATTTTTCTTTTACACATCTTTTCGGTATTTTATCCAAACCCTTATCTATCATACGTATTAGGAATTCTGTCTATCGCCATGCTTGCTATCAGTTATGGAAGAGCCTCTCGATTGTTTCAAATTTTAGGTTTAGGCTTTTCTATTGTGGGGATATTGTTATTTTTCTCTACTAATCTAACGGTATGGGAAGTTGTTCCTATGCTTGCAGGGAACTTATCTTTGTTAACATTGCTAGCCGTACTACCTTGGATGAACAGTGCCGTTGCAGCGGGACGATTTGATAGATTAATGCAGCATTTGTTAAGAGGAAATGTGCGTGATTTGGGCCAGTTGTATCAACGAAGCACAACAGCGATGATGTCATTAACAGCTTTTTTAAATGTATCTTCCGCAACGATTGCCCAGGATGTTCTAGTCGATAATTTAAAGCCGATTCAAAAGAAAATTGCTAATAAAATTATTATGATGGCAACGTTAAGGGGATATTCGCTAGCATTACCTTGGAGCCCTTTAGAAGTGTTACTGGCTATGGGGATTTTTATTACCGGAGTCAATTACGCGACATTATTACCATGGATGATTCTTATTACCGTTCTCATGTATGGTCTCGATAGCTTGTGGGGGCGATTATATTTTAAGCAATATCCTTATCCGGTAGACAATCATACTGTCTCACACCAACAAAACAATCAAAATCGGTCAAAAATCATTCAATTGGTGATTGCACTATGTTCTTTTCTACTATTAGTAATCATGATTGGTAATGTATTTGACTTAGAATTTATCTTGACTGTAACGTTATTAGTATTTCCTTTCGCCTGTTTATGGGCACATGCGATCGGCAGGTGGAAAAGCTTTTGGACAATCGGCTGGAATCGCTGGAAGAACAGTATGAATAATATGGATAATTTTATTGTGTTATTTGTCACTTTAGCACTTTTTACTAATACATTAAATGAATCACCTGCCCTATTAATGTTACAGGATCCGATTTTATTAGTTGCTGATTATCCAATTTTAATTTTAATCATGATTCAATTTCTTTTCGTCGTATTGAGTATGTTTGGTGTTCACCCTGTTGCAACAATGGGAATTTTAAGCGGGATCAGTCCAATGTTAATGGATATTTTAAGCCCGTTAAGTCTTGCTGTGAGTTTAATTATTGGTGGGGTCTCCACTGTACCAATTGGGACATATGGACTTGTCGTCACGATTACATCAATGAGTTTGAAGCAAAGTCCTTATTATATTACTTATTATAATTTGAGTTATTCTTTTGCATTTGGTGCGATTGGGATTATGCTCTCTTATTTGTTGATTTAGCGTACTTAGAAAGAGGTCAAGGATAAAGGGAAACCGCCTTAATACATTATATAGGAGGGGTTCTATATGAGAAGGCAAAAGGTTTTAAAATGGCTATTTATATCAATCTCCATTTTTGCTATTTGTTTTGTTTCTATTACAACGTTGGCTGTAATTACTGATACGGACGTGAAACAAACTATACAAACTGATCATAAAGATATAATAGCAGAAGAGCGGTCTGTCATTGAACAAAGAAATAAGGAGAAGCCTAAACCGTTAGAATTTACCGGTGACTATGATAAAGATATGTTAGCAGAATACGTTAGCAGATAATGAAATGCCGTTCTCTAACGATGACCAATCATATGAAAATGTAACACCAGAGAAATTTCATGAGTATTTAGCAATGATGGAAAACGTTCCAAGTAAAATACGAGAAGATAAACTAAATTGGCTTGAAGGGGGATTAGACAAAATACCTGAAGAATATCGGGCAGATTATCAAGAACGGATTGCTAATTTTAAAAAACACGTCCCTTAAATAAAATGTGGGGCTCTTAATACTGATGCCCCCCCTTACCATTGGTATTCCTATTCTTCTTTTATTACGGTGCTAAACATCTGTCCTCCCTTGATTATTTCTCACTTTACCGTTAGGACCGTAATAAATGCATTAGTTTACTCCTACTATTCGTATTTGTTTTGGTAAAAATCGATTTCAAGTGATCCTGAACGGTATAAGGTGAAATCGATAAATATTGTGCGATTTCTTTTGTTGAATGACCTTTCCAGACATGTTTCAGAACTTGAGACTCTTTGGAAGTTAATCGATAACATGTTACTAAATGCGAAAACCTAGCTTCTTCTGGTATAGGGATTCTCATCACCATCAACACGTTTGCTTCATCGCTACCGGTAAGTAATGATCCCTCCATTGCATATATCTGACCTACTTGTGTTTTCATAATAGTTCTTTGATGAGTTGTTTGTTCACTGAGCATTTGATAAGCAACAGCTCGAATAGAACGTGGTAACCTATCTGTTGCAATAGCTTCTTCCATACATAGTTCTTGTAACCATTGTTCCCCTTCACTATTTTGAAAAAGAATATCAAGCCTTTCCGAAAGAATAAGCATTGGCTTTATCAATTCATCCACAGCCAATTGTGGTGTTTTTTCCATATGACTTCTCATCAGTTGTGCAATACTTTTAACATGTTTTGTTACTTTTTGGACTTCAGCATTCGTAAAAAACAAATTTTCTCTAAACAAACTGGCAAACCCATAGCACGTATGATTGATTACAAAAGCAATTCTCATTTCATCCCTAAATCCAGCAGGCAACAATATCTCATCAAGTCGTCTGCTTGGTTTATCATGCAGTAATTGAACAGGAAGGAATCCACTTACTAATTCTTGATGAGAATGGATATCTTCTTCTAAATATTCATTTTCAAATAATTGTTGATGGATAGCCTCAACCGTTTCGTCTGTATATGCCCCCGTTGTCAGTAGGTTATTTGGGTCAACGGTTCTAATACATGCCGCATCAAATGAGCAAGTAGCATATAAAAAATCACGTATTCTTTTTCTTAACACATTCCCTCCCAACACCCACACCTCCCTTATCCCTTGATTATGGGATAGTTTTTCCATTTAATACATTTATAATTGAGAATGATTATTATTATAAATGTAACATAAAAGGAGCGTATTGCAATGACTATTTCAAATTTATCTTGGCATAATGACACTGTTAAAGGTTATTCTGCAACCATTGATCGAAAAGTCCCCGGATATCAATTGTTACACGAATTAACTGCCTTACTATTAAAGGAAATATTAACTCAGGATATTACAAAAGTCCTCATTGTAGGTGCCGGTGGAGGTAAAGAATTGATTACCTTAACAGACTTGTTGCCAGACCATGTCCAACTTACTGCACTAGATCCATCTACTCAAATGCTAGACATTGCTAAGGAAACTTTCAGTGCTAGGGGAAGAGAACATTCGATTTCCTTTATCGAGGGTTATCTTGAAGAACAAGATTTCCACGAACCTTTTGATGCCATTATTTGTATGCTTACCTTTCAATTTATTCAAGGAAAGCAATCGCAAATACGATTTGCACAACATCTAGCTCGCTCTCTTCATCCTGGTGCACCATGTTTTTTAAGTACGATGGTCAATCACGATCAAATCTATTTTCAAACGTGGAAACAACATTTAATCAAACACGGTGGAACCAATGCAGAAGCAATACAGTTTCAAGAAAGTATCGGAAAACGTATATTTTCAATCGATGAGAAGGGATTAACAAATATGCTACACCAAGCTTCATTCACACAGATATCCTCTTATTTTCAATCGTTGTTTTTCAAAGGTTTTATCTGTTTTAAAGGAGGGACAGAGTCATGAAAGACGCCATTATTGTTATTGGAGGATATGGAAAGGTAGGCAAGATAATTTGTAAGCTATTAGCTAAACAGTTCCCCGGAAAAGTATATGCGGCTGGCAGAAATAAAGATAAAGCGATTCGCTTTGCTAAAGAGACAAATGATCTAGTCCAACCGCTTGTTTTCGATATGCATCAAACTGAAATACCGAGCTGGCTATCAGATGCAAAATTAGTCATGATGTGTATCGATCAACCAAACACACGGTTTATACAAGCCTGTTTACAAAATGGAATCGCCTATATCGATATAACAGCTGATCGTCACTTTTTAACTGAAGCTGAGAAACTTGAGATAGAGAACATCTTTGCTCCAGCAGTTCTAAGTGTTGGGTTAATTCCTGGTCTCTCCAATTTATTAGCTAATTATGCAAAAGAACTGATGCCGGCAGTTCATCAATTAGATATAGATGTTCTGCTCGGTCTTGGTGATGACCATGGCGAAGCAGCGTTAAAGTGGATGCTTGACCAAACACACTCATCCTTTATGATATATGAAGAAGGGAAAAAAGTTTGGAAAATACCATTCTCTGATAAAAAGTGGACCAATTTTGGTACTTTAGTCGGAAAGAAACATACTTATCGGTTTCCTTTCCCTGATCAATTAACACTTTATCACACATTAAAAATACCAAGTGTATCGACAAGGATCTGCTTTGACTCTAACTTTATTACTACTGTGCTTGCGTGGTTCTGTAGATGGAAACTAAGTAGACTTCTTCCATTACCGTTCATTCAACAACTTTTTTTGTTTCTTTTAAAAAAATGGAAAATTGGTTCCAAGCAGTTTTCTGTACACGTAAGTGGTTACGATGAAACTAGTAACAAAAGCGTCACCATCTACGGTGAAGAAGAATCCGTTATCACAGCGCAAGTTGCCGCTAGTGTTGCAAATGCAATCTTAACGAATCATTTCAATCCTGATATTTATCATATTGATCAGCTTTTTCGATTAAATTATCAAGAAGGCAGACTGTATTTGGAAGTTAAGCAGAATAAGAATATCTATTATATTTGTGATTCTATTCGGTTTCGATAATTGTATGAATTTAGATACAAGTAATAACATGACAATACACCCTTAACCTTCTAAAATAGATAGTAGACAAATACTAATCCGAAAGAGGTATCTCCTTTATGAAACAAATCGCATCAAAAAATTGGGTAATATTGGAGCTCTGTTGACAAAAGTAGTTAAATGTTATAATTTGAACAAAATGATGTAGGGGGTGCTTACTATCTACAAACTAATGATAAAAAATCAATTAAAAACAGAATTGAAATTGTATGGGAGTAGTTTTGCTGGTGCAATAATTGCTTCTTCTTTTTTTCTGATTCGACCGTCTGAACCTGAATCTTATTTGATATATTATTTTTTATGGATGATACCATTGTGCGATACATTCATACATTTTGCTGCTTCAGAGCATGCAGCAAAAGTTTATTGGTCAAAATATGCTAATCATACACTATTGTACTTTAGAATCCTATTACTCTTTCGAATGGTACACGCCTTGGTACATATGTTATTTATAAATATACTGAATCAAGCATATGTTTTTGTCTTTGAATCTGATTTCGCGAGCAATTTTTGGGGACTTCAAATTTATCTTGCTACCTTTCTTTTATACGGCTTTACTGTTGGGGCAAGTACATCCATTAGGCAAGCTAAACTTTCGCTAAAGAGAATCCAGAAACTCTCTCTAGGGTTGCTCCGTTTAATAGCCCCGATTATTCTGATAATGATACTATCAAAGATAACTGATATCATATTTGATACAACTGCTTCCTTCACCTTATTGGGGACTTTTTTGAATATTATATTGGTTATTTTAAACTATTACTTTATCAAAAGATTGATCGACCAATAATCAGAAAACATGTAAACAATTATATTATACGTTAAAAAGGAGTTTTTTTATGTCTTATGCTGATATATTAAAGAAGGAATGGAAAAATGAAAAAAGGGCATACATCATAGGTTTTGTGGGGGCTATTGTACTCTCGCTATATTTCTTTATCTTAAGAACGGATTCGCTAATGGTATATTTTCTTTTATATGTTTATCCTGCGTTATTATGTATACATCCCGTACGCTTACCAAAACCTTACGCACAGACTTTTTGGTCAAAATATGCAGACGCTTTTAATTTTTATAAAGCCAAGGTTACGCTACGATTTATTCAATTATTATTGCACATGCTTTTAGTGACCTTATTAAATCAAATTTACTTTCAATTTACTCATTCAAACTTCACATTTCATTTTTGGAATCATCAACCCTTTATGATTTCCTTGATGCTTTATTTATATTTGATAAACATCGGTCTATCATTAAAAGAAACAGTTGTATTGCAATCTAAAATTAAAAAATTTTTCGTTATAATACTCCAATTATTCGGAGTTGTCCTTTTGGGGATGTTTGTGTCTTGGGTATTCGACTTTATATACTATCTTATAAATTCTACTTACATTGAAATAAAATTTATGAGACCACTTATGTTCATTTTATTTTCAATCATGCAGCATCATTCAAATAAAAATTTGATCCGAAACCTACCTAAGTCTTTCGATGATTAACCCCTTCCAAAAAACTCGAGTAAAAAAGCGACTTTAGCACAGTAACTAAAGTCGCTTTTTATAACCGCAGTCTTTACACTATTGCGTCTTCAATATATGATCCTCCTATAATTACTACAAAGAGAATACCTGTTGCACCAATTATCGGTCCGAGCCCTACACTACCCATTGATAGACAAATAAAAACAAGTAATGCAAAGCCCGCGAATAGAAAGATTTCTGCTGGTGAAAGATTTGCTAAAAAAGTATCGCTTAAATCAATATCTTTCTCCATCGTTAGCACTTCTCTAATCTTTAATCCATCACCAACATCAAGGAGCATTTCAAACTTACAAGGTTTAATTGTGAATGATTTCATGTTCCAATTCGTCTCTACTTCTCCTACAGAAAATCGGACTTCCTCAATGATACCTTTATTTAATAAGTGGTTTTCGATCCAGACTGCTATACTATCTTCGGAAGTGGTCACATAATTATTTATTTCTTTAAGCCCTTTGTTAGCAAAAGCATTCATTAAATCTTCTATTGGAAATCCAGTATCAGTGATGCTCCAATTTACGCTATTTTCTGCTTCTAAGAATGCTTCATACGTAAACTGGACCCCAGCAATTCGCTTAGTCACTTTAATACCGGGCTGAACACTGGAAATATCCCTTAATTTATCAGATACGTTAAAAAGGTCAGAAAATGGTGACTGTGGAGTGACTTCAATGTCCTTTCGTGCATGGAATAATGATTTTATGGCATCCACCGTTTTTTCCGCCATATTTTGTCTCTGAGAAGGAGACTGTAAAATTTGGACGTCATGTTGAGTATCTATAAATCCATGCTCAATTAATACGGATGGCATGTTCGCTTCTCGAATCACATGATAATAATCTCCATTTTGGCCTTGTCTTGATTTCGCTCCTCTATTAACAAATATTGCAGGCGAGAGATTGTCCATAATTTTCTCTGCAAGTCTCTTCCCAGGTCCACCGTAAATACTATGGTACACTTCTGCACCAATACCACCACCAGCATTTACATGGTTAGAAATAAAAAGATCTGCTCCCCATTGGTTCGCTTCATTAGTTCTTTCTGGAAGTGTTCTATAGATATCTGTTTCTCTAGACATTTTTACAATGTAACCTTCAGCTTCTAATAGTCTACGTTGCCTTAAAGAAATATCTAGAACTAAATCTTTTTCTTCTAGACCATAACGTCTAGCCCCTGGATCATAGCCACCATGGCCTGGGTCAATGTATATCTTTCTAATATTACCAATAGGTTCATTATCGGATTGATCACCATCATTATTCCCTGGATGAGAGATAGAAAATAAGGAATTCCACGTCATTCTACCTACAATACCATCTACATCTAAACCATTAGCATGTTGATACGCTTCAACCGCTCGCCTAGTCATCGGACCAAAAATACCGTCTACTGTTCCTGAAGAATAACCTCGATCGTTCAATTTTTGTTGAACTTGACGAACAAGACTTCCTGTATCACCTTCTCGGATCAATCTATTAGGATAACTAGTCTCTGTTCTATCTGGCGCTGGCATTCTATCACCATTAAAAAGCGCATTCCAAGTATTACGTCCTACAATTCCGTCGACTTCCAAATTATTTGCCAGTTGAAAACGTCGTACCGCAGATGCAGTATTATCACCAAAGATACCATCTTCAGCTCCTGCATTATACCCCATGGTATTTAGCTGTGATTGAACTCTAGCTACATTATCTCCTGCTGAGCCAATCGTTAATAATGTACCAGGATATGGTATTCTGACATTAGCTGTAGTATTGTTAAACATGGCATCCCACGTTAACCTACCGACAATACCGTCTACCTGAAGTTCCTTACTCGCTTGATAATCTTTTACCCTTTGTTCCGTCTTCGGTCCATAAATGCCATCTACTGAACCAACAAAAAAATTCAATTGATTTAATCTTCGTTGTACCATTCGAACATAACTACCTGTAGACCCTCTAGACAATAATACGCCAGGGAATGGGGTATTGTTATTAACATTTTCACCAGTTTGCGAGTCGGACATTAATTTATCCCATGTGTTAGGTCCCACAATACCATCCACTACTAAATTTCGAGATTCCTGATAATCTTTTACGCCACTTTCCGTACCTGAACCAAAAATACCATCTGCACTTCCCACGTTAAATCCCAAACGATTTAATTGGTTCTGAATTATTTTGACACTATCACCCTGGGAACCTACACTTAACACATAACCAGGATAAGTTGCATATATTCCATTAGCTGTTCCATTAAATAAAATGCTCCATGTTACCTCACCAACAATACCATCAGTTGAGATAAAATGATCTCCTTGAAAATCAATCACTGCTTGCCTAGTTCCAGAACCATAAATCCCGTCCACTACACCTGCATTATAGCCAAGTTCATTTAGCCGTTGTTGTACTAACTCAACATTTGGACCTGTAGATCCCATGCTTAACAAATCACCAGAAAAAGGATGGTTTGCAGAGGCACCATTATCATTAAATAGTTTATCCCATGTTAATTTTCCAACAATACCATCAGGATTTAAATTGTTTGCACGTTGAAATTCCTTTACTCCATTTGCTGTACCTTCACCATAAATACCGTCTGCATTTCCTACGTTGAAATTAAGATCATTCAGAGCATTCTGTATTGCTCTCACATTACTTCCTGTTGAACCAATTGCATAAAGTTCTCCTGGAAAATTCTTCATAACTATCTCTCCTTTTCGTTTATTTTTCTTACACTGTTAATGTACATGAAAACGAATAGGAAAAAGTATTTACATTATCTTTAATATATTTCATAAAAGTATCCTAAAATTCTCAATTAAGTTAGCTTTTTATCCCTTTTTTCACCACAAAAAAACAGACCCTTACCTTCCGAGGATCTGTTTATACCAATTTAATAAAGATTCTGCCAATGAGCTTTTTTGATTTTTATATAAAGAAACGTAGCTAACACTAAAAAGAATCGAATGAATAATGTATCACTAGTTCTTGATACATTACTCATTATTATGAACCTAAAGACATTTTAAGATATACTATTTTTTTCGCCCTTCAATCTACTCTCTTTACGAAGAACTTTAGCCTGATTATATAGACCGCTAGCTGATAAACTTGCAACTATGCCCAGCAAAATTCCTTCAGCTAAATCATTGGGAGAAATATAAAATACCCCTGCAAGAATACCAAAAGCCAAAGCAAACAGCGGACTAAATTTATTTGGTAGTCCTACATTTTTCAAAAGCTGAACCAAACCGGTTATGATTGGAATAATAGCTACATCGTAAGCAGAAAACCCCATTACAATGCACCCCCTTATGTATTTGCTATTTCAAGGATAACAACAAATACATAAGAATAAGTTGCCATTATATCGCCAATTAGTCCTTTATAAATGTAGAAAAACTAAGAAAAACAACTATATTTTTACTTTATATTAATAATTTCTTTTTACCTCAGAATCAATCTCTAGACTCAAGAAATTTCTTTATCTCTCTTATTTCCTTTAACGTTTCTCTTTGTATTTCTAGGTTTTCTTTGTGGATGTCCATGGCTTCATTTGTGCGTTGTTTTGACAATTTAGAAACCTTAGAGACAAATATCATCAGAACTGGTAAGGCCAATACCACGATAATAGCTAATACCGTAGTGATGAAGTCTAGAATGTACATAAAGCTCTTACATTGCTCCTTTCTTATCTTCATTCTACTGGAAGAATAGGTATAGTAGTATGTATATCTTCACCAAGAGACTCACCATTACTGTCCGTTGGAGCCTTCACATGAAACTCAACCTCTTCTAACGCCTCAGCTTTGGACTGTCCCAATATATAGCTCACCGTCACATAATAATCTCCGGAACCAGTTTCAGAATCGGTATATGCAAAGTCACTATTAAGAGCAGTACTCATTAATCCCTCTGGTTTGTTGAAATGCTCACCTGCATCCGTAGTCAATTGAAAATTATCTTGCGTAAACTCAATATCTTTTCTCTCCGAAGTCATCGTCATCAGTACTTCGATAACCTCTATTTCCCCTTTAGGCAAACGCTCTTGGAGAATTTCACTAATGTTGTTTAGTTCGCCTCTTTCTACCGCAATAGATTTAATCACTAGGGATATGGGACCTATTTTATATGTACCAATATCAGTTTTTTCTTTTAAAATTTCAAAATCCCCCATACCAAAAAGATCTCGGTCCTTACTTTCATTGTCTTCTTGATCATTTTTTGTTTGCTCTTGCTCTACTTGTGAATCACTATTTTGCTCCTGACTTTCTGAATTGAGATCGCAGGCACTTAATATTAATAAAAGAGAAAAGCAAATATAAAACAGATTTTTCAAAGTGCACCTCCTACGACGCATTGATTCTTGGATTTTAACATACTTAAAGAAATGTGTTCAATCCTCTCAATTGGATATGTTTTCCACACGATACATTCTCACACTCTCTAGAGTGACGTGCTTAATCCATAAAAAGGATGAGTGGTTGTTACCATTATACTTATCTTCCAAGTATTGAACTACCCCCACTTAACCTCCTTTC